>JBAVXU010000259.1:0-7451 GCA_049698415.1 Mycobacteriales bacterium
GCCCGGTCGCTACTCCCTCGGCCACACCGGCATCCTGCGCTGATCCCCGCCCACCGGCGACGCGGTGCCCGTCTCCAGGTGGATCGAGGGTCAGCCGCTGGCTTGCTCGCCCAGCAATTCGGCCAAGTTCTCGAGGTTGGCCCGGATCGTACGTCCCTGCGCTCGCTGCACGATGGGATCGGCGATTCGGCCGAAGATCCCACCCAAACCCGGGTCGGCCTCCAGCCGGTACAGGTAGCGCGTCCCACCGTCGATGGCCTCGAGTTCGTTGGTCACCGAGAACTTCAGGTCACCCTCGACAGCACGGTAACTGGCTCGCTTCTCGGGCTCGAGTTCGGTCACCTCGGTCGTCCAGTCGAACCGGCGCCCCAGCACCTTGCTCGTGCCACGCGCGCGGGTGCCGACCGTGATCGGATCATTGCCGACCTGCTCGGCCTCGACGACCGAGGAATCCCAGACCGGAAGATTCTCCGCGCGTACCAGGAAATCGAAGACCACCTTGGGTGGCTGAGCGACGAAGACGCTCTCCTCGATGACGGCCATCTGCCCTCCTCCTACCGAAAGTCGAATGTGTCGCGGCCGGTCGCCGCTACCAGTCAGGACCAGAAGGCGTCTGCAGCCTGCTGCTCGGGGTGCGCGTCCCAGAACTCCGTGACCTTGCCGTTTCGCACGTGCAGGACATGAACCGCATCGAACCGGCCGGTGGTGCCGTTGCGGGTCGCGGTCTCGGTGACGATCGCCACGCAGTGCTCGTCATTGGCGAGCAGGTCGTGCACTTCGACTGTGGACGTCCCGCCGCTGAGTTCCGCCAACTGTCCGAACAAGCTGAAGACCTCCTGCTTGCCCTTGTGGTCACCGGCGATGACGCTCTTGCCTGCCACATGCCAGACGACGTCGTCGGCGAACAGCCCGTTGATCGTGTCCATGTCGCCTGAGACGTACGCGGCGTAGCCGCGGCGTATCAGATCGAGGTTCGGGTGGTCAGCCATACTTCCTCCTAGGTCCATGGCCGGCTTACCGGCCGGATTCCCCCCTCACCCGCCGACGATTTTGCTCCCCCCTAAGCCCCCGCGTCCGGGTTTCTCGGCACTTCGTCAATGGCGAGGCTGGAGCCGTTTCGCGCACAGCGTGCCCGGCATTCGCGTCACATTGTGACTGCGCAAAGTCACGCCTTCCGGGTGGCAACCACCAACCGACCCAGGAGGTCACCATGCCGCGCACCAGCAAGAACGAGGCGCCGTTACTCGTGGACGCACCGGTCATTCAGGGCCGCTACGCCGATCTCGGCGACTACACGGTGTCGTTCGACAGCTTTCCCGTCGACGCCGACGCCACCGAAGCATTCCGGGGGCTGCCCGATGACCGCTGCCAGTGCCCGCACTGGGGAGTTGTCATCGCCGGCCGCCTGGTGATGCGTTACGCCGATCACGACGAGACCTACGAGGCCGGGGACGCCTACTACGCCCCGCCCGGGCATGTCCCGGTCGTGACCGCCGGAACGGAGACGCTCGACTTCAGCCCGTCGAAAGAGCTCGCCGAGACGATGGCCGTGCTCGATGCCAACCTCGCGGCGATGGCAGGTGCGTCATGACCGTGTCGCAGGCGACGGCCCGCGAACTGGCCGACGAGTTCATCACGTTCCTCGAGACCGGCACCGCACCTGAAGGACTGTTCACCGCGGACGCGTTCTGCGACTTCACCATGCCGCAATGGCGGCTTCAGGGTCAGGGGATCGAGGACCTGACGGCGCTGCGCAAGGCGGGGCACCCCGGTCCGGGCCGGGTGCCCCGGTCACGACTCGACGTCACGGAGACCGGATTCGTCCTCGAGGTCGAGGAGCAGTGGGATCACGCCGGCGAGTCGTGGTACTGCCGCGAACTGTTCCGGGCCGACATCTCGGACGGGTCGATCTCAGCGGTGTCGGTCTACTGCACCGGGGACTGGGACCGCGCCCTGGTCGCCCGGCATGCGCAGACAGTGGCGCTGATCCGACCGTAGGAGGGCACGAGCCGCCGTACGATCCCGGCATGGCGCCCTCGGCCGGAGGGGAAGACGCTCGGAGCAGTGCAATCCGAGCGTTCCACGCGGCCCAGAGTTCCGGTGATATCGCCCAGATCGCTGCGGCGGCTCTGCGCCTGCCATTGGCACAGGAGTTCGGCGTTCATCCAGGACAGGTGCCGGCACTCATCCACAGCGCGTACGTCGCCGTGCAGGACCCGTCGCTGAAGGCACGGCTGGCGGCTGCTCTTGCACGCGCTTGGGCGTACGGCGGCGACGCGCAGCGCGCAATCGGGCTGGCGGACGAGGCGGTGGAGATCAGCGTCGAACTCGACGATCCCGAGTTGGTCGCTGACGCGCTTGATGCCGCCTTGCTGACCCGATGGGGTCCGGATGACTTCGCAGAGCGGGTGGCCCTCTCCGCCCGGCTCACCGACGCGACGGCGCATCTGCATGCGACCGAGCCGAGGCTGTCGGCGCACCTCTGGCGGCTGACGACCGCATGGGAGTGCCTCGACGTCGTGACGGTGAATCGCCAGCTCCGCGCGCTGGACATCCTGGCGGCCGAATCGGACTCGCCGCGGGTGGCCTTCTTCGCCGCCGCCAGGCGCGCCATGAGCTGCCTCGTCGCCGGCGAGATCGACGAGGCCGACCACCTGGCTGCGCGGACCGAAGCGCTGGGCACGCAGGCAGCCGAACCCGACCTCCGGGCCGTGATGCACAGTCTCGCCGCAGACCGGGCGCGCTACCTCGGTGAACAACAGGTCCTCGCCGCCGAGGCGGAAGCATTCGAGGCGTACGGCGCGGACGAGGGCATCCCGTCGGTCAGTGCCGAGGCAGCGGTCCTCTGGCTCGAGGCGGGCCACCCCGATCGTGCTCTCGCCCTGCTTCATCGGGTGGTGGGCCCGGGCTTGGACGCCATCGCCCGCGACGTCGACTTCCTGTTGACCACGACCTGCCTGGTCGCGGTCGCCTCCGCGCTCGGGGTCCGCGACGTGGCGACAGACGGGGTACGGCTGCTCGAGCCGTACGCGGGACGCGGCGTGCTCACCGCGGGAGCTGTGAGTTTCCACGGGGTTGTCGACGACTATCTGCACCGCGCCTACCGGCTCGTCGACCCGACTCAGGCGAGCGGTTGGCGGCACAGCGCCGTGTCCTGCTACCAGCGGATCGGGGCGGACTGGTGGCGCGCCCAACTGCAGGCGCGATCGCCGGCGCCGCCGAGCCAGCCGGCATCACGCGCGAACCTCTTCCGCAACCTCGACGGCACGTGGACGGTCGGCTTCGCCGGCGCGAGCACCACCCTGGCCGACCTGCGGGGGATGCACTACCTGCATCAACTCCTGGCGCATCCCGGCGCCCGGCTCGACGCCGACCGGCTTTCCGCGACCGCGCACGGCCATTCGGACCACGTTGCCGTCGAGACCAACACCGGCGAGGTCATCGACGCGCAGGCGCTGACGGCCTACCGACAGCGCCTCGCTGACATTGAGAGCGAGCTCGACGAGGCGGAGTCGTGGTCCGACGTGGCTCGCGCCGAGCGGCTCAGCACCGAACGTGAAGCGCTCCTCGATGAGGTCCGGGCCTCCACCGGGCTCTCCGGCCGTACCCGCCGGTTCGGTTCCAGCCAGGAGCGGGCTCGGGTGGCGGTACGCAAGGCGATCGTGGCGGCACTGGATCGGATCGGACAACACGATGGCGCGCTGGGCCGGCACCTCCGCGACACGGTCCATACGGGATCGACCTGCTACTACGACCCGGACCCCGACCGGCCGATCACGTGGGTTCTCAAGTCCGTCGGTGCGCAGCCGGCCGGCCACGTCGGGCGACATTCCAGCGGCGGCTAGATACGAATTGCTTTAGTAGGCGGTGAATACAAGCGCCGCCGTGTGATTTCGCAGTTTTGTTCACGTAATAATCCCATTGCCGATCGGCCTTTACAATCATTTAAATTTGCGTCTATTGCCTCCGTACATCGGGCGGTTCTAGGGTCGCCACGCCGATGAGTCCCGCGCGCCAAGCCGGGCCGGTATCCGAGATCGGTGGGGGCTCCATGACGCATCGAAGTGTCCGTCCGCGAGTGGCCGCCGCCGCTCTTTCCGCAATGGCAACCGCTGCCGCGCTGCTGGTCAGCGCCGCGCCTGCCACGGCCGCACCGGCCGTGTCGATCACCCCCGTGGTCGGTGGCCTGGCCGCTCCACGCGGGATCGTGTTCGACGGCCGAGGGGCGATGTACGTAGCGGAGTCCGGCGTGGCGGGCTCCGGCCCCGCGGGCATGACCCACTCGGGCAAGGTCGACAAGTTCGCCTGGGGCCACACCACGCCGTCGTGGTCGACGAGCTTCAACTCCTTCTATGCAAGCCAAGATCCCAGCGCTCCGCCGGATGTGCTCGGCCCCGAGGGACTCAGCGTCATCGGCAACTGTGGTGGCGACGACGGAGACCGCAGCGCGACCCGGTCAAGCGACAGTTGCCGGGTCCTGATGATCAACAGCGAGTCGACGCCCGGCATCCTGGCTGCGACGAACGGCCAGGTCAACGACCCGCAGGCCGGCCGACTCTTCGCACTGAACGCTCGTACCGGATCGGCCTCGACGGTGGCCAACGTCGGATCGCAGATGTACAGGTTCACCTCCAGGCACCACTACCTGTTCCCCAGCGACTTCCCCGACTCCAACCCATACGGTGTGCTCGTCACCAGGAGCCACGACGGTGATCGGTCGCGCACGTTCGTGGCCGATGCCGGCGCCAACACGATCAGCGAGATCATGCCCAACGGCAAGGCGCGGGTCGTGTCCTACATTCCCAACGAGACGGCTGCGCCGTTCCGTGACTCGACGCCGACCTGCATGGCGCAGGGGCCGGACGGATACCTCTATGTCGGGACACTGGACTTCGTCGCCAACCTCTTCTCACCCGGCGGCGGCGGATTCTCCAAGGTGTGGCGGGTCGACCCGAACGCCAGCTTCCCGACCAGGCCCACGGTCTGGGCGCGCGGACTGACCACGATCACTTCGTGCACGTTCGACCGGCAGGGCAACTTCTGGGGGACCGAGATGTTCGCCGGTGGCCTGACCGCCACGCCCCCAGGTGACATCGTGCGCATCCCGTTCGGGCACCCGGCCGATAAGGATCACTTCGGGGCCGGCCAGCTGGCAGTGCCCGGTGGCATCGCACAGGGTCCGGACGGCGCGATGTACGTGACGGTCGGTTCGTCGGCGCCCGGAGTCAACGGTGGGGTCATGCGCGTGTCGGTGCACGACTCTCACTAGGGCGACTGAACGCGACTTGCGACGAGGCACCGTGTGAGGCCTCGTCGCAAGTCATGCCCTAGAGCGGTGCGGCGTGCAGGTCAGTTGGCTGGCCTCATCGGCATGTTCTTGGCCTCATCGCCGGCGTGGAGCTTGTCGATCTGCTTTGTCTTGGTGCTGTCGACGCTGAACATGACCTTGTCACCGACCACCAGCGAGGACAACTTGGCCTCGCCGTTCTTGTCGATGTCGCTGCTGCTGACCACGGAGTAGACAGTCGTGCCCGACGTGGTCTGGATCGTGACTGTGTTCGTTCCCACGGCCTTGACCGTGCCCGACAGGGCGAGTCCATGATGCGGGCCGTGGTGCTCCTGGGCCTCTTGCACGCCGTCCGCACCGTTGTCGCCCGGGTGAGGATCAGTGGCGGAGGAACTGGCGGCTGACGGCGTGGCGGAGGGAGCCGCCTGAGCCGCCACAGTGCCGGCGAGGACGGCGCCGGCGACGAGGCCGCCTGCAACGAGGGCGACCTTGGTGATGACTCCTGAGTTCAAGCTCATGGTGTGACTCTCCAGACTGGGACGGAGCCGGTTTCGTCACCGGAACTCCACAACCATGCGATTCATAGCTGTGCCACGGCTGCGGCCAACCTTGGCGTTACCTGTGACTTTCGCCCTGCCACCCCACCGGCCGGACCGGGCCGACCCCACGAGCCACTGGTTTCCCCGCCATATGCTGGGGCACGCCCTCCGGCGGCCGGCGATCATCGCGAATGGGAGGGGGCTGCCCATGTCGGCATTGCACGCCGTTGGCCACGCCCTGGCCATCGCCGGCTCGATGACCTGGGAAGTCCTCTGGGCCCTGATCCTCGGCTTCTTCCTGTCCGGGGTGATCCAGGCGGTCGTACGCAAGGACGAGATCTCTCGGCTGCTGCCGGACGACCGACCGAGGACCCTGGCTATTGCCACCGGCATCGGCGCCGCTTCCAGCTCCTGCTCCTACGCCGCGGTCGCCCTGGCTCGCGCCCTGTTCCGCAAGGGCGCCAACTTCACCGCGGCGCTTGCCTTCGAGATCGCCTCCACCAACCTGGTCATCGAGCTGGGCATCATCCTGGCGCTGCTCATGGGTTGGCAATTCACCGTCGCTGAATTCGTCGGCGGACCGCTGATGATCATCTTCGTCGCCCTGATGTTCCGGCTCTGGGTGCGCGGCAAGATCGTCGAGGAGGCGCGCCGGCAGTCCGACCGGGCCGTGGCGGGTTCCATGGAGGGTCACGCCGCCATGGACATGAGCGTGCCGACGACCGGGCCTATCTGGCGTCGAGTGCTCAGCCCGGCCGGCTTCACCTCGACCTCGCAGTACTTCGCGATGGACTGGGCCGCCGTTTATCGCGACGTCTTCGGTGGCCTGCTGCTGGCCGGCGCGGCGGCCGCATGGGTGCCCGCGACGTTCTGGCAAGGGCTGTTCCTGGAGAACCACCACTTGCTGGCCACCCTGTGGGGCCCGATCATCGGGCCGGTCGTGGCGCTGCTCAGCTTCGTCTGCTCGATCGGCAATGTGCCACTGGCAGCGGTGCTGTGGAACGGGGGGATCAGCTTCGGCGGCGTCGTGTCCTTCATCTTCGCCGACCTGATCATCATCCCGATCATCCTGATCTACCGGAAGTACTACGGCACCAAGATGGCCCTGCGCATCACCGGCACCTTCTACTTGGCCATGGTGGTGGCGGGCTACCTGGTCGAGCTCGTGTTCACACCCCTCGGCCTGGTGCCAGCCAAGCGGAACGCCCATGTGCTGGAAGCAGGCATCAGCTGGAACTACACCACGTGCCTGAACATCGCATTTCTTGCGTTGGCCGCCGCCCTCGTCTGGCGTTTCGTACGCACCGGCGGGCTGCCGATGCTGCGGATGATGGGCGGCGACCCGGACGCCGGGCATGACGAGGACGAGCACGCGCACGCCTGAAGCACGTCAGTTCGAGCCTGGACGCTCCGCTTCCACCACAGGCGGCATGCCGAAAACCGCGACGTGGTGCGCGCCGGTGAAGGCGTTGCTCTCTGCGATCTTGCCGTCGACGATCCGCAGCACGTCGACGACCTGCGCCTCGTAGACGGGACTGCCTGGCCTGCGGAGGTAGCCGATCAGCGCCGGGCTGCCGTTGGCCGCGGACGGGAAGCTCCGCCAGTCGAGCGGCCGGGCCAGGAAG
>JBAVXU010000260.1:0-13242 GCA_049698415.1 Mycobacteriales bacterium
GAATGTAGTCGGCGACCACCGGCGCGGCCACCTCCGGCCGGTGCCTGTCGCCCCGAGCCATGCTCAGCACCGCAGGTGGCGGCCACAGCAGGCCGGCCAGGCCGAACACTGACGCGTCGGCGCCCCGTTCGTCTCGCTCGCGCACGCTTCGCTCTTCCTTGCTCAGTTCGCTGGCCCGTTTCTCTGGGGACTCCGCGCTTCGCACAGATGGTTCAAGCAACGACACTCAACCGTGCCTTGGCCGCCTCGTCGTGTTCGGCTGCCTCCTGGGCGAAGAACTGCTTGTTACGCCAGAGCAACGCCAACGCGATCATGTACAACGCCAGCGGTGAGATCATCGCGTTGTAGGTGAACATGAACAGCAGCGACAGCCCAATAGCCAGCACGCCACCGATCCCGATCAACGTCCGATCTCGCCGGTAATGCCAGACGGCGTAGAGGAAGAAGCCGACGTAGAGCCCCGCGCCCACGAATCCGGTGGTGACCAGCACCAGCCACAATTGGCCGTTGCTGCCCAAGGCGATGTTGCCGCACCGCGGGCAGTTGGCGGTCTTGCCGACGGTTGCTGATTGCTGGCTGCCGACGGCGTTGCGGGTGTTGCCGTAGCCGAGGATCGGTGAGAGCTTGGCGATCCGCACCGCCTCCACGGTGCTGAACACTCGCACGTCGTTGCTCTTGCCGTTGTTCAGCCGCGACGTGATCAACCCCTGCAATGGCGACAGTGCGATCACGGCGACGAGCACCGCGGTGGCGCCGGCCAGTGCGCCGAGCAACTCGACGCGGCCGCGGACGACCAGCCGCATTGCGACGTAGAGCACCGAGAGCAGCATGCCGATCCACACGCCCCGGTTGAGGGAGTAGACGGTTGGCACGATGGCCGCTGCGATGATGAGGTAGCCGAACCTGCGGCGGCGTTGGGTTCCTTGCAGCATCCAGCCCACGACGAACCAGATCAGCAGGATGGCGAGGTTCTGCCCCCACATGTTGGTGTAGCCGAACGGCGCCGCAGGGCGGGGCGACTGGTAGCCCAGGATCTCGTGCAACTGGGCGAAGGCCGGGTGCACCAGGCTGACCACGAAGGGGTTGGTCAGCATGTGGGCGGGCAGCAACCGCTCGAGTGGAGAGGTGAACTCCAGGTGCGGCTGCCAGACCGCGATGAGCCCGCCGATGACCGGCCACAGGAACATCACGCCGAGTTGGCGGATCAGCCTCTGGCGCGGGAACTCCTTCTCGCTCAGGTTGCCGATGTAGAGCAGAAGCACCGTCACCGACAGGTATTCGGCCAGCCGCAGCACGGTCGGCAGGAGACGGCTCGACGCACTGTTGGGGACCGTGCCCGGCGGGTTCAGGCCGAGCATCGCCGTGCTTGCGATCACCCAGACCAGGAACAGCACCCAGATGCCGAAGCCTGGAGGCACGCGCACGCGGCTGCGGCGCAACAGGGACAGCGCCATGGGTATGGCCATGATCATAAAGATGAACACGCCGAGCCCGAGCGCCCACCAGATCGGATAGAACAGCAACAGTGCGGTGATCGGCCATCCCGGCTGCAGCCGCCGCTCCTTGCGTCGCCGCGCCACCCGGCTCGGCCGGGGCGGCTCCGGCGGGATCACCGACAGCGGGCGGGTGTCCATGCTCATGTCGTCGACCGGGCCTTCATCCGACGGCCCACGCGTTACCGAGCGGTTCGAAGATGACCCAGGTCGGCCCCGGGGCGAACCGCAGCGACGTTCCGTCGGCGGTGGCAAAAGTGTGCACCTTGAGCGGGCCGTTGCGAGCCCAGCGGGCCGAGACACCCTTGCCGCCGGAGACGGCGTACGCCGCGCCGCTGCCGAAGACGTCGGCCGTCGGAATTGCCGGCCCCTGCGGCGCCTTGGCGAGAATCGTCTTGTAGCCCATGGACATCACGATGACGTTGGCCGCGCTGACCGTCGTGCCGCCTACGGTGGCGTGATAGCGCTTCTGGGCGGGATCCCAGGTCCAGGCGAAGACCTGTTGCGATGCCGAGGGCACCCGGAACGACGTCACCGGTCGCACGCCGCTGTTGGCGAACGCCTCGCCGGGAACGGCGATCGGGAACAGCCGCGGCGGGGCGGTGGATCCTCGGACGGCCAGGGTGCGCAACGCCGCCGTCGATGCGTAGGCAGCGCCACCGCTCTGGACGAAGGCGCTGGTGCGTATGGACGCCGATGCGACGTTGAGACCGGCCGCTGCTGCCTGGCGATAGAACTTGGCATAGGTGGGGCCGGCGGCAAGAACCGGCTTGATCACCGGGAGCAGCTTTGCGTCGGCTGCCGACAGCCCGGCTACCGGACCCACGGCCCCGTTGTCCTGGGACTGGAAGATCGCGGTCAACCGTACGGTCGACTTGCCGTCCCACTCGGCGTAGACAACGTCGGCCGAGTTGAGCCCGGTCGGCGGACGCGCAGGGTTCACGTCGACGGGCACGGCAACGGCGGATCGGCCGGCGATGTCGGCTGCGACCGGAACACCGGTCAGGGGCGCGGCGACGCCCGCGGTCGGTGTCGCCGAGGCGATCGGGGGCGGCGTGGTGTTCGACGGGAGTACACCGCCGGCCGACGGATCGGTACCGGCGGCACTGGAGCAGGCGGCGAGCAGGAGTGGCAAACAGGCCGCGGCGCTGAGTATCAGGCGGCCACGAATCTTCGTGGCCGCGCGTCCTGATGGCACCTTATGGCTCGCCCCGCAGCGACTGGCCGGCCATTAGGACTCGCGCGGTTGTGGGCGGGTGCCCTGCTCGAAGGGCGCGGGCCCGCGCAGGACCGGGGGCTCGGGATCACCGAGCCGGTTGGCGCCGGTGGTGGACGCGCCGCGCCTGGGCTCGTCGGTGGGATAGCGATAGGAGGTGTCGTGCGGTGCCGTCCTCGGCGCCGGCGGACTCTGGGCAGTTCCGCCGCGGCCGCGTTCGGAGCGGTTACCCGCCCGGTTGCCCTTGCCGATCCGCGGCACGGCTACGGCACCGAGCACCCGGGCGCCGACGCGCTCGAGCTGTTGTCCTGCGTCGATCAACTCGTCCTTACGGGTGCGGTCGAACTCAGCGACGATGATCACGCCGTCGGCCAGGTGGGCCAGCGTCTGCGCGTCTGCACTCGACGCCGTTGACGAGGCCAGGACGATCAGGTAGTTGGCATTGACGAGCAGGTCTGCCACGAGCTCGCGGGCCTTGTCGGTTTGCAGCCGGTCGGCGGCAAGCGTCGCCTGGGTGCCTGGCCCGATCACGGAGAGCCCGGGGATGTCCCGGCTCGCGATGGTGAGCTCCTGTGCGTTGACATTGCTCATCAGGAAGTCGGACACGCCGAGGCGATGCGTGCCGCGCGGGCCGTCACCCGCGCCCGCATCACGCAGGTTTGCCGCCATCAACGTTGCCTTGAGTCCGGCCCTGGCGAGGGACGCGGCGAGGTTGGTGGCCAGGAAGCTGCTGCCGGCGCCATCCGATGCGCCGACCACGAGCAGCACCCGGCGGTGGGTGCCGACATCAGCGGTGATGGTGTTTCGTAGCCGGGCGATTCCGCTCCCGGCCCGGCCACCTTGCTCGACGACCGCGGACGGGCTCGTGGAGCTCAGGCTCCGACCAGGCAACTCGGTGAGCAGTGGAACGTCCAGCAGGCGCTCGACCTCGGCACCACGCCGAATCCGGCGGTCCGTACGCTCCCGGATCAGGGCGAGGCACAGACCCAGCATCAACCCGCCCATAAGGCCACCAGCGAGCAGGATCAGCGTGTTGGGGCTGCTCGGGCCGGTCGGCAGATCGGCGTCGGAGATGATCCGGCCGGAATTGATCTGCGTGCTGCTGAGGACTCCGATGCGCTGCCCGATCGTGGTGATCTGGTCGTTGAGCGACTTGGCCTGGTTGGCCGCGAACTCGCGGTCGGGGTCGTTGGCGGCCAGCGTGACCTGCTTGTCGGTGGCGACCTTGAGGTCCTTTTGCAGCACCACGACCTGCGCCTGCAGGCTCTTGACCTGCTCGTCGATGGCCGACTTGCTCAGCGCAGCCCGGTTGTCGAGGTAGGCCTGCCCGAAGGCGTGCGACCCCTTCTGAGCCTGGACCGGGTCGGAAGCTTGGTACTGGATGTCGAGAACCTGGGTGTTCGCCGGAATCGAGACGCTGACGTTGGCGATGAGGTCGCGGGCGGCGGTGGAGGACTTCATCGCCTTGCCCGCGGCGGTGGCGACATCGATCGAACTCACGAGTTGGGACTCGGTGTCGAGGTTGATGTCGCCGGAGGTGCGGCCGTTGCTGACCTGCGCGTCGGCCACCGGCGTCGGCAGTACGAGCACCCGGGTGGTGGAGGCGTACTGCTTGGGCAGGATCTGCAGCGCAGCGGCGGCGAGCAGCAGCCCGATCACGACCCCGGCCACGATGAACGGCCAGCGTCGGCGGAGCATGTCGCTGTAGTCCTGGAACTCGTTAGCCGATGACACTTGGGCTCTGGCGGCCACTATTCACCCCCGGGTAGGTCCGTGGTCGGTGCTGACTGTGCACGCCCCGTGAGGCGTTGCCAGGATACCGCGCGCTGGCGCGACACGACTGACCCGGAACCGATGCGCGGACGACCACGTTCCCCCGCGAGCATTTGCCGACTGGTCAAAAAATACACGACGCCTCCGCACATTGTGGTCAATCGGATCGTAAGCGCGCCCCCAGCACCAAGAGTAACCAGTCAAACACTCTAGGTAGCCCTGGTTTGTGTCGAAGGCCCTTCATGACCTCCACACCACCCCTGCTCCCGACGGCGGCACAGCCGTCCCATCACCCCGTCCGGCCCACCCGGGCCCAGCGCGGCAAGCAGCTGCGGGCGGTCGCCGCTTTTGCGGTGGTTTCCTGCGCAGCGGCCGTGGCCACCACCCTCTTCGCCTCTCCGGCACCAGCGGGACCGGCGCCGATGAGCTACCGCTACAACGCCTCGGACGACTCCTACGTCTCTCCGAAGTACCCCACGAGCAACTACGGCGCCAGTGGCGTACTGGCTTCGGGCGGCCCGTCCGACGACGGCAAGACCATCTACCTGAAGTTCATCGTCCACTCCCTGCCTGCAGGCTCGACCAACGTCAGCGGTGTCTTCACCCTGAACCGCGTCGTGACCCAGCTGCTGCCGCCGACCGTGGGCGCCTGGGTCGTACCGGACACCTCGTGGACAGAGTCGACCCTCACGCACCAGAACCGCCCCGCGCTGGGCGCCAGCCTCGGCGTCATCACCACCACGCCGGGGACCGGCCGGGTTTCCTGGTCCGTCCCGGTCTCCGGAAACGGACTCGTGTCGGTCGCCGTCACCTCGTCCACATCAGCCACCGCGCTGTACCACTCGGCCGAGGGCGCCCCGGAGATCCCGGTCTTCACCGTGACCTACACGCCGCCGTCGGCCAGCCCGCCGCCGCCGCCACCCGTCTCCGGTGGCAAGGTCTGGGTCGGCGCGACATGCAACTCACCGGCCTCGAGCATCTCGAACTTCAATACCTGCAACTCGGCCATCGGGTCGCTGAAGTTCCGCAGGTCGTTCAACTCGTCCCTGCCGGCCACCTTCGCCACGTCCGCCGCGAAGGATGACGCCAAGAACGGGTATCACTCCTTCACCTCGTGGAAGCCACCGGGCGGCGATTATGTCGGCGCGGCCAACGGCAAGTACGACGCCGCTATCTCCGCCTGGGCACGAAGCGTTCCCAGGACCGGCGTGTACGCGACCACCTTCCATGAGCCTGAGAACGACATGACGGCTGCGCAGTTCGTCGCGATGCAGCGGCACCTGTACACGGTCGTGAAGACCGCCAACTCCACGATCCAGTGGGGCCCGGTCTACATGAGCTACTGGTGGCAGCCCTCGCGCCTGAACTCGATCGGTGGCGCCGCGGCATGGTGGGTCGGCAGCGACCGTGCCGACTTCACGGCAGTCGACAACTACTCCACGCCGACGCCGATCCAACTCAGCAAGGATCCGCAGTTCATGAGTTGGTACAACTCGATGATCACCAAGGGCAAGCCGATGCTGATCACGGAGTACGGCCAGTACTCCATCCGACCCGGCAGTGCACCGTCGCCTTCCATGCAGGCGTTGCGTGCCCAGACCATCGCGGCTGACGCCAGCTGGATCAAGTCGCAAGGCCGGATCTCGATGTGGCTGTACTGGAACGGCACCGGCGCGCAGGGTGACTGGTCGCTGACCGACGCGGCTTCACGTCAGGCCTGGAAGAACGTCGCGGCGGCAGGGCGACAGAGCTAGTCGTACAACGCAGGTTGCACAACGGCTATACGCCGGCGGTCTGGGTTATCCCCGGCCGCCGGTTGCTGTTTCAGCGCCCGGCAGTTCGTCGGCTACGCCTTGTCGCGCGCCGCGCTCTTCTCGCGGGCAGCAAGGATGGGCATGCCGTGGCGGCGCCGGGCAAGCATCCACAGTGGTGGGCCGATCAGCACCACGATGATGAGGATGCTGATCAGCACGACGTTGTCCGCACCGAGCAGCTTCAGTCCCGATGCCAGCAGCACCAGTGCGAGCGCGCGGCGCACGATGCCGCCGGGTGCTCGCGAGGACATCGTCGCGCCCACCAGGACGCCCGGCACAGCGCCCAGCAGCAGTGAGGCGGTCAAGCCGAGTTGGAAGTCGCCGAAGATGATGTGGCTCAGCGCGGCTGAGGCGACCAGCGGCACGGCCTGGGTGAGGTCGGTGCCCACGAGCTGTGAGGCCTTGAGTGTGGGATACAACAGGATCAGCGCGATGATGATCAGCGATCCGGAGCCCACCGAGGTCATGCCGACCACGAGACCGCCGACCGCACCGATGACCACGGTGGGCAGCGGGCGGATCTGAAGTTCCTTGGGCGCCGTGTCATCGGCGGAGCCGGTGAGCTCACCGGCGGCCCGGCGGGCCCGCCTCCGAGCCCGCTCGAGCAGGCTGAGATAGGCCTTGACGATCAGCGCCGCGGCGGCGACGACGAGCACGACGCCGAGGCTGAGCTTCACCACCGACTGCAACCGCTCGCCGTTGCCGAAGGCCTTGATGACCAGGACGCCGAGGAATGCGCTGGGTACGGACCCGATGCACAGCCACTTGACGAGCCCGAGGTGCACGGTGCCCCGGCGGAGGTGGACGGCGGTGCCGAACGGCTTCATCACCGCCGACGCCACGAGGTCGCTGGACACCGCGGCGAGCGGTGCCACACCGAAGAACAGCACGAGCACCGGGGTCATCAGCGCCCCGCCACCCATGCCTGTCAGACCCACGACGATGCCGATGAAGAAGCTCACGATCGTCAGGCCCAGGTCCATCAGCTTTCCTCCATCCAACCGCCGGTTTCGAGCAGGCGGACGACCTCGGCCAGGCAGTCCTGCACGTCTCGTCCGGTTGTGTCGAGCACCAGGTCGGCGTCCGCCGGGTCTTCGTAAGGATCGTCGATGCCGGTGAAGCCGGTGATCCGACCGGCGCGAGCCTGGGCGTAGAGCCCCTTGCGGTCGCGCTTCTCGCACTGTTCGAGGGGGGTCGCCACCCAGATCAGCACGAAGTCGCCGACGGCCTCGGCCATGGCGCGCACCTGCGCCCTGGTCGCGTCGTACGGCGCGATCGGCGCGCAGATCGCGACCCCGCCGTGGCGGGCCACCCCTGCCGCGACGTAGCCGATCCGCGCCACGTTGAGGTCCCGGTCGGCGCGGGAGAATCCCAGCCCGGCCGAGAGCATCCGGCGTACGACATCGCCGTCGAGCAGCGACACCGTACGGTCACCGCGTTCGAGCAGGACGTCATGCAGACCACGAGCAAGCGTCGACTTGCCCGATCCCGAGAGGCCGGTGAACAGCACGACGAGCCCGCGCTCGCGCAGCGGCCGCCTGCCTCGCCGCAGTTCGGTCTCGACCGCGGCCGGGGTGAAGCCGGCCGGCAGCGCGGCGCCGGCGTCGAGCAGAGCATCGAGGTCGTCCCTGCTCGGCGCCGGCAGATCCGGACCATCCGTGCGGGCCGGCCGCACCACGGTGAGCGGCGGATCGGGGACAGCGGCCCTGCTGAGCAGGTGGGTGGCGCCGAACGCCGTCGCCACGTGCGCGGCCCGCAGCAGTTCGGCCACCGAACCGTCCGGCCTGGGCAGCGGCACCGCCACCAGCAGCGCATCGGCGATCTCGTCGGCCGCGGCGAGGGTCATGCGTACCAACCCCTCGCTGCCCGGCTCCGCAGTTGGCACGAGAAGAAGTACGCGTGCGCGGAGTTCGGCGGCGGCCGAGCGGATCGCGGCCAGGTCGGCGTAGTGCAGCGCGTCCTCGGCGATCACGGCCAGTGCCGGGGCGCCGGCCAGGGCCGTGCGCACCTGCTCCGGGGTCAGATGCAGCCGCCCGAACGTGCCGTAGGAGGTCGGGGCCAGTCGGGCGACCGGACCGGCGACGAAGTGCCGGCCGGGACCACCGGGCCACGTCTCGGACACCTCGATCGTGGCGATCGGCGCGCCCTCGGGGTCGGTGAGGGTCAGGGCACCGCGCGCCGCCAACTCATCGGGCACCTCAAGCGTGACGGCCACCGGCCAGTGCGTGCCGTTGGCCAGCCGGGAGTGCCCGTGCACCGAGTCGACGTCAGCGCGGCCGAGAAAGCCGGGCAAGGCTGGGTAGCCGCCGTTGAGCAGGAGTTCGAGGTCGGCGCGTTCGCGGTCGTCGGGAGCCCACACCGGCCGTGCCTGGGCAGCGGGCAGCGGCGGATCCGCAGCTGCCATGGTGGTCCCCTCCCGGTGAGCGCGCGCCGGCGCTGAGTCAATCACTATCACGCGGCAAAGTGGTCATCCGGTGTTACGCAGCCCGGCGGCGATTCCGTTGACGGTCAGCAGGATCGCCCGCTGCAGCAGCGGGTCGTCGCTGCCGGAGCGCTGCCGGGCGAGCAGCGCGACCTGCAGGTGGCTGATCGGCTCCAGATAGGTGTCGCGGACGGCGAACGTGCGTTGCAGGGCCGGGTGGTTGTCGAGCAGGTTCTTCTCGGCGGTCACCCGCAGGATCTCGCTCACCGCGGTCGCGTGCTCCCGGCGGACCGCGTCGAAGACGTGGTGCAACCGGGGCTCGACCAGCGCCTCGACGTACCTCCCGGCCATCGACAGGTCGGTCTTGGCCAAGGTCATCTCGACGTTGGACACGAAGGTACGGAAGAAGTGCCAGTGCTCGTACATCTCGTCGATGACATCGCCGAGGCCGGCCTCGCGGGCGGCGGCCAGACCGCTGCCCACGCCGTACCAGCCGGGCACGATCTGGCGGGTCTGGGTCCAGCCGAAGACCCAGGGGATCGCACGCAGCCCCTCGAGCCCTGCGCCTGCATCCGGGCGGTGCGACGGGCGCGAGCCGATATTGAGCGCGCCGAGTTGCTCGACGGGGGTGCTGGCCCGGAAGTACGCCGGCAGGTCGGGATCGTCGATGAGCTTGCGGTAGCCGGCGTGCGCGGCGGCCGAGATCACATCCATCGCGGCATCCCAGCGGGCCAGTTGCGACTCCGGCACACGGGACGTGGTGTGCAGCAGGGTGGCCTCGAGCACGGCGCTCAGCGTCAGCTCGAGGTTCTCGCGGGCCAGCGACGGCAGGGCGTACTTGTCGGAGATGACCTCACCCTGCTCGGTCACCTTGATCTCGCCGTCGAGCGTGCCGTACGGCTGGGCCAGGATCGCGTCATGGGTCGGGCCGCCACCGCGGCCCACGGTGCCGCCGCGGCCGTGGAACAGCCGCAACCGCACGTTGTGGTTGCCGGCCACGTCGCGAAGCGCCCGCTGGGCCTTGTGGATCTCCCACAGCGATGTCGTGATGCCGGCATCCTTGTTGGAGTCGGAGTAACCCAGCATCACTTCCTGGACGTCGCCGCGGGCGGCCACCAATCGCCGGTAGGGCTCGACGGACAGCAACTCGTCGAGGAGTTCGCCGGCGCGGCGAAGTTCGGCCACCGACTCCAGCAGGGGCACGAAGCTGATCCGCGCCGACGAGGCGTGGGCGTCCACCAGTCCGGCCTCGCGGGCCAGCACCACCGCGGCCAGCACGTCGTCGACACCACGGGTCATGGACACGATGTAGCTCTCGATGACGTCCGGCCCGAAGGCGTCGAGGGCGTCGCGGATGACCCCGAACACCTCGAACGTCATCTGTTCGCGGCCGGTCAACGCCGGCTCCGTACCGCACAGCGGGCGCCGGCCGGCCAGCTCGTCGACCAGCAGCTTGGTCCGCTGTCCCCGGTCGAGCTCGGCGTAGTTGCAGTCCAGCTCGGCCAGCCCGTCGTACAGCGTGCCGAGAACCGCGTGATGTGCGTCCGCGTGCTCGCGGATGTCCATCGTGGCCAGATGGAGGCCGAACGCCTCCACGGTGCGGTGCATCCGCGACAGCGTCGTGTCGGCGATCAGCGACCCCCGGTGCTCGCGCAGGGAGGTCTGCATCAGGTCGAGGTCGGCGTACATGTCTGCCGTACCCAGGTAGTCACGGCCCGGTTGGTGGGCCGACTGTCGGGCCAGCCGGCCGCGGGTGTTGGCCAGCTTCGCGCGGATGCAGCTGATCTTGAGGCGGTACGGCTCCTCGGCGTTCATCCTGACCACGCGCTGCTCGACCTCCGGCAGCATCGCCAGGTCGGCGTCCACGCTCTCGAGCAGTTCGGCGGACGCGCCGGCGATCCGGCTCGACGCCGACAGGTCCTGACCTAGTTGCGCGCAGCCGGCCAGCAGCGCCCGGATCGCATGCTCGTGCTGCAGGAGCAGTACCTGTGCGGTGGCGGCCGGTGTGACGTTGGGGTTGCCGTCGCGGTCACCACCGATCCAGGTGCCGAACGACAGCGGCCGTGATCCGGCCGGCAGCGCGACCCCGATACGGCCCAGCTCGTCGGCCATCTCGTCGAGGACGTCGGGAACCGGTCCGGCGAAGAGCTCGTCGAGGTAATAGACGGCGTTTCGCGCCTCGTCGGCCGGCTCCGGCCGGGCCAGCCGCAGCTCGTCGGTGTGCCACAACAGGTCGATCACCGCGGCCAGCCGCCGGTCGGCGCGGGGCGTGTCCGGCTCGTCGAGAAGTTCGGCCACCGTGCGTAGTTTCGACAGCGTGGAGCGGCGCGAGGCCTCGGTCGGATGGGCGGTGAACACCGGCCGCACCGCGAGCCGGCCCACAGCAGCACTGATCTCCGCGGGTTCGACCCCGCTGTCGATCAACCGGTCGACCGTCTGGTGCAGCCAGCCGCCGTGCTCGCGCCGGCTGGCGATCAGGCCGCGCGCACGGTGCGTCTGCTCGGTGGTGTTCGCCAGGTGGAAGTACGCGGAGAAGGCGCGGACGAGTTGGACGGCGGTCACGAGGTCGACCTCACCGAGCAGGGCGGCCACCCGGTCGGCGTCGTCGCGGCTGAGTGCGCGTACCCGCTCCACGAGCTCGAGCAGGTGCTGGCCCTCCTGCCGGACCAGCGAGGCGCCCAGGGCGTCACCGACTCGCCGGATGTCGGCCCGCAGCGCCCGGTCGCTGCCGTCGTCGGTGGTCATGGGGATCATTGTGCGCGCAGGCGGAGGGTCAGCTGCGGGCGCGCACGTGCAGTACGCGTACGGCGTCGATCGTGTCCGCCTGCGCAGCGCTCTTGTCCGGCCGGTGGGCGAGGACCCGCGCGAAGCGCAGCGCCACCCCACCGGGGTAGCGTGTGCTGCCCTGAACACCGTCGATGGCGACCTCGACCACCAACTCCGGCCGGACGAACACCTGCCACTCGTTGCGGGACACCTCGAGCTCGAGAAGTCTCTCGGTCTGCCAGGTGAGCATCACGTCGGTGAGGCCCTTGAACGTCTTGCCCAGCATCACGAAATTCCCGGTGTCGGGGTCACGGGCGCCCAGATGCAGGTTGGACAGCGACCCGCGGCGCCGGCCATGGCCCCACTCGGCGGCCAGCACCACCAGGTCGAGGGTGTGCCGGGGCTTGACCTTGATCCAGCCGGCACCGCGCCGGCCGGCTTGATAGGGCACGGACAGCGACTTCACCACGACCCCCTCGTGCCCACCGGCCAGGGCCGAGTCGAAGAACGCCGCGGCCTCGGCCGGGTCGGCGGTGACGATCCGTGGAGTGCGCTGGGATTCGGGCACGACCCCGGCCAGCGCGGTGTACCGGTCCGCGCCGGAGGAGTCGAGCAGGTCGGCGCCGTCGAGGTGCAGGAGGTCGAAGAAGTACGTGGTGAGCGGGACGGCCGCCCGCATCGAGGCCACGTCCTTACGGCTGCCGATCCGGCTCGCGGTCAGCTGGAACGGCTGTGGACGGCCGTCCGCATGCATCGCCATCGCCTCGCCGTCGAGCACGGCGGTCGTCACGGGCAGCTTGAGTGCGGCCTCGACCACCTCGGGCACTCGTACGGTGATGTCGTCGAGGCTGCGGGTGAACACGCGTACGTCATCGCCGTTGCGGTGCACCTGGACCCGGATCCCGTCCAGCTTCCACTCGACCGCCGCCTCGCCGGTCTGGTCCATGGCCGCGGCGATGTCGGGGGCAGGGGAGGCCAGCATCGGCTGCACCGGCGTGCCGACCCGCAGGCCCACCTTCCGCAGCGCGGTCAGGCCCTCGTGCAGTGCCAGCCCGGCGACCGGGCCGAGATCGCCCGAGAGCATCAGAGCGCGCCGGACGTCGGGGACCGGGACGCCGGCGGCCTCGGCCACCGCGTCCGTGACGATCGCCTGCAGCGCGCCCTGGCGCAACTCGCCGGTCAGCAGGCCACGCAGGAACTCATGTTCGTCGGCGGTCGCCCGCCCGAATAGGTCGGCCAGCGCGGCGCGTCGCGTTGCCTGCGAGCCCGTTCCCGAGCCGGCGACCGCGGCAATGCGATCGAGTGCGTCGTCGACCTCGCCCACCGTCAGTTGCGCGGTGGCGGCCGGATCCGGCAGGTCGCGAAGGGCTGCCCAGCCGACTCCCAGCGGGCGCTGGCGCGGTTCGCCGGAGAGGTACGCCACGGCCGGAGCCACCTCGTCGGGTTCGGCCGTACGCAGGACCGCGGCCAGCGCAGCGGTCTTGGCCTTGCGCGATGCCGTCGATCGCACCGCCGCAGAAGCATTGACCAAGTCGGCGAACAGCATCGCCCCATCCTCCCCCCACGTCGCCCCGGATCCCGTCTCCCGGCCGTCTCCCGCCTCCCGGCCGTCTCCTGCCCCCCACCGTGATCATGGTGCAGACCTGCCGACTCGGTCGCGTGTCGCGCACCATGATCACTTATGAGAGGGATACGGGAGGTCGAGCCGGGCGGCCTGGCGGTGCAGGATGACCTCGACCTGATCCAGCACCCACTCGA
>JBAVXU010000261.1:0-2384 GCA_049698415.1 Mycobacteriales bacterium
GGGGTTGGGCTGCGTGGTCGACCTGGTGCCCAACCACATGAGCGTCGCGGTGCCGGCGCTGAACCGCTGGTGGTGGGAGGTGCTGGAGCAGGGGCCGGCGGCGGCTCACGCCGGCTATTTCGACATCGACTGGACCGCCGGTCGGCTGCTCCTGCCGGTGCTCGGCGACGGACCCGAGGAGTTGGATCGGCTCGAACTGGTCGGCAGCGAGCTGGCCTACCACGAGCAGCGCTTCCCGATCGCCCCCGGAACGGCGGGCGGCTCGGCACGCGACGTGCACGACCGCCAGCACTACGAGCTGGTCTCCTGGCGACGCTCCGACGCGCTGGCCTACCGCCGGTTCTTCGACATCACCGAGCTGGCCGGCATCCGGGTCGAGGATCCCCGGGTGTTCGACGACACCCACCGTGAGGTGCTGCGCTGGGTGCGGGCCGGCGATGTCGCTGGGCTGCGGATCGACCATCCCGACGGCCTGGCCGATCCGGGCGGTTACCTCTCCCGGCTGGCCGCAGCCGCACCCGGCACCTGGGTCGTCGTGGAGAAGATCCTGGCCGCCGGCGAGGAGTTGCCCGCGACCTGGGCTGCGGCGGGGACCACCGGCTACGACGCGCTGCGGATCATCGACGGCGTCCTCGTCGACCCGGCCGGGGAAGCACCCTTGACCGGCCTCTATGCGGATCTCACCGGGGCGGAGACAGACTTCGAGGAGCTGACCTACCGGCTCAAGCTCCGCGCGGCCGCGGTCACGCTGCATGCCGAGACCCAACGACTGGCCCGGCTGATCCCGCACGTTCTCGACGCGTTCGACGCCCTGTGCGAGGTGATGGCCTGCCTGCCCGTCTATCGCACCTATCTGCCGGGGTACGGCTCAGCGCATCTGGACGCCGCCGTCCGCGCTGCGAGCCGTCGCCGGAGCGATCTCGCGCCGTCGATCGCCGAGATCGACCGGGCGGCGCGCGCCGATGGGAGCGAGTTCGCCACCCGGTTGCAGCAGACCACCGGGATGGTCATGGCCAAGGGCGTCGAGGACACCGCGTTCTACCGCTATCACCGACTGGTCAGCCGCAACGAGGTCGGCGGCGAGCCGGCTGTGTTCGCCACCGGCGTCGAGGAGTTCCACCAGGCGTGCTCGACACGGCTTGAGTCGTGGCCGCACTCCATGACCGCACTGTCCACACACGACACCAAACGCAGCGAGGACGTACGCGCGCGGCTCAACGTCCTCGCCGAACTGCCCGCCTCGTGGCGTGCCGCCGTCGAAGGGTGGGCCGGCCGGCACCCCGGCCCGGATCCCAATCTGGGCTACCTCGCCTGGCAGACGCTCGTCGGCGCGTGGCCACTCACCCACGATCGCGCCCTCGCCTACCTTGAGAAGGCCTCGCGCGAGGCCAAGGAACACACCTCCTGGACCGATCGCAACGCGGACTACGATGAGGCGCTCGTGGACTTCGTCGGCCGGGTCTACGCCGACGAGTCCCTGCTCGCCGAGGTCGCGGAGTTCGCCGACCGCATCACGGCGTACGGGTGGTCGAACTCGCTGGCTGCGAAACTGGTGGCGCTGACGATGCCCGGGGTTCCCGATCTCTATCAGGGCAGCGAGTTGTGGGATCTGTCCCTCGTCGATCCGGACAACCGACGGCCGGTCGACTACGACCGGCGGGAGGACCTGCTCGCCAGGCTCGACTCTGGCGAAAGCCCGGTGGTCGACGGCACGGGACTGGCGAAGCTGCACGTCGTCGCGCAGGCGCTGCGGTTGCGCCGCGACCTGCCCGCGGCGTTCGACGGCTCCTACGCGCCGTTGACCGCCGCCGGCACTGCGGCATCACACCTGCTGGGGTTCGTCCGAGGCGGCGCTGCCATCACTCTCGTCACGCGTTTGCCGGCGACCCTCGAACGTGACGGCGGCTGGCGGGACACGTCACTGACGCTGCCGGAAGGCGACTGGAGGGATGCGCTGACCGGCGAGACCTATGCGGATACGGTGACGGCGGCCGACCTCCTGCACCGGTTGCCGATTGCCTTGTTGGTGAGGACATCACGGACAATGGCCGTATGACGACGTTCGAGGTGTGGGCGCCGACGGCCGAGCGCGTCCGGCTCGAAGCCGGCGACGAGTGCCACGAGCTGACCGCGCGAGACGCCGGCTGGTGGCACGCAGAGATCGCCATCGCGGCCGGCTCGGACTACGCCTATCTCCTCGACGACGACGAGACCGCCCTGCCCGACCCGCGCTCACGCTGGCAGCCGCACGGAGTGCACGGCCCGAGCCGGGTCTATGACGATGCGGCGTACGAGTGGCACGACCAGGCTTGGAACGGCCGTCAACTGCCCGGCAGCGTGCTGTACGAGATGCACGTCGGCACCTTCACTCCCGAGGGCACCTT
>JBAVXU010000262.1:0-2067 GCA_049698415.1 Mycobacteriales bacterium
GTGTTATCCCGACCACCGTGGTGCGCAGCACCGTGGTCGTTGATCACGCGGGGAGGGTCGCCGCCCGGGTCATTGGCAGGGTGACCTACCAAACCCTGAAGGGTTTGCTCGACGACGAGTTAGCCCGCGCTGGTTCGGCGGACACCCCATGAATGTGCTGAGTCTCGGTGACCCGGTGCTGTCGGGACCGCTGCTGCTGACGATCCCGATCGCCATGGCCGCTGGCCTGGTGTCCTTCCTGAGCCCCTGCTGTCTACCGCTGTTGCCGGGTTACCTGGCCTACGTCTCCGGCACGGCTGGCGGACGCCGATCTGTCCGGTGGCGAGCGGCGCGATCGTCCTGGCGGAAGGCCAGGCACCCGCAAGCGAGTCTGCCTGGTCGCATGGTGACGGGCACGCTGCTGTTCGTGCTCGGATTTGCGGCCGTGTTCACCGCCTACGGGGCGGCCTTCGGAGCCGCCGGTGACGTCCTGGTGCGCCAACAAGGGACGATCATCCAAGTGCTGGGAGCCGTCACCATCCTGCTGGGGCTGCTGTTCACCGGATGGCTCGACCGACTTCCATTGCTCGCCAGATCAGTACGGCTCGGCTACCGGCCGCGCGTCGGCGTCGCCAGCGCCCCATTGCTCGGAGTGCTGTTCGGCATCGGCTGGACCCCGTGCATCGGGCCGACCTTGGCTGCCGTCCTGGCACTGTCCATGACCACGGGCGGAGCAGAGCGCGGCGCGTTGCTGTCGTTCGCCTACAGTCTGGGCCTCGGGCTACCTTTTCTCCTGGCGGCGCTAGGCGTCCAACGCGCCTTTCCCGTGTTCGGGTTCGCCCGCCGCCACGCCCGAGGGGTAATGCGGACGGGTGGCATCCTCTTGATAGGGGTTGGTGTGCTGCAGGTAACTGGAGTCTGGGCAAACATGATCGTGGGGCTGCAAACGGTGGTCGCAAACTGGCAGACGCCTCTATGAGCCGCGGTGCGACGGCCCGACGCGCCTGCGTGACATCGGCCCTGATCGTCGCCGCACTTTCCCTCGCCGGTTGCGGCACGAGCCAGCAGGCGGGAACCAAGGCTGCCGACCGCGACAAGGCCGCCGTGGTGCATGGGCAACGTCCCGGTGGTCTCAATGGGACGCTGGTCACCGACCCGCCGCTACAACCACCCATCGGCGCATTTGGCGACACCCACGGTCGGACCTACACCTTCGGTCAACGGCCCAACCGAGTCACAGCGCTCTACTTCGGCTTTACGCACTGCCAAGACGTGTGCCCAACGACCATGGCCGACCTAGCCTCCGCCCGGCGCCATCTACCAGCTGAGCTCAAGAACCGCGTCGATGTCGTCTTCATCACAGTGGACCCGAAGCGAGACACCCCCACCGTGCTGCGCCGATGGCTGAGCGGTTTTGCTTCCGACTTCGTCGGACTGCGGGCTAGCGCGGCGGTGGTTCACGCTGCCGAGCGCGCTCTGTACGCAACCACTAGCACCATCCGTCCAAGCCCATCGGCGCAGGCACAAGACCACGCGAGCGGAATGAAGCGTGGCCAAGTGGACGGGTACCAGGTCAACCACACGGGTTCGGTCTATGTCTTCGGCCCGGCCCGACAATCGGTCATTTACACCGGCGGTACCACGCCGCGTCAATATGCCGATGACTTCCGGCGACTACTCAGCGATCCTGCCTCTGACTAGGGTTGGGTCCCCTGATGAGGGTCCAAGACATTCGGTTCTGGGATCTCGCGACCCACAGTCTGCTCCGGAAGGGACCGACAGCCCTGGCTCATGCCAGTCGACCATGGGCGCAAGCCGGCGAGGCGCCCACGATCTGACGGTTGCGCAGGCGCTACGATCGTCCTTAGTAGATACGACGATCGATGCGAGCTGAACTGAGGTGTTGTGTTGGCCGACGCCATCTCGAGAGCTCCCGGGATCCGGCTCAGCGTTGGTCAGCGAGACGAGCTTCGGCAGCGGAGGGTTGAACATATCGCCCTGGTCGTGATTCTTGTCGCGCTCGAAGTCCGACAGCAGCTGCGAGCAGATCTCCTGATGCAAATCCACTAGATGACGACCCTCCGGGGC
>JBAVXU010000263.1:0-4101 GCA_049698415.1 Mycobacteriales bacterium
GGGAGCATGCGCGGGGTGTTGTAGTCTTGGCCGGTCGCGCCGCGGCGCGCCATTCCCCCGTAGCTCAATTGGCAGAGCATTCGACTGTTAATCGAAGGGTTACTGGTTCAAGTCCAGTCGGGGGAGCAGATACGCGACCTTACGCATGTCAACGTCCGCCACGGTTGGGCGCGGCCAGCGAGAACCTGAGGTCGCCCAGGGAGGACCCGATGAAGATCCAGCTCAACACAGACGCCAACGTCGATGGCCGCACCGAACTGGCAGCCCACGTATCAACTCTGATCGAGGACCGGCTCAGCAGGTTCGCCTCGCAGCTCACCCGCGTCGAGGTCCACCTCGGGGACGAGAGCGCCGGCCGCACCACCGAGTCGGACAAGCGCTGCATCATCGAGGCCAGACCAGAGCGACGGGCACCTCTCGTCGTCACCAATCATGCGGCCACCATCAACGACGCATTCAGTGGCGCCCTGGACAAGCTTGCCACCGTGCTCGACCGAGATTTCGGCCGCCAGGAACACCGAAGGGGCACCGCGTCCATCCGTACCTGGGATGCAGCAGCCGACGCGGCCGAAGCTGCCTCCCCGAGGTCTGAGCCCGAGGGGGACAGCGGGGAAACCCGATAGCGACGTTTGCGGCTGCCCGATCATGGCCACCCGGCTACGCGTGGCCGCCGTCGCGTCTGCGGTGCCGGAAGCCGGGAACAGGGCGGCCATGAGGTAGGTTGATCAACAAGACGGCGATTCTGTCGTCGTTCACGCGGGCGATCTGCCCGCACGGTCGTTAGCGATAACAGATCCTGTTCGCCGATGCGGCCCTACCGGCGACAGGAGTCTCCGTACCGTGCCACGCCCCCAGCAACGTCGTTCCCGTACACCTGGCAGCAGCCCCCGGACCGGGGGATCGTTCCATTCCCGCACCCAGGGCGGATCCCAGCCTTCCACCCAGTCCCGCTCGTCGGGCCGATCCGCCGGCCGCTCCCAGTCGCGCGGGCAGTCCCGGCCCCAGAGCCAGCAGCGACAGGCCGCACCGTCCGAGCTCGAACTGGCGTTCGCCGCCGCCGAGGCGGCTGCCCCGCCCGCGCCGACCACGTTCGCAGCGATGGGCCTTCCCCAACTGCTTGTCACCGCACTCGAGCGTCGCGACATCCGAGCGCCGTTCGCCATCCAGGGCCGCACCATGCCCGACGCGTTGGCCGGCCGTGACGTTCTGGGCCGCGCGCAGACCGGCTCGGGCAAGACGCTCGCATTCGGCCTGCCGATGCTGGCCCGCCTGATCGGTACGTCGCGTTCGCGCGGCGCCCCCCGCGGGCTGGTGCTCGTACCTACCCGAGAGCTGGCCAACCAGGTTGCCGAGGCGCTGTCCCCGCTCGCCCAAGCGGTCGACCTGAGGGTCGCCACGGTCTACGGCGGTGCGTCGATGTCACGCCAGATCACCGCTTTGCGTCGCGGTGTCGACGTCATCATCGCCACCCCCGGCCGGTTGATCGACCTGATCAGCCAGCGGGAGTGCTCCCTGGCGCAGGTGTGCATCACAGTGGTCGACGAGGCTGACTACATGGCCGACCTCGGCTTCCTGCCGGTGGTCACCGAACTGCTCGACCAGACCACGCCCGGCTCGCAGCGGATGCTGTTCTCCGCGACGCTGGACAACGGCGTCGACAAGCTGGTCCGCCGGTTCCTCACCGACCCGGCGACCCACGCCGTCGCCCCGGTCAACGCCTCGGTATCCACAATGGACCACCGCAGCTTCACCGTGCACGCAGGTGACAAGGTCACCGTCGCCGCCGAGATCGCTGCCCGTCAGGGACGCTCGCTGTTCTTCGTACGCACCAAGCACGGTGCCGAGCGCCTCGCCAAGCAGATGCGCACGGCCGGGGTCGACGCGGGCGCGTTGCACGGCAACCTCGCTCAGAACGCGCGTCAGCGCGCGCTCAACGCTTTCGCGGCCGGCACGGCGCCGGTCCTGGTCGCCACCGACGTCGCCGCTCGCGGGATCCACGTCGATGACGTCGATCTGGTCGTGCACTTCGACCCGCCTGCCGACCACAAGGACTACCTGCATCGATCCGGTCGTACTGCCCGCGCCGGCGCCAGTGGCACCGTGTTGTCCCTGCTGCTTCCCGAGCAGGTACGCGACGCCGACCGGATGCACGGCCTGGCCGGCGTGCGACCGACAGCCGCGGTACGCGTACGGCCCGGGCACGACGAGGTACGCGAGTTGGCCAGCTCAGGTACGCCTGTGGTCATCGTCGCGCGACCGCCCTCGGCATCACCCCAGGCATCGCACCGTCCTGGCAGGCCGGCGGGCGCTCGTAGCGGCGGCGGACGATCCGGCGGCAACCGGCGGTATTCACGTCCCTCATCCGGCGGCTCGCCGCGCTCATAGCGGCGCGCCCAATCAGATTCCGGGCGATGGTCAGGCACTACGCTCGGGCGGCGACAAGGATGCACCTTGTGACCGTTCGGGGCGGTAGCTCAGCCGGTTAGAGCAGCGGACTCATAATCCGTCGGTCGTGGGTTCGAGCCCCACCCGCCCCACTACCAGGGTGTATTGCTCCGGCTGATGCTTGACGTTTGGTCTTCGGTTCAGGCGCGACGGTGTTACGGCTGATGGTTGACAGTTACTTCGGGTTGATCCTTGACGCTCTCCCGTATGAGGGAGATGAGCGTGGCCGAGCACCGGACCGGCTTGCGTTTCCCAACCCGGCGTCAACCTCGGGTCATTGCGATTCAACGCCTGATCGCAGCCGGCAGGGTCAGCGAACTACGGGACCGGATTCCTCGATCCGCAGCCAGGCCGAAGGCCCGTAGGTCGTGATCCTGTTGATGTGCCGCGCGGGAGTGTCGGCAGGCTCGTTGCCTGCGCGGTATGCCGTCGAGTGGTGCACGACGAGCACCGCGCCGGCTTTGATCTCGTAGCTTGAGTCTGCGCCGTACTCGTCGTCGGGCCCGGCGTCGTTGGTCACCACCTTGAATTCCATGTCGCGAGCCTACGGCGGAGACCGCCGCTGTGACGCTTTCGCGCTATTGCCCGACGCGGCCGTCGATGCATTCGCGCAGCAGGTCGGCGTGTCCGCAGTGGCGGGCGTACTCCTCCACCCGATGAACCCAGAGCTCACGGATGGCGATGTGGTCCTTACCGACCCGCGCACCAAGATCCGGGTACGCGGCCAGCGCGGCATCTGTCGATGCCTGCTCGCGAGCAAGACCTGCGAATGCGCCCTCGACCAGCGTCTGGTCGGCAACCGCTCCTTCGAAGTCGTAGCACCGCCGTAGCCCGAGTGATGGTTGAACGCGAGATTGAAATGCGCGATGAGTGCCCAAAACCATCAAAAGGTGGGATGCCGAACTTGGGCGAGGCGGTAGCTTGCCTCTCGTGAGCGTGCTTGTGGAAGGCATCGTGTTCGGCGAGTCCCCGCGATGGCACGATGGGCAGCTGTGGTTCTCCGACTGGGGAGCCGGGGAGGTCATCTCGGTCGCCGACGACGGCAGCAGGAGTGTCGAGGCGCGTGTCCGGTCGTTCCCGATGTGCATCGACTTCCTGCCCGACGGGCGGCTCTTGGTGGTCAATGCCGCCGACCGGGTATTGCTTCGCCGGGAGGCGGACGGGACTCTGGTCACGCACGCAGGCCTGGGGTCGGCCTGCAACGACATCGTTGTCGACGGTCGCGGCAACGTGTACGTCAATTGCATCAATTTCGACTTCCCGGGCGGTGAGTTCCAGCCTGGCTTCGTGCTCATGGTCACGGCCGGGGGAGAGGTGGCGCGGGTCGCCGACGGCCTCGCCTTTCCCAACGGGATGGCGGTCACCGCTGACAACGCGACACTGATCGTGGCGGAGTCCTACGCCGAGCAGCTGACGGCCTACGACATCGACGCCGACGGCAGGCTGGCCGGCCGGCGCGTGTGGGCGCCGACCCCCGGTGACCATCCCGACGGCATCTGCATGGACGCTGAGGGTGCGGTCTGGTACGCCGACGTGGGCAACCGGCACTGCGTGCGGGTACGCGAGGGCGGCGAGGTGCTGGCCAGCGTCGATCTCGACCGCGGTGCGTTCGCCTGCGCGCTGAGCCGCGGCGACGATCCGGTGCTCTACGTCGTC
>JBAVXU010000264.1:0-25369 GCA_049698415.1 Mycobacteriales bacterium
GGATGCTGGCGAGCCGGCACACGACGGCCGAGGCGGTGGAGGAGCAGCTCCGGCGAGCATCCGGGCACGGTGTCGGCCAGGCCCGACGCACCCTTGCCTTGTGTGACGGCCGGGCGGAGTCGCCGCCGGAGAGCGTCCTGCGCGTACGCCTGATCCTGGCCGGGCTTCCGCCGCCGGTGCCGCAGTACGAGATCTGGCATCGCGGGCAGTTCGTCGCGCGGGCGGACCTGGCGTGGCCGGAGCGACGGGTGGCCGTGGAGTACGACGGTGCCTGGCACGGTGCGGCCGGCCAACTCGGCCGGGACCGGCGCCGGCTCAACGCGCTGGTCGCCGCTGGATGGACGGTCGTCCACGTCACCGCCGCTGAGATGTACGCGCTGGCGCCTGTCGTCGAGCAACTGCGCTCGCTGCTGCGGCGGAGCGCCTAGCTGCCCATCTGCTTCTGCAGGCCGGTGTCGAGTGCGGCGAGGAACTCCTGAGTGGTGAGGTAGGCCGTGTCCGGACCGACCAGCAACGACAGGTCCTTGGTCATCTGGCCACCCTGGACCGTGTCGATGCATACCTGCTCGAGGGTGTTGGCGAACTCCGTCACCGCCGGGGTGTCGTCGAGCTTGCCGCGGTGGGCAAGCCCCCGGGTCCACGCGAAGATCGACGCGATCGGGTTGGTCGAGGTGGGCTCGCCCTGCTGGTGCTGCCGGAAGTGCCGGGTCACCGTGCCGTGCGCCGCCTCGGCCTCGACGGTGCGTCCGTCCGGTGTCATCAGGACCGAGGTCATCAGCCCGAGCGAGCCGAAGCCTTGCGCCACGGTGTCCGACTGCACGTCGCCGTCGTAGTTCTTGCAGGCCCAGACATAGCCGCCCTCCCACTTCATCGCCGCGGCGACCATGTCGTCGATCAGCCGGTGCTCGTAGGTCAGGCCGGCGGCGGCGAAATCGGCCGCGAACTCCGCCTCGAACACCTCGGCGAACAGGTCCTTGAAGCGGCCGTCGTAGGCCTTGAGGATCGTGTTCTTGGTGGACAGATAGACCGGGTAGCCGCGGTCGAGGCCGTACCTCATCGACGCTCGCGCGAAGTCGCGGATCGAGTCGTCGTAGTTGTACATCCCCATCGCCACGCCACCGCCGGGGAAGTCGGCGATCTCGATCTCCATCGGCTCGCTGCCGTCAGCCGGGGTGTAGGTGATGGTCACCCGACCAGGGCCGGGTACGACGAAGTCGGTCGCTTTGTACTGATCGCCGTGGGCGTGGCGGCCGATGATGATCGGCTTGGTCCAACCCGGGACAAGGCGGGGGATGTTGGACATCACGATCGGCTCGCGGAAGATCACGCCACCGAGGATGTTGCGGATCGTGCCGTTGGGCGAGCGCCACATCTTGGCCAGGCCGAACTCCTCGACCCGTGCCTCGTCCGGCGTGATCGTCGCGCACTTGACCCCGACGCCGTGCCGCTGGATGGCATGCGCGGCGTCGATCGTGACCTGGTCACCGGTGGCGTCGCGGTGCTCGATGCTCAGGTCGTAGTAGTCCAGATCGACATCGAGGTACGGCAGGATCAGCTGATCCTTGATGAAGTGCCAGATGATCCTGGTCATCTCGTCGCCGTCGAGTTCGACGACCGGATTGGCGACTTTGATCCTGCTCATGTGCGGCGGATGACCCTTCAGAAGTTGTCGATGTCAGCTTGCTTGGCGCGTACGGCCTCCGCGGCTTCGCGCAACGCGGTCAGCTCCACCTCGGTGAGGTCGCGCTCGATGATCTGGCGTACGCCGCGCGAGTGCAGCTCGGCCTCGACCCCCAGATAGACGCCCTTGATGCCGTACTCGCCGTCGACCCAGGCGCACACCGGCAGGATGACCCCGAGTCCCTCGGCCACCGCCCGGGCCATCCGCGCAGCCGCGGCCGACGGCGCGAAGTAGGCCGAGCCGGTCTTGAGCAGCGACACGATCTCGGCGCCGCCGTTGCGGGTGCGCTCGACGATCGACTCGATGACGTCGGGGGCGAGCAGGTCGACGAGGGGCTGCCCGCTGACCGTGCAGGCGCTGGGCACCGGCACCATCGTGTCGCCGTGCGAGCCCAGGGTGAGGGTCTGCACCGACGAGATCGGCACGCCCAGCTCGGTGGCCACGAAGTTGGTGAACCGCGCCGTGTCGAGCATCCCCGCCTGCCCCATGACCCGGCCCTTGGGGAAACCGGACACCTTTGAGGCCAGCGCGGTCATCTCGTCCAGCGGGTTGGACACCACGATCAGCACCGCGTCGGGTGACGTACGGGCGACCTGCTCGACCACGTCGCGGACGATCTTGGAGTTGGTCTCGATGAGGTCCATCCGGCTCATCCCGGGCTTGCGCGGCAGCCCGGCGGTGATGATCACGATGTCGGAGCCCTCGGTGGGGCCGTACTCCCCGCCGCCGATGCCGACGACCTCGGTCTGGAAGCCCTCGATGGCGCGAGACTGGTTGATGTCGAGTGCCAGCCCCTCAGGCTTGCCCTCGATGATGTCTGTCAGCACGACGGTGTCGAACATGTCGTACTCCGCCAGACGCTGAGCCGTGGTCGAGCCGTAGTAGCCGGCCCCGACGACGGTGACCTTGCCCTTGTTGATCGGCATGGCGAGCAGGCCCCTCCCGGGTCATTGACGACCAGCGGAGGCTATCTGAAGGTCAGGGGTTGGTGACGTCCGGGCGCAGGTCCGGAGCCTGCTCGCCCTTGAGCACGGCCACCGCCACGCCCGCCTGGGCCGCGCGGACCAGGACGTGATCGGTGCTGAACCCCGACATCGAGGTGAACGGGATCCGTGCTGCTGCCAGTCGCTCCGCCACGTCTGCGAGGAAACCGACCATCTCCCAGGGCAGCGGCCCGGCGAAGGTGATGCGTCGCCAGCCGGGCTCAATCGCGTCGGGTGCCTCGATGGCCTCGAACATCGCGTCGGGGGCGACGACGGTCACCTCGTCGTGGTCGACCACGAACGCGAGATAGCCCGACGGCGGCATCGGCGGCCACCAACCGGCCGGATAGCGGGCGACCGACAGCGGGGTCGGGTCGAGCTCGGGTCGCAGGTCGGTGGTGGCGGAGTGCGCGAGATGCGGATGGACCGTCGTCGGCTTCGCAGTCTCGGTCATAACGGTTGAGTCTAGAGCGAACCCGCCATCCGTTCGGCGGCCTCCACCACGTTGGTCAGCAACATGGCCCGGGTCATGGGCCCGACGCCGCCCGGCATCGGGGCCAGGAACCCGGCCACCTCGCGTACGGCCGAGTCGACATCTCCGACCAGCTTCCCCTCCGGATTGCGGCTGGTGCCGACGTCAAGCACGGTGGCGCCGGGGCGTACGTCTGCCGCCCCGACCAGGCCGGCGGTGCCCGCCGCGGCCACGATGATGTCGGCCCGGCGCAGGTGGGCGGGCAGATCACGGGTGCCGGTGTGGCACAGCGTGACCGTCGCGTTCTCCGACCGCCGGGTGAGCAGGAGGCCGAGCCCCCGACCGACCGTGAGGCCGCGGCCGACGACGACGACATCGGCGCCGGCGATCGGAACGTCATAGCGCCGGAGCAACTCGACGATGGCTCGCGGCGTGCACGGGAGAGGACCGCGGATGCCGAGCACGAGGCGGCCGAGGCTGGTCGGGTGCAGGCCGTCGGCATCCTTGTCGGGGTTCATCAGCTCGAGCACCGGGTTGGGATCCAGGCCGGGCGGTAACGGCAGTTGAACGATGTAGCCGGTGCAGGCCGGGTCGGCGTTGAGCTCGGCAACCACCGCTTCGACGTCCTGCTGGGTTGCCGTGGAGGGAAGCTCGCGCTGGATGCTCGCGATGCCCACTTCGGCGCAGTCTCGGTGCTTGCCGGCGACGTAGCTGTGACTGGCCGGGTCGTCGCCCACGAGGACCGTCCCGAGCCCGGGTGTGCGCCCGGCCGATGTCAGCAGGCTCACTCGCTCGCGAAGTTCGGTGCGGATCGCCGCAGCCGTGGCTCTGCCGTCGAGGATCACCGCCGTCACGGGAGGCAGTCTGTCACGGGGGTCATCGCGTCCCGGCGATCGGCACGTCGGGAAAACGTCAGTGGAAGAAGTGCCGGGTGCCGGTGAGATACATCGGCACGCCCGCTGTCTTCGCTGCGGCGATAGCCTGCTCGTCGTTGACCGAACCGCCCGGTTGTACGACCGCGCGTACGCCGGCCGCCAGCAGCATCTCCAGACCGTCGGGGAACGGGAAGAAGGCATCTGATGCCGCCACCGCTCCGCGGGCCCGCTCGCCCGCCCGCTCGACGGCGAGCCGTGCCGCGTCGACCCGGTTGACCTGCCCCATCCCCACCCCGACTGTCGACTCGTCGTGCGCGAGCAGGATGGCGTTGGACTTCACCGCTCGCACCGCGCGCCACGCGAAACCGAGATCGCGCATCGTCACCTCGTCGACCGGGTCGCCCGCGACCAGCGTCCAGGCCGCCGGGTCGTCGCCAGGAGCGTCGATCGCGTCGACCGTCTGGGTGAGCGCGCCGCCGCTGATGTCGCGGACCTCGACCCCGCCGGGGGTCGGCGGCGCACACACGAGCAGGCGCACGTTCTTCTTACGGGTCAACACATCCAGTGCACCGTCGTCGAACCCAGGTGCCACGACCACCTCGGTGAACACCTCCGCCACCTGCTCGGCCATCGCCACCGAGATCGGCTGGTTGGCGGCGATCACCCCGCCGAAGGCCGAGAGCGGATCGCAGGCGTGTGCCTTGCGGTGCGCCTCGGCGACGTCGACACCGAGCGCGATGCCACACGGGTTGCTGTGCTTGATGATCGCCACGCACGGCCCGGCGAAGTCGAAGGCCGCCCGTCGCGCTGCGTCGGCGTCGACGTAGTTGTTGTACGACATCGCCTTGCCGTGCACCTGCTCGGCCTGCGCGATGCCGGGCGAGGCGTCGTGCTCGATGTAGAGCGCGGCACGTTGATGCGGGTTCTCCCCGTACCTGAGGATCTCGGCCCGCTCGAAGGCCCGGCCGGCGTACGCCGGCCAGTAACTGTCGGCCTCGAGGGCCAGGCCGGTGGAGAACCAGTTGGCGACCGCGGCGTCGTAGGCCGCCGTGTGCGCGAACGCATGTGCGGCCAACCGGCGCCGCCCCGGATCGTCGAAGCCACCGCCCTGAACCGTGGCGACCACCTCGGGATACGAGGACGGGTCGACGACGACGGCGACGCTGCCGTGGTTCTTGGCCGCGGCTCGGACCATCGACGGGCCGCCGATGTCGATCTGCTCGATGACCTCGGCCGGGGTCGCCCCGCTGCGCACGGTGTCACCGAACGGGTAGAGGTTGACGACGACCAGTTCGAAGGCGGCGATACCCAACTCGGCGAGTTGGCGCACGTGGTCGGGATTGGCGCGGTCGGCCAGCAGGCCGGCATGCACGTGCGGGTGCAGCGTCTTGACCCGCCCGTCGAGCACCTCGGGGAACCCGGTCAGTTCGCTCACCGGGGTGACCGGGATGCCCGCGTCGGTGATCACACGGGCGGTCGACCCGGTGGACACGATCTCGACGCCCGCGGCGTGCAACCCGCGGGCGAGATCGGCCAGGCCGTCTTTGTCGTAGACGCTGACCAGCGCCCGGCGTATCTCGATCTGGGTCATCCGAGCACTACCTCTCTGCCGTGGACGGTGTAGCCGTCCCTGGCCATCCTGCCGACGGTGTCGACGAGCAGCGACCGCTCGACGCTCTTGATGCGCTCGTGCAGCACCTCTTCGGTGTCGCCCGGCAGCACCGGAACGGCCGCCTGCGCGATCACCGGCCCGGAGTCGACCCCGGCATCGACCAGATGCACCGTGGCCCCGGTCAACTTCACGCCGTACGCCACGGTGTCGCGGACCGGGTGCGCGCCGGGAAAGGAAGGCAGCAGCGCAGGGTGCGTGTTGACGATCCGCTCGGCGAACCGGGACAGGAAGGCCGGACCGACCAGCTTCATGAAACCGGCCAGCACCACCAGGTCGGGGTCATGGGCGGCAACCGCATCTCTCAGCGCGTGGTCCCACGCGACCCGGTCGGCGAAGTCACGCACCGAGCGGACGAAGGTCGGAACCCCCGCAGCGGTGGCGAGCTCCAGCCCGGGCGCGGCGGACCGGTCGGCCCCGACAGCCGTCACGGCCGCGCCGTAGCCAGGATCCGTGGCGGCATGGAGCAGAGCCTTGAGGTTGCTGCCGGTGCCCGAGACGAGCACTACGAGCCGGGCAGTCAGCATGTCCTCCGATGGCCGCGTCCTTGCGGGGGCTGTCAGCCAACCTTAGCGGCCGTTTGCGGCGCGTTAGGAGGCCGATTCTTGACGGCGGGTGCGCCAATCGACACGATGCCCCAGACCGGACAGGGACCGCCGCCGGCCGCATTCCACGTCAGTGCTGCCCAGGAGGACAGATGACCACCCCGCCCAACGCTCCACCCCCGGCAGACGGCTACGGCGCTCCCCCGCCGGCCGGCGGGGCGACGAACAACACGCCGATGATCCTGGGCGTTATAGGCATCGTGTGCTGGTTCTTCTGCTCCCCCGCGGCCATCGCTCTCGGGCTGATCGGTGCCCAGAAGGCCCGCCAGTCCGGTCAGAGCGACACGCTGCCCAAGATCGCCTGGATCGGCGGGATCGCGTTCCTCGCTCTCGGCATCGTCTACGCGGTCGCCTTCCGCAAGTGAGCCAGGCCGGTCGCTGACCGGTTGTGCGGGGTCGGGGGTGTCAAATGGGCCGCCCCCGGCCGCAGATTGGTACATGCTTGACCGCGGGCACCGCTGTCGGATCGACGCCCGCGACCGTTCCGCGAACCACGCGCCAAGGAGTCACTTTGACGACACCCCCGAATCCTCCGGACGACCAGGGCGGCTGGGGCGGAGGTGGGTACAACCCGCCACCCCCGCCCGGCGGTGGCTACGGCGAGCAGCCCCCCGGCGGTGGCTACGGCCAGCAGCCCCCCGGCGGTGGGTACGGCGAGCAGCCTCCCGGTGGTGGCTACGGCGCACCGCCCCCCCCGCCCGGTGGCGGATATCCCCCACCGCCGCCTCCCCCCGGTGGCGGATACGGACCCCCGCCGCCGCCCGGTGGTTACGGCCCGCCGCCCCCCGGCGGTGGCTACGGCGCACCGCCGCCTGGATACGGGCAGTCGCCCAACAACACACCGATGATCCTGGGCATCATCGGGATCGTCTGCTGGTTCTGCTGCTCGCCTGCAGCGATCGTGCTCGGCCTGATCGGTCAGTCCAAGGCCAAGCAGGCCGGACAGAGCACCACCCTGCCCAAGATCGCCTGGATCGGCGGGATCGCGTTCCTCATCCTCGGCATCATCTACGCGATCCTCTCGTCCTCACTGAACTGGGGTAGTGGCTCGACCGGCAGCGGTTACTGACCCTGGATCCACGTTGACCACGATCCTGCAACGCACACGTGCCGCGCTGCCGCCGTGGGCCGCACCCGCGGTCACGGCTGGCGCGGCGCTCGGTGCGTGCGCGGTCGCCGCCATCGCCGATCCCACCCGGCCGGGCAGCGGGCTTCCCGCGTGCCCATTCAAGGCGGTCACCGGGTGGGGATGCCCGGTCTGCGGGTCGACGCGGATGCTGCACATGGCTCTGCACGGCGACCTGGTGTCGGCCGCGCGCTACAACGTGTTCACGCTGCTGATGCTCCCGGTCGTGGTCGGGCTATGGATCGCCTGGACTCAGCGGCGTCTCGGGGTCCGGCAGGTCGGCACCACCTGGCGTCCACCCGAGCCGGTCCTGTGGCTCGGGGTCGCCGCCTGGCTCGCCTTCTCCGTCCTCCGGAACCTCCCGTGGGCGCCGTTCACCGCGCTGAAGGTCTAGCCGGCGCCTGGTCCACCACGCCGCCACCAGCGCCGCGGGGGCGACCTCGACGGCCAGCATCAGTCCGACCCGCCACGCCGACGGCCCGATCGTCGCCAGCCGGCCGCTGCCTGCGGCACCTGCTGAAAGCACACACAGCAGGGCGAGCATCGCCCCGGCAGCGGGACCGCTCGCCGCGGCCGTCAGCAGCGGACGCCCCAACGGCTCCTCGTCGTCCCTGCGGGCGATAGCGACTCCGGCCAGCGCGCCACCGACCAAGGGCACGACCAGCAGTGCGGCGAAGACCGGGCTGAGCGGGCCGCCGGGCAGCGCCGCCAGCAGCGGCAGCGCCGGGACGGCGCCGAGGCGCACGTCGAACGGGCTCACCGTGGTGCCGACACCGACGGCGAAGCCGGTGCCGGTGACGAACGACGTCGCGTAGACGACGGCGCTGGGGAGGTAGGCCAGCGACAGCAGGACCAGAGCCAGCGTCCCTGCCGTACCCGCACCGAGCCCGGTCAGCACCCGGCCGGCCTCGCCAGCACCGAGGGCGAGGGATATCCCCGCCACCACGGCGCCTCCTGCAAGCACGACTGCAAGCGCCACGGCACCGCCGTACACCGCCGAGCGCACCGACCCCGGCAACCGCACCCACAGCGGCGCAGCCAGCCCCGACTCGCGGATCAGCCCCGCACCGCCGCACACGATGGCAACAGACACGGCAGCAAGGAATCCCCACAGCGGCGTGACGTGGACCTGAGAGGTGCCCGCCGCGCCGGCCACGACGACAGCGATCACGCCGTACGCGCCGGCCAGGCCGCCGGCCGCCCGCACGACGCCGCGGACGTCAGAGATCTCGAGGGTGCGGGCCAGCGACGATCCGGTACGCAACAGCAGATAGGCCGGCAGCACAGTGAGCCCGAGCGGGACGAGGGTGAACGGCGAACCGCCGATCTGCAGCGGCGCGGCGTTGGCCAGCAACCAGAAGTCGGCCGAGATCCGCAGCGCAGCGGCAGCATCGGCACCGGATCGCGAATCGGCGGTCCACGCCAGCAGCACCACGACGGTCACCGCGATCAGGCCGACACCGGCTGACCAGATCGCGGAATAGACCGCGGCGAGCACCGTCGAGGCCGGCTGCTGGGTGGGCGCCGGGGCCGGCCGCTCCTCGTCGGTGAGCAGATTCGTCACGCGCTCCACTGTCGCATTCCGAGCCGCGCAAACCGGGCCAGCCACGCCGGTGCAGCCGGCGCTCAGCGGCGTCTTCGACTGCGCCGGCCAGGGAGAGGTCGTCCGAATCGGGACTAGCTCGCGACCTCGCGCATCAGGGCGGCCGTCTCACTCGGGGTCTTGCCGACCCGCACCCCGGCCTTTTCCAGTGCCTCTTTCTTGGCCTGGGCGGTGCCCGACGAGCCTGACACGATCGCGCCTGCATGTCCCATCGTCTTGCCCTCGGGCGCGGTGAAGCCGGCGACGTAGGCAACGACCGGCTTGGTGACGTGGGCGCTGATGTACTCCGCCGCGCGCTCTTCGGCGTCACCACCGATCTCGCCGATCATCACGATGGCATCGGTCTCGGGATCGGCTTCGAAGGCGGCCAGGCAGTCGATGTGGGTCGTGCCGATGACCGGGTCGCCGCCGATCCCCACGCAGGTGGAGAAGCCGATGTCGCGCAGTTCGTACATCATCTGGTACGTCAGCGTGCCGGACTTGCTCACCAGCCCCAGCCGGCCGGCCTGGGTGATGTCGGCGGGGATGATGCCGGCGTTGGACCTGCCCGGTGAGATGACACCCGGGCAGTTGGGGCCGACGATGCGGGTGGCGCCGCCCTTGCTCTGTGCGTAAGCCCAGAAGTACGTCGAGTCGTGCACAGGGATGCCTTCGGTGATGACCACGCACAGGCCGATCCCGGCATCGATGGCCTCGATCACAGCAGCCTTGGCGAACTTCGGCGGCACGAACACCACCGATACGTCGGCCTCGGTCAGCGCCACCGCGCGCTCGACCTCGGAGTAGACCGGGACCACATTGCCGTTGAAGTTGACCTGCTGCCCGCTCTTGCCGGGGGTGACACCCCCGACGATCGTGGTGCCCGCCAGCAGCATGCGGTTGGTGTGCTTGCGGCCTTCGGCCCCGGTCATCCCCTGCACGATGACCCGGCTGCGCTCGGTGAGCAAGATTGCCATCAGTCAGACCCCACTGTTCGGTGCGGCGGCAAGCGCGGCCGCACGCCGGGCTGCGCCGTCCATCGTGTCCAGTTGCTCGACCAGCGGATGGGCTGCGGTGTCGAGGATCTGCCGACCTTCAACCGCGTTGTTGCCGTCGAGTCGTACGACCAAGGGCTTGTCGATCGCGTCGCCGCGGTCGGCGAGCAGTTGCAACGCCTGCACGATGCCATTGGCCACCTCGTCGCAGGAGGTGATGCCGCCGAAGACGTTGACGAACACCGAGCGCACCGACGGGTCGCCCAGGATGATCTCGAGTCCGTCGGCCATCACCTGCGCCGACGCACCGCCGCCGATGTCGAGGAAGTTCGCCGGCTTCACGCCGTGCTCTTCGCCGGCGTACGCGACGACATCGAGGGTGGACATGACCAGCCCGGCGCCGTTGCCGATGATGCCGACCTCGCCGTCGAGCTTGACGTAGTTGAGGTGCTTGGCCTTGGCCAAGGCTTCGAGCGGGTCGTCGGCGCCGGAGTCCGCGAGGTCGGCGTGCTCCGGGTGCCTGAAGCCGGCGTTGTCGTCGATCGTCACCTTGCCGTCGAGTGCGAGCATCGTGCCGCTGGGAGTCATGACCAGCGGGTTGACCTCGACCAGCGTGGCGTCCTCGCCGGTGAAGACGTCCCAGAGCGCGACGATCACGTCAGCAGCCTGGTCGAGGATCTCGTCGGGGAAGCCGGCCTGGACCGCGATGTCACGCGCCAACGCAGTGTCGACCCCGGCGAGGGCATCGACGCGCACCTTGGCCAGTGCCTCGGGATTCTCGGCGGCCACCTGTTCGATCTCCACGCCGCCCTCGCGCGATGCCATCGCCAGGAAGGTCCGGTTGGCGCGGTCGAGCAGGAAGGAGAAGTAGTACTCCTCGGCGATGTCGCTCGCCGCCGTCACGAGCACGCGGTGCACCTCGTGCCCCTTGATGTCCATGCCCAGGATCGACGCAGCGTGCTGCTGGGCCTCGTCCGCGTCGGCGGCGAGTTTCACCCCACCGGCCTTGCCTCGGCCACCGGTCTTCACCTGCGCCTTGACCACGACCCGGCCGCCGATTCGCTCGGCGATCTCGCGCGCTTGCTCGGGCGTCGTCGCGACCTCGCCGGCGAGCACCGGGACGCCGTGGGCGGCGAAAGCATCCCTGGCTTGGTACTCGAACAGATCCACGGTTGGTGTCCTCGATGTCGGGAAGGGGTAGGGCGAACTCTAGCCAGCGACCCGGCTCTCATACGCGCCGGGCGTTACCCATCGGCGCCTCGCGCGTTGTTCAGTCCTCGCGACCCGAGAACAGGGAGCTGACCAGATGGCACGCCGCGTGCTCATACTCACGATCGCCTTCGGCGTGCTCGCCACCGCCCTGTTACGGCTGCCCGCGCAGGCGGCCACCACCCCCACGGTGACCAAGGTGCCGCTCTCCTTCCAGGTCACGGTCGCCCCCGAGGGTCCACTAGGCGTGACGACCTGCAACATCGTCGGTGACCTCTACATCCCGGCGTCGGCGAGTGCGGCCGCCCCCGTGCCGGCGATCCTGACGACCAACGGCTTCGGCGGCTCCAAGGACGACCAGGCGCCCATCGGACAGGCCTTCGCCGAGCGTGGTTACGCCGTGCTGTCGTACTCCGGGCTCGGGTTCGGCGGCAGCGGCTGCAAGATCACCCTCGACGATCGCGAGCACGACGGTGCGGCTGCCAGCCAGTTGCTGCGCTTCCTCGGTGGCGACCCATCGATCAGCGCCACCCGGACCGACACCGGGCAGCCCTACACCGTGAACTTCGTCCGCCGCGACACCGACAAGGGACTCCCGTACGACCCCCGCGTGGGCATGATCGGCGGGTCGTACGGCGGCCAGATCCAGTTCGCCACCGCCGCGGTCGACCGGCGCCTCGACACCATCGTCCCGATCATCACCTGGAACGACCTGGGCTACTCCCTCGCCCCGAACAACACCTCGCTGCCGCCGCGCAGCGTCAGCTACACCACGCCGGGGATCTCCAAGTCCGAATGGTCCTCGCTCTTCTTCGGCCTCGGCATCGTCGACGGACTCGTCCTCGCCGGCGCGGACCCGACCCGCAATGTGGGCTGCCCGAACTTCGACGACCCCGTGTGCGCCGCCAAGGCGCAGATCGACACGCAGGGATACCCCAACGCGGCGACGCTCGGGTTCGTACGCCACGCGTCCGTCGCGTCCTACATGGACCAGATCAAGATCCCGACGCTGCTCGCCCAGGGACAGGCCGACACCTTGTTCAATCTGCAGGAGTCGGTCGCCACCTACCAGTCGCTGCGGGCGCGCGGGGTGCCGGTGAAGATGATGTGGCAGTCGTGGGGGCACAGCCATTCCGCGCCCGCGCCGGGCGAGCTCGACTTCGCCAATCCGGCTTCGAGCTACCAGGGTCGGGTCTTCCAGCGCTGGTTCGACTACTACCTCAAGGGCACCGGCCCCGCGCCGAGCCTGAACTTCTCCTACTTCCGTGACTGGGTCGACTACACCGGCGATGCCGCACCCGCCTATGCGCAGGCGCCGAGCTATCCGGTCGGCAGCGCCCGCAAGCTCTACCTCTCCGGTGACTGCGACCCGCAGACCGGCACCGCGGCGCTCACCTCCCGCAGTCACGTCACTGCGGGCACGTGCAGCTACGCCAATTACGCCGGCCCGGCGCCCCTGAGCCACACCGAGGTCTCGGCGCTGGATCAGACGATGCCGGTCACCGACGCTCCGGGCAGCTTCGCGAAGTACGCCAGCGCGCCACTGACCGGCAACGTCGACGTCGTCGGAAGCCCGACCCTCGACGTCACGTTCGACGCACCGACCGTGGCGGCGACCCAGGGCGCCGATCCCGGACTGAAGTTGGTGGTCTTCGCCAAGGTCTACGACGTCGCACCCGACGGCACCATCACCTTGAAGAACCGGCTGATCTCACCCGTACGCGTCACCGACGTGACCAAGCGGGTGCACATCGTGCTGCCGGGGATCGTGCACCGCTTCGCCGCGGGCCACCGGATCGTCCTGGTGCTGTCGGCCACCGACTCGGCCTACCGCAACGCCAACGTGGTGCAGCCGGTGACGGTGACCACCGATCCGTACTCCCCGGGCGAGTTCACACTGCCGGTGATCGCGGGCACGCTGCCGCACTGAGCGCGGCAGGATCGCGGCGCTGCTCAGGCCTCGGTGGGGTCCTCGACCCGGCCGAGGAACAGCGGTGTCGCGGTCTCGATGTCGTGCACCACGAACAGGAACGGGCGGTCCGCGCTGACACGCAGCGGATCGGCCAGCGCCGAGGTCAGCCCGATCATCACCGCTGTTGCGGCTGACGCTTCGGTGCCTTCTTCGTCGACGGCGATGAACGCCTCGTGCAGGACCGCGTCGATCATGACCTTGTCGGTCTCGGTCAGCCCGGAGAAGTCGGCCCGGTCGGTGAACGCGCTGTGCATGCCGAGCGCACCCAGGTGCTCACCGAGTGCGCAGCGGGTACGAAACGTGAACCGCGGCAGGTCGAATGCCACCGCCGCCGGTCGCAATGCCGCCAGGAGGTCGGCCAACCCGGCACCGTCGAGGCTCCGGCGTACGACGGCGAGATGCCCGAGGTCGGGGACGACGACGGCCATGGCCAGGCGGGAGCCGGCGTAGGGCAGGTCGACGGCCTGCCAGCCCGGCCCGCTGGCATACCTCGCGCGCTTCATGAGCTTGCCCATCATCGGCACCGTGACGGTCGAACCGTCGGGGCGGGTGAACTGCGCCGGCCGGGTGGCCGCGGCGTCGAACGGCTCCTCCCACGGCGCTTTGAAGTGCACCGCGTTGACGACGAGCAGCCGGGTCGAGGCGTCCAGCGCGCCGGCCGGGACCAGGTGCGCGATCCGGCCGGCGGTCCGCGCGGCGGCCCAGGTGTTGACCGCCGCAGCGGCGTCCGCCGGATCCGCGCCGAAGTCGACCAGTCGCAGGCCGGCACCGTAGTAAGCGGCCATGTCGTCGAGGAACGGCCCGGCCCAGCCGATTCCGCGCTGCCCCCACAGCGAATTGGCCGACTGCAGCGCCACCTCAGCCGCCGAACCGTCCGTCCGGCGCACCGGACCGGCCCGGCCGTCGAGGTGGCCTGTCAGCGCGTTGAAACCGCTGTTGAGGTCGGCCGGTCCGGGCGACTGCAATACGCGGTCGATCTCGGCGGCGGTCTCGCCGCGGGCCCCGTTGCGAGTCATGGCCAGCCCGGCGGCGACGGAGTACGGCGAGAGGGCAAGGTTGCCCGCACGCTCGGCCAGCGCACCGAACAGGTCCGCCCCCAGATGGCGCACGACTGCTGCCGCAGTGGGCAGCGCCGCCGGGTCAGCGGCCGCGCGAGCGATCCCGGACATCGTCATGTCGGCGGTTTCCACAGCGGCTCCTGCACGTGTCAGCGGGGACAACACGACTGTGCGGCAACTCTCGCTATCCCGTGCCGGCTCCAGCGTTGTCGTTGACCCAGTCGACGATCGAGCCCGTTGTCGCACCGGGGGTGAAGACCTTGGCCACGCCGATCTTGGTGAGCTCGGGGATGTCGTCCTCGGGGATGATCCCGCCGCCGAAGACGACCACGTCCGACGCGCCTCGCTCCTTGAGCAGGTCGAGGACACGCGCGAACAGCGTCATGTGCGCACCGGACAGCACCGACAGTCCGACACAATCGGCGTCCTCCTGGATCACCGTCTCGACGATCTGCTCAGGCGTCTGGTGCAGCCCGGTGTAGATCACTTCCATCCCGGCGTCGCGCAAGGCGCGGGCCACGACCTTGGCTCCCCGGTCGTGACCGTCAAGGCCGGGCTTGGCGACCACGACGCGGATGGGCGGGCTCATTCGTACCTCCGAGGCTGAAACCATGACGAAGAGTAATCCGGCGTTCGGTAACACAGCGCAAGATCGTCCCTACACCGCGACACTGCGTAACGAACGTCCCCGTACATCCAGTACGAAATCATGTCAACCCTCGCACTTGTCCCTTAGGCCGCTAAGCACTACCGTTCGAACGTTGCCAGGGCTGCGCCCCGGCCCAATCTGCAAAGACCGACGACGGAAGGCTGTGTGTGCCGTCCCACCGCCAGGCTAGTGGTGTTCGCGCGAACAGCGGTCGCCACCGTCAGCCCGACGCTGCGGCAACGCAAGGTTTGCCGACCCGGATCCTGCCGACGGCGAGGGTTGACCGGACTGCGCCGACAGCAACATCGGCTGCGCCGGAGACCCGCGGGCGGCATCGCGGCGCTACCCCGCCCAAGAGCCGCTACGCCGCCGTCGCGACGACCGCGGTCCTGGGCGCCGGCATAGTCGCCCTCGGCACCGCCGCATCGCTCCAGCCACCGGACCGGCCGGCATCGGCCGTAGCCAGCGCCGACTCCCCCGTTGCAGGCATCGGTCTGGGCGACGGCATCCCCAACGTCCACGGCAGCGCCGCGCACTTCGACCCGCGCATCGGCTTCAGCACGGGGCGGGCCACTCGATCCCGGCCGGCCAAGCCGATCAGCATCCTGCCCATCGGCGTCGCCCACATGACGACCTGCTTCTGCATGCGCTGGGGAGTGCATCACGACGGGATCGACCTTGCCGCACCCATGCTCACCCCGATCTACGCCGCCAAGGCCGGAGTGGTCAAGGATGCGGGGCCGGCCGAGGGGTTCGGCAACAAGGTCGTCATCACTCACGACTCCCGCACCGAGACGCTCTACGGCCACATGGAGAAGGTGCTCGTCCATCCGGGCGAGCGGGTCCGCGCCGGCCAGCTCATCGCCCTCGTCGGCAGCCGGGGCAACTCCACCGGCCCACACTTGCACTTCGAGGTGCACCTCAACGGCACGCCGGTCGATCCGGTGCCGTGGTTGGAGCGGTACGGCATCAAGTACTAGCGTCTAGCGCGATGCGATTCCCCGCGTGCCGACTGCGCCCGTGAGGGTGACGGCCAGCGTCCGTGCGCTCATCATCTGGATGTGCACGGCGCTCGCTTTCGGCGCGGTCGTTCTCACCATCCAACTCTCCGCCTCGCCGCTCGACGATCCGGTGCCCGGCGATCAGCGGGCCGGCTATCTCGACTCGGTCGGTGACCGCCGTCCCGCTCCGCTCGTCACGATCTCCCGGCCCGCCCCGGGCCGGGCCACGGTGGTCTTCTTCGTACGCGACACCCAGCGGGCTGGATTGCTCGCTGCGCTGGCTGAGCCTGCGGCACTGCCGCGGCGGGTGGACGTCCTCGTCGTCGGCGGCCATCCGGACCTTGCCGAGCACCGGTTCGTCACTGTCTCCGACAGCGACGGGGCCCTCGCCCGTGGCTATGCCATGCCGGAGCCACGCGACGAGGGTTATCCGGTGGGCTACGCCATCGTCGGGCCTGACGGCACGATCCGCTATCGCACTCTCGACCCGAAGATGGCCGGCCGTCTCGACGACGTCCGCACCTTGCTGTCGGCGGTCTCATGACCTCCGGCAGGCGGCGCGCAGTCAGCGAGCGCCCGAGCGAGCCGCGACAGCGGCGGTATCCGTCACGGCGGCTGGCGCTCGTCGCAGCCGCGATCGTCGGGATCGCCGGCTTCGAGGCCTTCGTGTTCTTCGCGATCCAGTCGCACGATCCGCGCGCCGGTTGGCTCACCCACCTCTTCATCGGCGGCACGGTCGCGCTCGTCGCGATGATGGTGTGGCTGGTCGAGGAGCGCCGACCGGTGCCGCTGCTGCCGCTGTGGCTGCTCGCCGGCCACCTGTTCGCGGTGTTTCCCGACCTGCTCTTCGCGATCGGTATCGCGCACCGGAAGTGGATGGACGCGTTCCTCGGCCATCTCAGCAGCGGTCGGGTTCCGGGCGGGAATCTCGTGTGGTACGCGGTCTTTCTGCTCGCCCTCGCGGCATATCTCACCGTCGACGTACGTACGAAGGCGCGGCTGTCGACCAGTGGGCGCCGGCGCCGGCGGGCTTAGAGCTTCTCGACCGGGGCGTACCTCAGCAGCAGCCACTTGACTCCGGAGCTGCCGAAGTCGATCTGCGCCTGCGACTTCTCGCCCTGCCCCCGGACCTCGACCACGGTGCCCACCCCGAAGGCGTCGTGGCTCACCTTGTCGCCGAGTTCGAGCGCGATCACCGGACGGTTCCCGTAGCCACCGCGCAAGGTGCCGCGGGCCAGGCCGGCCGCCGCGACCCTGGCCTGCGCCGGCGGCTGGCGGGCCGGCTCGATCCGCTCCCAGTGCACGAGATCGGGTGGAATCTCTTCGAGGAATCGTGAAGCCGGGTTGTAGGACGGCTGCCCCCATGCGCTGCGACTCACCGCTCGCGAGAGGTAGAGACGTTCCTGGGCGCGGGTGATCCCGACGTAGGCGAGCCTCCGCTCCTCCTCGAGCTCCACCGGATCGCCGAGCGTGCGCAGGTGCGGGAAGATGCCGTCCTCGAGACCGGTCAGGAACACGGTCGGGAACTCCAGGCCCTTGGCGGTGTGCAGGGTCATCAGGGTGACCACGCCACCGCTGGCGTCGGGGATGCTGTCGGCGTCGGCGACCAGGGACACCCGCTCGAGGAATCCCGACAGGTCGGAGTCGGGAGTGGCCTCTTCGTACTCGCGGGCGACGCTCACCAACTCCTGGACGTTGTCGATGCGCTGCTCGTCCTGGGTGTCTTCGGAGGCTTCGAGCTCGGCGAGGTAGCCGGTGCGCTGCAGGATCACCTCGAGGATCTCGGCCGGGCCATGATCGGCAGCAACCAGCGCGCGGAACTCGGTCATCATCGCGACGAAATCGCCGATGGCCTTGGCCGACCGCGGATTCATCCCTGGGGCGTCCTCGCAACGCTCGAGCGCGTCGACGAACGGGATCCGGTCGCGGCTCGACAACGCCTCGACGCAGGCCTGCGCCCGGTCACCGATCCCGCGGCGGGGGGTGTTGAGGATCCGCCGCAGGCTCACCGTGTCCGACGGGTTGGCCAGCACGCGGAGGTAGGCGAGCATGTCGCGGACTTCGCGGCGCTCGTAGAACCGAACCCCGCCGACGACCTTGTAGGGCAGCCCGACCCGGATGAACACTTCCTCGAAGACCCGGGACTGAGCGTTGGTGCGATAGAAGACCGCCACCTGGCTGGGCTCGACGCCTTCGTTGTCGGAGAGCCGGTCGACCTCACCGGCCACCCAGGCCGCTTCGTCGTGCTCGTTGTCCGCGACGTAGCCCTCGATCGGGGCGCCCGACCCGGCGTCGGACCAGAGGTTCTTGGGCTTGCGGTTGGAGTTGCGCGAGATCACCGCGTTGGCCGCGGAGAGGATCGTCTGGGTCGAGCGATAGTTCTGCTCGAGCATGATCACGGTCGCGTTGGGGTAGTCGCGCTCGAACTCCAGGATGTTGCGGATGTTGGCGCCCCGGAAGGCGTAGATCGACTGGTCGGCATCACCCACGACGCACAGCTCGGCGGGCGGCACACCGCCGGAGTCAGCCGCGGCCCGCACCAGGTCACCGTCGGCGGTACGACGCTCCTGGGAGCCCACCGCACCGCCGACCAGTTCGCGGACGAGGACGTACTGCGCGTGGTTGGTGTCTTGGTATTCGTCGACCAGCACGTGCCGGAACCGTCGCCGGTAGTGCTCGGCCACGGCGGGGAACGCCTGGAGCAGGTTGACCGTGGTCATGATCAGGTCGTCGAAGTCCAGCGCGTGGGCCTCGCGCAGCCGCCGTTGATAAAGCTCGTAGGCCTCGGCGAGCACTTTTTCCGGCCCGCTCTGGGCCTGCGCCGCCCACGTCTCGTGATCGACCAATTCGTTCTTGAGGTTGCTCACCTGCGCCGCGAGATGGCGGGCCGGATTGCGCTTCGGGTCGAGGTCGAGCTCGCGTACGCACAGCGTCATCAGGCGCTGCGAGTCGCCCTGGTCATAGATCGAGAACGTGCTCTTGAGTCCGAGGTGCTTGACCTCGGCACGCAGGATGCGCACGCACATCGAGTGGAACGTGGACACCCACATCGACCTGGCCCGCGGGCCGACCAGGGCGGCGACCCGCTCCTTCATCTCGCCGGCGGCCTTGTTGGTGAACGTGATGGCCAGCACCTCACCGGGCTGCGCGCCACGGTTGGCGAGCAGGTGCGCCACCCGGGCGGTGAGGACGCGGGTCTTGCCCGAGCCGGCGCCGGCCACGATGAGCAGCGGGCTGCCCTGGTGCTCGACCGCCCGGCGCTGTGGCGGGTTGAGGCCCTCCAGCAGGGTTGCGGGGTCGACGGCGAGGCGTACCCGGGGCTTCTTGGCCTCCGTGGCGACGTCGTCAAGGGGGGCACTCATATCGTCCCAAGTCTAGGTGCGGTCGCTGACATGTCCCGCCATGCGGGAGAACCTCGCGGATCCTCGCGGCGTCGGGCAGACTCTGGGTCATGGCGCGCGCAGCGGAGTTTTATGGGCACCGGTATCCGGTGCCTGTCGCTGCCGTCTGAACCCAGACCACTCCGACGCCCCGGGCCGAAGCCCGGGGCGTTCGTGTGACCCGAGGACTCCGGCCGGGGCTCCCACCTCAGGAGCCCGACATGACCGCCACGGCCACCACCACAGCCACCTCCCCCGACGAGCGCGACGATCTCGACACCCTGGTCAGCACCCTGCGCTCCCGCATCGACGAGCTGGACCGGAATCTGCTGTCCCAGCTCGAGCAACGCCGAGAGCTCTCCCGCCGCATCCAGGCGGCGCGGGTCGCCGCCGGTGGAGTGCGCATCGAGCTGTCGAGGGAACGAGAAGTGCTCGATGTCTACGCCGCGGCGCTCGGCCGCGAGGGCGCAGCGCTCGCGACGGTCGTGCTGCGAACCTGCCGAGGCTCGTGGTAGCCACCATCGATCAGCCCAACGGGTGGCACACGTCGCGCTTGGGCTCGGTGCCCTTGTCCGGCTCGGTCCGGTCCCGCGGACCTCGGCCGTGACGACGTTGCCACCGGCCCGCCTTGAACGCATCGAGGATCAAACCCCGGGGGCCACCGGCGACGTTGTACGCCAGCCCGGCCAGCCCGCGGGCGTCGTTGCCGGCCTGGAACTCCTCACCGTCGACGTAGTCGTAGATGCTGTCCCGCATGTAGTCGGACGGGTCGGAGCAGGCGCCGGCCGCATCGTCGTAGTAGCTGTCGACGGTGTCACGCCAGGCGGACGGCGCCTGCCACGGGACCACCAACTCGTGCATCTGCCAGATGTCGCGCAGGTCGGCCATGCCCAGGTCGCGGACCTCGTCGAGGCCCTGCAGAAACGACGTGCCCCGACCGCGAAAGATGTCGGGCTTGACCGGGGCGCGGCCGGGCAACGTCGACTCGAGCGACCTGAGCACCCCACCGGTGCGCAGGGTCGAGGAGTGCAGGCGCTGCAGCGCGGCCTCGACCATGCCCCGCGCCCGAACCCGATCGGCCGAGAACAGGTCCCATTGGTAGGCAGGATCCAGCGCCCGGAGCGCCGCCTGCCGGCCCGCATCCGTCCGGCCGATTCGCTCGGCGGCCTCCCATGCCCGCTGCGCCTGCTCCAGCGAACCTGCGTAGTCCTTGAGCGCAGCGGCCGCCTTGCGATAGCCCTCCGCGGTGAAGTGATACCTCCCCGGAACGGTGCTCATCAGTCCGTGAAACGCCTCGAGCGCATCGCCCTCCCACGGGCCGTGCACCTGCAGGAGCAGCGCGAACAGGTCGGTGCGGATCCTCTCGAGCTCGGCAGCCGCGTGGCTGAAGTCGGCGCTCATCGCGAACAACGTGTGCGGATGCCCCGCCGGGCGGGGCAGCCCCTGCAACACGTCGGGCAAGGATTCGGGTGGGCGCCGGCCGATCTCGGTGCTCACAGATCTGCACCCACGCGCCGCTGGTCGTGGTGCACTGTCGCGCGCAGCACATCGTGATCGGCAAGCTCATAGATCGCGCGAGCCCGATCGAGGTTGTCGTACTCCGCCAGCATGAACTGGCTGAGCTTCTCGACCTTTTGCACCCAGCGCCGGTAGAACCAGTCGATCTGCTCGTTGAGCGCCGGGTCGTGGGCGTTGCCCGGGCCGAAGTCGCTGCGACCGTTGGCGACCCCCTGCACATGATCGGTGCGGTGCGAGAGAGTGCGGAAGCTCCGCGCCAGCGCCGCAAGGTGATCGGGATCTTCCTTGATGGTGGCCACGCCCAGAATCGTAGGGAGAAACCGCCGGACTAGCGGCGCTCGTCCACAGGCACTCCGAGGCCGTCGATCACCTCTGCCGACGGGAGTGCGGCCACCCACGCGCCGGCGACGAGCAGCTTCGAACCACGCAGCCCGCTGCCGATGACCACCTGGGCCGACGCGGCGACCGCGGCATCGACCAGCAGCGGCCAATCGACGGGCAGCCCGGCCGGTGTGATGCCGCCGTACTCCATGCCGGTCTCGGCCGTCGCGACATCTGCCGATGCGAACGATGCCTTGCGCGCGCCCAGGTGGCGGCGGACCAGACCGTTGACGTCGACGCGGGTCGTCGCGAGCACGACGCAGGCCGCGAGGGTGGTGTCGCCGCCACGGCGGCCTGCGACCACGACACAGTTCGCCGACTGCTCCAGCGGCACGGCATAGGTCGCGCAGAACGCGGCGGTGTCGGCCAGGTCCGGGTCGATCGCGGCGACCAGGGCGTCATCGTGCCCATAGAGCGCCCGCGCCACGGGCCCGCCCAGCAGGTCGGCCCGGGACAGCGCCGGGACCCAGTCCAGCCGCCCGGTCCCCGCCGTCACGAGCCCAGCCCGGCCAGCCGGCGTACGGCCTCGTCGAGCACGTCGTCACGCTTGCAGAACGCGAAGCGGACGAAGGGCAGGCCCTCCTCGGGATGGTCGTAGAACACCGACGTCGGGATGGCCGCGACACCGGCCCGCTCCGGGAGCGACCAGGCCAGCGCCGTGCCGTCGGTGAGCCCGAGCGGCCGCACATCTGCCTGCACGAAGTAGGTGCCCTCGGACGGGTGAACCCCGAAGCCGGCCGCAGCCAGCCCGGCGACCAACCTGTCTCGTTTGGACTGCAACGCCGCCTGCAACTCATCGACCCAGGCCATCTCGTGGGTCAGTGCGTGCGCGACGCCCAACTGCAACGCACCGTTGGCGGTGAACGTCAGGAACTGCTTGACGGTCTTGACGGCCGCGACGAGCGCCCGCGGCGCGCAGACCCAGCCGATCTTCCATCCGGTCACCGAGAACGTCTTGCCCGCCGAGGAGATCGACACGGTCCGCTCGCGCATGCCCTCGAAGGTCGCCAGCGGCCGGTGCCCGAGCCCGTCGAAACTCAGATGCTCGTAGACCTCGTCGGTGACGGCGATCAGGTCGTGCTCGATGCAGACAGCGGCGACCTCGGCGAGTTCGGCGTCGGAGAACACCGTCCCGGTCGGGTTGTGCGGGGAGTTCAGCAACACCACGCGGGTACGCGGGCCGATCGCCGACCGCAGATCCACCGGGTCGAAGCCGAAGCGGCCGCCCGCGTCCGACGGACGCAGCGTCACCGGCCGGCGCACCGCCCCGGCCATCGCGATCGCGGCGGCGTAGGAGTCGTAGTAGGGCTCCCAGACGACGACCTCGTCCCCTGCGTCACACAGGGCCAGCAACGTCGCGGCGATCGCCTCGGTCGCGCCGACCGTGACGAGCACCTCGGAGTCCGGGTCGTACTCCAGGCCATAGTGCGAGCGCCGGTGCGCGGTGATCGCCTCGCGCAGTGCGGGCATGCCGGGACCGGGAGGGTACTGATTGACCCCGGACCGCATGGCCTCCACCGCGGCGTCGATCATCGCCGGCGGCCCGTCGGTGTCGGGAAATCCCTGGCCCAGGTTGACCGCGCCAGTACGCGTCGCCAACGCGGTCATCTCGGCGAAAACGGTGGTGCCGAATGGCTGCATCCGGGCTACCAGCGGGTTACGGTCGGCCACCCGGCGAGACTACGGCAGGATCGGAACCGATGAAGATCGCGATAGCGCAGTTCACCGCCACTCGGGACAAGGCGGCCAATCGCGAGCGGATCGGCGTCGTCGTCGGTCAGGCGGTCGGCGCAGGTGCCGGTCTGGTCGTCCTGCCCGAGGCGTCGATGCATCCGTTCGGGCGGCCCGACGAGCCGCTCGCGGCCGCGGCCGAGCTGCTCGACGGGCCGTTCGTGGATTCCCTTGTCGCGGCCGCCCGTGGCACGTCCACCGTCGTACTCGCCGGGATGTTCGAATCGGTCCCCGGCGACACGCACGTCTACAACACCGTCGTCGCCGTCGACGAGCACGGGCTGCGCGGCAGCTATCGCAAACTGCACCTGTTCGACGCGCTCGGCTGGCGGGAGTCCGACCGCCTGCGGCCCGGCGACCCTGCGGCGCCACTGCTCACCGTCGCCGTCGATGACCTGACCGTCGGCGTGCTCACCTGCTACGACCTGCGTTTCCCCGAGATCGGCCGAGCACTGATCGATGCCGGGGCGACCGTGCTGGCCGTGCCGGCCGCATGGGTGAGCGGGCCGCTCAAGGAGGACCACTGGGTCACGCTGGCCCGCGCCCGCGCCATCGAGAACACCTGCTACCTCGCCGGCGCGGATCAGGGGCCGCCGGACTACGCCGGCCGCAGCCTGGTCATCGACCCGATGGGCGTCGTGATCGCACAGTGCGGCGAGTCCGATTCGGTGGCATTCGCCGACGTGAGCGCCGAGCGGGTCGCTGCCGTACGAACGAAGCTGCCTTCCCTGCTGCACCGGCGCTTCGAGATCATTCCGGCCGGCCCGGCCGGTGCCGCCCGATAGCATCGCCGGGTGGCCGCCCTCGCAGACTCCGAGATCGAACGCGTCCTCGTCGTCACCGCCCACCCCGACGACCTCGACTTCGGAGCGGCGGGGACCATTGCGCACTGGACCGCTGCTGGGATAGCCGTGTCCTACTGCATCGCGACCTACGGCGACGCCGGCGGCTTCGATCCCGCCGTCCCGCGCAGCGAGATCTCCGGTATCCGTGAGGCCGAGCAGCGCAGCGCGGCTGCCGCTGTCGGCGTCGACGACGTGACGTTCCTGGGCTACCCCGACGGCCGGGTCGAAGTGACGTTCGACCTGCGCCGTGACATCGCCCGGCAGATCCGCCGCATCCGCCCGCAGCGGCTGCTCACCCACTCCCCGCTGCGCAACTGGCAGCGCATCGCACCCAGCCATCCCGACCACATGGCCACCGGCGAGGCCGCACTGTGCGCCGTCTATCCCGACGCGCGCAACCCGTTCGCGTATCCGGAGTTGCTGGGCGACGAGGGACTCGAGGCATGGGTGGTCGCCGAGGTGTGGTTGACCGGCGGTCCGGCCAACGACCATTTCGTCGACATCACCGACACGTTCGAGAAGAAAGCCACCGCGCTGCGCGAGCACAAGAGCCAGACCGCGCACATGGAGGACCTCGAGGGCATGCTGCGGACCTGGCTGACGTCCAACGCGCTGGCCGCGAGCCTGCCCGAAGGCCGGCTGGCGGAGGCGTTCCAGGTCATCTCGACCGCCTGACTCCTCAGACGATGCGGCGGTCGGTGGCCCACCGGGTCAGCTCGTGCCGGTTGGACAGTTGCAGCTTGCGCAGCACGCTCGAGGCGTGCGTCTCGACCGTCTTGATCGAGATGAACAACTCGGTGGCGATCTCCTTGTACGCGTACCCGCGCGCCAGCAGCCGGAGCACCTCGCGCTCGCGCGGGGTCAGCAGGTCGAGGTCGGGGTTGTCGATGTGCGCGTCCGCTCGGGAGGAGAACGCGTCGAGCACGAAGCCGGCCAGCCGGGCCGAGAACACCGCATCGCCGTCGGCCACCCGGCGGACAGCGTCGGCGAGGTCCGGCCCGGAGATGGTCTTGGTGACGTAGCCGCGGGCACCGGCGCGGATCACGCCGATGACGTCCTCGGCGGCGTCGGAGACCGACAGCGCCAGGAAACGTACCTCCGGATCGGTGGCGTGGACCGCCTCGATGACCGCCTTGCCGCCGCCGTCGGGCATGTGTACGTCGAGCAGGACGACCTCGGGCCGGGTGTCACGGATCGCGCCGACGGCCTCGACCACCCCGCCCGCCTCCCCGACGACGTCGAGCAGGCCGCTGAGCTCGGCGCGCACGCCGGTCCGGAACATGCTGTGGTCGTCGACCAGGAACACCCTGGTCATCGGCGCCGGTGAGCCGGCCGGGCTGTCCGTCATGGGCCCGACACCGCCATCGTCAGCCGGACCTCCGTGCCCTCGTCCGGCGCACTGCGCACATCCGCCGTGCCGCCGTGGCGCTTCATCCGGCCGACGATGGAGCCCGCGACCCCGTGCCGGTCGGTGTCGACCTGGGCCGGGTCGAATCCCTTGCCCCGGTCACGGACGAACACGACGACCTGGTCGCCCTCGACCTCGGCGTACAGCGAGATGGCGGCGACGTCCGCGTGCTTGGCGGCGTTGATCAACGCCTCCCGAGCCGCCTGTACGAGCGCGGCGAGCCGCTCGT
>JBAVXU010000265.1:0-2741 GCA_049698415.1 Mycobacteriales bacterium
GTCTTGCCTGGGCGCGACTCACCACCAAAGACGTCACCAGTTAGTGTCGGCTGTCCCTCAGCGCGTTCGTGGCGGAACCTGATCAGCCGAGTGGCTACTTGAGGATGTTGACGGCGCGGGCGATCACGAGAGCGGTAGTGGAGAGGGCAATCGCGCTCTGCACCGCCATCAGCAGCTTCTCCCACCGCGTCAACGGCATCGTGTCGGTCGGCGAAAACGCCGTCGCGTTGGTGAAACTGACATAGAGGTAGTCACCGAACTGCGGTTCCCAGTTCTTGCGCGCCACGTGATGCTGCGCCATCTGCGGGAACAGGAAGTCCGGGTATGGGCTGTGTGCTGCGGCGCGGGCGAATGGGCCGCCGCGGTCGTACTCCCAGTACCAGATCCCGAACGCAATCAGGTTCGTCATGTAAATCGCGGCCGCCGAGGCCAGTAGCGGGCCGGCCTGACTGCCGGCGGTGCCTGCGATCAGCTTGCTGTCGAGCAATACCGCACTGGCTCCGTTGTCGATCGAGATCAATGCGACCAGGGACAGGCTGAGGTACCGCGCCGCCGGAGTATGCCGGGTCAACCGCACCGGGTTGATGACAGTCAATGTCGCGAGCAGCACTAGTTCCAGGGACGGGATCAACCAGTGCAACGGCAGCAGCGTGAAGCGGGAGGGCAGCAGCAACTGCAGCACCGCGGCGAGCACGATCGCCGCGGCGACCGGGATCCGATTCTCCCCCGCTGTGGGTCGCAGCCATGCTGGCAGGATCTCACCCTCTAAGCGGTGCAGCGCGGAATCGCCATGCTGGTCGGACCCGGACCTCGCGTCGTCGCTCACAGTGGGAAGTCTGGCATTGGTGTCCGCGGCCGGTCCGGCAACGCTCCGACGTAGCCAGAACGGTGGCCATGGGCGCGGTCAGCTGAGTGTGCGTCCGGTTACCCATACCGCCCCGCTGGTTGTGGGTGCCGTCGGCGGCGAAGGTGCCGCGGAGGTAGCCGAGGTGACCACCTCTCGCCGGCGCCAGGCGGGACGGTGAGCGCCTAGTGGCCACCGCCGCCACCACTGCCGGCGGGCACGATCATCGCCGGGGTCACGAGGCTGTGCGGGCGGCCGTTGGCGGTGATCGTGCCGACCGGCTCATCGACCGGCTTGACCCGGCGGGGATCGCCGTCGTTGTAGGCGCGGCGGTCGAGCAGGAACGGGGAGTGACGAGGGTGCGGACGCTGCGGCCGTTGGCGGTGACGGTGGTCATCGGAGAGCTGGCCGGGTCGTGGACGAACCGGCGGTCGGCGGTGTTGTCGTACTGGTAGTGGTCGAGCAGGAACGGCGGGCATGCGACGCCGTCGCCGATCTTGGTGGACTTGGTGGGCATCGGCGCGGCGTGGGCGGGATAGCTGCGCCGGTCGCCGTCGTCGTGGTTGGTCGAGATGACGGTGGGGACGGCGAACTGGTCGATCCCGGCGTGGATGCGGCGCATGGTCGGGGCCCCCAGCGGCTTGGACCGGTCGCCGATGCGCTCGCCGAGGTCGGTCCAGTCGATCGCGTCGGACGCGGGGCGCACGAACGGCTCGACGATGCTGAACCGGCAGGCCAACTACGACATGCGCCGCCTGCCCGACAGCGACGTGCTATGGGCATCGCCGATCTGCACCGAAGTGTCCCCGGCCGGCGGCCGACAGGCTGGTCGGCTACGCGATCTCGACGAACCACAACCCGCAGCCGTCGGAACGCCGCCCGACCACCAGCGATACCCCGCAGGCGGTCCTCGCCTTACAGCTGCGGCAAATACCGGCGCAGCTCGAACGGCGTGACCTCAGCCCGGTAGTCCACCCATTCCGAGCGCTTGTTGCGCAAGAAGAACTCGAACACACCCTCGCCCAGCGTCTCGGCGACCAGCTCCGAATCCTCCATCACCCGCAGGGCGTCGGCGAGGTTGTGCGGCAGCTCGTCGTAACCGAGCGCACGGCGCTCCGTGTCCGACAACGACCACACATCGTCCTCGGCGCCGGGCGGCAACTCGTAGTTCTCTTCGATGCCCTTCATCCCAGCGGCGAGCATCACCGCGAAGGCCAGATACGGATTGCAGGCCGAGTCGATGGAACGCAGTTCGACGCGGGTCGAGTTCGCCTTGCCCGGCTTGTACAACGGCACCCGCACCAGCGCCGAACGGTTCGCGTGACCCCAGCAGACATAGGTGGGTGCCTCGACCAGCTCGCCAGGAGCGGCGTACCCGAACAGCCGCTTGTAGGAGTTCACCCACTGGTTGGTGACTGCGGTGATCTCCCGCGCGTGGCGTAACAGGCCGGCGATGAAGCAGCGGGCGGTCTTCGACAGGTTGAGCGCATCGGTCGGGTCGTGGAAGGCGTTACGGTCGCCCTCGAACAAGGAGACGTGCGTGTGCATGCCGCTGCCCGGCTGGTGGCGGAACGGCTTGGGCATGAACGTCGCGTGAACGCCGCGGGCGATCGCCACCTCCTTGATCACCTGCCGGAAAGCCATGATGTTGTCCGCCATCGACAGCGCATCGGCATAGCGCAGGTCGATTTCCTGCTGCCCGGGCGCGATCTCGTGATGGCTGAACTCGACCGAAATTCCCATCGCCTCCAGCGCCGTGACGGCGGCCCGGCGGAAGTCGTGCGCGGTGTCATGACTGGTCATGTCGAAGTAGCCGCCGTTGTCGATCGGCTGCGGCTCCGAGCCGTCGGTCGGCCGGTCCCGGAGCAGGAAGAACTCGACCTCCGGGTGCGTGTAG
>JBAVXU010000266.1:0-3050 GCA_049698415.1 Mycobacteriales bacterium
CCCCTGCCGCTCACGACGTTCGCCCGCACTCCCGAGGCCGAAGCCCGGCTGGCAAGGCTGCTGACCGTGCTGCACGGTCGCGGCTAGCGGATCAGTCCTGCCGACAACGAGACCTGGGACCCCCGTCAAGGGGTCCCAGGTCTCAGGTTGTACGGGTGTTCGCGCGGTCTCAGGTGTGGCGGCAGAGACCTGCCGGAGATGACGTGTTGCCCCTGTTGCTCAGCTCCCAGTAGTTGGCCACGCCGGCCCGGTTCGGCCCGGTGGAGTCGTCGCGGCAGTCCTTGTCCCCGCTCCCCGTCGCCCGGTTCGAGCGAACGCTGTTGCTGGCGGTCTCCGAATTGAAGAAGATGCCGTTGGCCCCGCTGTTGGTGATGATGTTGGACGTGGCGGTGACCGCACCGTTGGCCGTTGTGGTCACGTCGATGCCGTCGTTGCCGGCACCGGCGATCGTGTTGCTGATCAGGTCGACGTTGTCCGACGCGCCGCGGACGGCGATGGCGGACCAGTTGGCCCGGGTGATGCGGTTGCCGGAGACGACGACACCGCGAGTCGTCCCGGACGTACCGGCCTCGGCCGTGCTGCCGTCGCCGATGTAGATGGCCGATCCCAGGGCCGTGTCCGCAACACTGTTCTGCACGGTGTTGTTGGTGACCCGGATGTTGAAACCCTGGAACACGTAGAAGAACGTGCGGTCGTTGATCGACGTGTTGCCGGTGACGATGATGTTGCGGTTGTCGATTCCATCAGCATCGCCGATGAGGAGACCACTGTTCTGGTTTCCCATGAACCTGTTGTTCTTGATCAGCGCGTTGCGCAGGCTCTGGTCGGTATAGATGCCGTTGCCGTTCGAGGAGCCGGCGAGGTTGTTGGTTTGGAACCGGTTGTTCTGCACCACCGTCTGCGCGCCTGTCGCGGCGGAGTGCAGGTACAACCCCATGACGTTGTTGCGCATCACGTTGCTCTTGACCTGGTAGCCGGAATTGGATGGCGAGGTGTAGAGCCCAGGACCTGGGTTGTTCTGGAACAGGAAGCCGTTGACCACGACGCCGTCGGCCTGCAGGCTCATCGACGACGCACCGTCGACCGTGCCAGTGACGGAGGCCTCGTTGGCCAGCGTGCGAGTCGCCGCCGTGTTGGCCCGCGGTCCGTTGATCGTCAGGGTCTTGTCCACCACGACGTTCTCGGTGTACTGACCGGGACAGACCTTGATGGTGTCACCGGGCGATGCGGCGGTCACGGCTTCCTGGATCGACGAAAACGCCGATCCCGGCGCGCCGGCATTGCAGTTCGTCGCCGTCGCCGCGCCGTCGTCGTCGACGACCAGCGTGGTCGCGGCGAACGCCGGAGCCATGGGTGCTGCGACAAGTACGCCGCCGAGCAGGCCTGCCAGGAGCAATTTCTTCATGCTGATCCGATCCCCTCGTCGGTCAAAGGTCACCGTGCCGATGGCACGGGCCGCGAAACCGCCAGGCGGTGGCTGCTCCCCTACCGGCTGACTTTGGTTGCATCCGCAACCTAGGACCGGAAGCGCCCTAGTTGCGAAGTCTTGGCGACACACTGTCCGAAAGGACGAGTTGCGCAGATTGTTGCTGGTCATTTCGCACTAGAGGTTCACGCAGAATGTCGCCGAGTGTCGCCGTGTGATTACGCCCCGCGCATGAGGTCCGCGGCGCGCTCAGCGATGGCGATGGTGGGGGCGTTGGTGTTGCCGCGCGGCACGGTCGGCATCACCGATGCATCCACCACGCGCAGCCCGTCGACCCCGCGCACCCGAAGCGCGGGATCGACCACCGAGTCCTCGCCGCCGCCCATCGCACAGGTGGCCACCGGGTGGTACAGCGTCTGGATGTTGCCGCGTACGTAGTCGCGTAGCCCGTCAGCGGTGCAGACCGACGGTCCGGGCAGGTTCTCCGAGGTGAGATACCGCGCCAACTGCGGCTGAGCCGCGATCTCACGGGCCGCATTGATGCCCGCGGCGAGCGCATCGACGTCTGCGTCCTCCCGCAAGTAGCCGGGGTCGATCGCCGGCGCCCAGCGCGGGTCGGCCGAGCGCAGGGTGAGCCGCCCACGGCTGGCGACCGAGACCAGGGTCGGGCCGACGGTGAAGCCCTTGCCCACCGGTTCGCTCAGCCCGTGGTCGAGGAAGGCCGCCGGCGCGACATGAAACTGCAGGTCGGGGGCTGGCAGCGACGACGACGAGCGGAAGAACGCACCGGACTCGGCAACGTTGGAAGCGAACAGACCGCGGTGCGTCGCCTGCCACCTCACGAGGTCGCGCAAGCCGTAGTCGTTGAGGTCGCGGCCCGCACCCGTGGTGAACCATTGCACCGGAACCACCGGGTGATCCTGCAGGTTCGAGCCGACCGCGGGTGAGTCGACGACCACCTCGATGGAGTGCTCGCGCAGGTGCGCGGCCGGCCCGATCCCGGACAGCAGCAGCAGTTGTGGGCTGCTCACCGACCCCCCGCAGAGCACCACCTCCGCGCTCGCCAGCGCGATCTCCTCCCGCCCTGCCCGCAGGTAGCGGACGCCGGTGGCCCGGCCGCGCTCGACCACGACGCTGCTCGCCAGCGCATCGGTGTGCACGGTCAGGTTGGGCCGATTCAGTGCCGGCCGCAGGTACGCATCCGCGGCGGACCAGCGCCGGCCGCCCCGCTGGGTGACCCGGTAGGCGCCGACTCCCTCCTGGTCCGGGCCATTGAAGTCAGTACGCCGGGGCAAACCCCACTCCACCGCCGCTTCGATGAACGCCTTCGAGAGCCGGTGCAGGTGCCGGGAGTCCTCGACCCGCAGCGGACCACCCACCCCGTGGTAGTCCGAGCCCCCGTTGGCCTGGTCCTCGGAGCGCAGGAAGTACGGCAACAGGTCGGCGTAGCCCCAGCCGGTGCAGCCGTACTCATCCCGCCACGAGTCGTAGTCGAGCCGGTTGCCGCGGATGTAGATCATGGCGTTGATCGAGGAACTGCCGCCCAGCACCTTCCCGCGCGGCCAGTACAGCGAGCGACCCTGCGCATGCTTCTGCGGCACCGTGGTGAACGCCCAGTCGAACC
>JBAVXU010000267.1:0-13241 GCA_049698415.1 Mycobacteriales bacterium
CCGCACTCCCCACCAGCGCCGACTTCAGCGGGGCCAATCCCCGGCTGGCACAGGTCTATGAGATGTCGTGGCTGGCCTGCCGGCTGATCGCCGCGCGAGTGGGACGACAGGGGTTGGTGCGCTTCTATCGCAGCGTCGGTGCCTTCGACGGTACCCCGGACGAGGCGCTCGGGTCCGTCCTGCAGTCCCAACTGCACCTGTCCGCTGCGCAGTTCACCGCGCGCTGGCGCAGTTATCTGAACGAACAGTTGTCATGACCTCCCGGACCGCTGCAGCCATCGCCCTGCTGGTGCTAACCGCAGCGCTGGTCGCAGTCCTGGCGTTGACCACTCCGTGGCGGCCGCTGGCGGCGCCGGCTGGTGGCCGCACAGCGGTGGACGTGTCACGTGACTTCACCAGTGCGCAGGTACGCCGGGAGCAGTCGTTCCACAACGCCCTTCGGCCGGCGGCATTCGTTCGGCTCGGGGTCGGGCTGGGCGTGGCGCTCCTGCTCGGCCTGACGCCGCTGGGGGCGCGGCTCCTCGGTGCGCTGGCGCGGCCCCTCGGCAACGGTTGGGGCTGGCAGGTCGCGCTCGGCGCGCTGGCCGTCTCGGTGATTGGTCAGCTCGTCACCATGCCCTTCGCCATCTACAGCGAAGCGGTCCTTCGCCGCTACGGACTGTCTACTCAGGACTGGGCCGGCTGGACGCTCGATCTGCTCAAGGGGCTTGCACTCGGCGCCGGCCTGTCCGTGGCTGTGCTGCTCGGTTTCATCGCGGTGGCGCGGGCTGCTCCGCGTACCTGGTGGGCATGGACTGCCGCCGGCGCGGCCGCCCTGGTCTTCGCCCTCTCCTTCCTCTACCCGGTGCTGGTCGAGCCGGCGTTCAACAAGTTCGCCCCCATGCCGCAGGGGCAGCTGCGCGAGTCGTTGCTCGCCCTCGCGCGCGAGGACAAAGTCCCGGTCAAGCAGGTGCTCGTGGCCGACGCGTCCCGCCGGACAACATCCTTGAACGCGTACGTGTCCGGCTTCGGATCGACCCGGCGGATCGTCGTCTACGACACGTTGCTCAAGGATGCGCCGCCGGCGGAGGTGAGGTTGGTCGTCGCCCACGAGCTCGGCCATGCCAAGCGCAACGATGTGCTGTGGGGCACCCTGGTCGGCGCGCTGGGTTCGGCAGCGGCCTGCTGTCTGGCCTACCTGCTGCTGGGTTGGCCCTGGCTGCTGCATCGGGCCGGGGTGACCGGCGTTCAGGACGGCCGCTCGGTGGCCCTGCTGCTCGCCCTCGTAGCACTGGTCGGGTTGCTCACGTTGCCGGTGCAGTCGCTGGTCTCACGCCGCATCGAGGCCCGCGCGGACGTGCATTCGCTCGACCTGACGCACGACCCGGGCACGTTCATCGACTCGGAGAAGAGACTCTCGGTCACCAACCTGTCCGAGCTCTCGCCCAGCCCGATCGTGTACGGGCTGTTCTTCACTCACCCGACCGGGCCGGAGCGGATCGCCATGGCCCGCGACTGGGAGCGGTTGCACCCGTGAGCCGGACGCTGGTCGTCACCAACGACTTCCCGCCGCGGCCCGGTGGCATCCAGGGATTCGTACACTCCCTGGTTGTCCGCCAGCCCGCTGATTCGGTGGTCGTCTACGCCTCGTCGTCGCCGGGCTCTGCGGAGTTCGACAACGCGCAGCCGTTCCCGACGGTCCGGCATCCCGGCTCGATGCTGCTCCCCACGGTGGCTGTCGCTCGACGTGCCGCGGAACTGGTGCGGGCGTACGACTGTAGTTCTGTGCTGTTCGGAGCGGCCGCGCCGCTGGGCCTGCTCGCACCCGCTCTGCGTCGATCCGGCGTGGGTCGCGTGGTCGCGCTCACCCACGGCCACGAGGTCGGCTGGGCCGCTCTGCCGGGAGCCCGCAGCCTGTTGCGGCGGATCGGCTCATCGGTGGACTCGGTGACCTACCTGGGGGAGTACACCCGGTCCCGGCTGCGCTCCGTTCTCGGTCCCGGGGTGAACCTCGAGCGTCTCGCTCCGGGGGTGGACACGCACGTCTTCTCACCGGCCGTCGACGGGGCGTCGGTCCGCACGGCGCTCGGCCTGGACGACCGGCCGGTCGTCGTGTGCGTCTCACGCCTGGTGCCCCGCAAGGGCCAGGACACGCTGATCCGCTGTCTCGCCGGGGTCCAAGCGGAGATCCCCGGCACCGCACTGTTGCTGGTCGGTTCCGGACCCGACATGCCGAGGCTGCAGCGGCTGGCGGTCGCCTGCGGCGTTGCAGACGACGTGGTGTTCACCGGTGCCGTGCCCTGGCCGGATCTGCCCGCCTACTACGCCGCCGGGAACGTCTTCGCGATGCCCTGCCGGACCCGGCGTGGCGGCCTGGACGTCGAGGGCCTGGGCATGGTCTACCTCGAAGCCTCCGCGGTCGGGCTGCCCGTCGTGGCGGGCGACTCGGGCGGCGCCCCGGACGCCGTCCTCGACGGCCGGACAGGCTACGTCGTCGACGGCCGTTCACTCGACGCGGTCGAGCGGCGGCTCACCGAACTGCTCGCCGACCCGGTCGCGGCCGCTGCCATGGGTGCGGCCGGACGGGCGTGGGTCGAGAGCGACTGGCGCTGGGATGCGGTCGCCGACCGGCTCGGCGTGCTGCTGGCAACCTGAGGGCGGGCTAGTACGGCGGATTTCCGCCGGTCTGCAAGATCCCCAGGCGCAGCGCGGTCATGAGCGCCTGCGCTCGGTTGCCGGCTCCCAGCTTCTCGTACACCTTGGAGATGTGGGTCTTGGCGGTGGACTCGCTCACGAACATCTTGCGGGCGATCGCGGCGACCGACATCCCGTCGGCCAGCAGCGTGAGGACCTCAGCTTCCCGCGGTGAGAGCCGGGGGCGGTCCGGACTGATCCGGCGTTTCACAGCATTGGCGAGGTCGCCGGCGCTGAACGCGTTCGGCGAGGCGAACGCGTGCCGGGCCGCCGCGATGACGTTCTCGGCGGCGGTGTCCTTCGGCACGAACGCCGACGCGCCGGCCTCCAGTGCGCCGAAGAGTTGCTCGTCGCCGGCGTACATCGTCAAGACGATGATGCCCAGGGTCGGCTGGGCCGCGCGCAACTGCCTGGTGACGTCGAGGCCACTGCCGTCGGGCAGCCGGATGTCGGTGACGACGACGTCGGGGTGCAGGCTGCTCGCCGCCTCGAGAGCCTCGGCGACAGTGCCGGCTTCGCCGACGACCTCGAACTGCCCGTCGAGCTCGAAGGCGCGGCGCAGACCCTGACGGATCAGCTCGTGGTCGTCGACGAGCACGACGGTCGGTTTTGCGGGAGTGGTCATCAGCCCGTCCCGGTCGCCCGTGCCGCCGGGATCGAGACCCGGGCCGGCCTCGCCGCGCCACCGAGTTGCACCGCGATCCGGGTGCCGCCGTCGGCGCCGGCGCCGATCTCCAGCTCTGCACCTAGGCGTTCGGCCCGCTCCCGCATGATGGTCTGGCCGTAGCTGCCCTCCGGCCCCGGCTGGGTGATCCCGACACCGTCGTCCTCGACCACGATCGCTGCCCATGGGGGCTCGACGTCGACGGTCACCCAGATGTTGGCGGCCCGGGCGTGCTTGCGCGCGTTGGTGACCGCCTCCTGCGAGATCCGGAACAACTCGGCTTCCGTCGCGGCGGGCAGCCGCTGAGCCGACTCGTTCAAGGTGATGTGCACGGTCATCCCGGACGCGGTGCCGATGGTTCGCAGATAGGCCGCTATCGCAGAGCCGAGGCCGCCCTGCGGATCGATGTGGCTGCGCAGGTCGAACAACGAGAGCCGTAGTTCGGAGATGATCCGCGTCACCTCGGCCCGCAGGCCGGCCAGGTCCTCCCGCACCTTGGCCTGGTCCGGCGGCACCTCGGCCAGCACGTTGTCGACGCCGTAGCCAACGATGACCAACTCCTGCGCGATGCCGTCGTGGATCTCGCGGGCCAGACGCTGACGCTCCTCGGTGGTGGCGATGTCGCGGATGTCGTTGAAGAGCATGGCGGTCTCGATGCGCAGGGCGGCCTCCTGGCAATGGCTGGAGATCTCCTCGAGCTGCTCGGTGGTGGGCGCCGGGTCGTCGGCCTCGACGGCGACCAGCCCGACCGCACGGTGGCCGACGAGCAGGGGTACGACGGCCAGCCACCGGCCGTTCTCGCTGACGATCTGGCGTTCCTGGGTCAGCCACGCGTCGGCGAACGGCGATGTGCCACCGACGTCGACGTCCCAGTGCGGCGCGTCCTCGGCGTTGCCCGCCAGCGCAACCAGGCGACCGGCTCCGAGCCGCCCGAACACCGCCGAGCAGCGAGGGGTGGTCAGCGTGGCGAGTTCGTCGAGCAGCTGGGTGGCGACGGTGACCGGGTCGAGTGTGCCGGGCAGTTGTCGGGCGACGGTGCGCAGCTCGGTCAGCAAGCGGTAGGCCGTGCCGAACAGCGGTTGCGGTCGTGGTGGCTGGGAGCGCAGCAGGTGCCTGGTCCACGCGGCGACCAGTCCGACCGCGGTGGCCAGCAGCACGTACTGGCCGAACGACGCGAAGGCTGACAGCGAGTCGGGCCCTTTCGCCACGAGCGAGAACAGGACCGTCGCGCCGGTCGCCGACATCAGGGCGACGTCCAGGGCACCGCAGAAGAGGCCCGCCGCGACCAGCGGAACCGTGAGGTACATGACGAACGCGCTGTCCACCTGCCCGGTCTGGGAAATGGCGACGCAGGCCAACAGGAGCTCGACGGCCCGGGCCAACCGGCCGCCGATCGAGTCCACCGGAAGGCGTCCGCCCAGGACCGCGACAGCAAGGATGGCGGCGGCGAAGGACAGCGCCGGCACACCGTGACCGCCGAGCGAAGCCGCTATCACGCAGAGCATGATCAGACCGCCGCGCAGGGCCCAGACCACGCGCTGAGGCGCGGTTTGAACCAGCGTCACTGTCCAAGACGTCACGGCGGCCACCGTACGCCAGGAGGCGCGGCTTGTAGACCCGTCGGTGTCGCGGGCGGCAGATCAGAGCAGCGGTTAGCCGTAGATTGCAGCGATCTCGTCGGCCTGCTCCTTGAGCACGACGGCTCGTTTGATGCTCATCTTTGGCGTGAGCTGACCGCCTTCGATGGTGAAGTCGTCATCGAGGATGCGGAACTTCTTGATCGCCTCGGCCTTGGACACCGCCTTGTTGGCTTCGTCGACGCCGCCCTGGATCTCCGCGATCAGATCCGGATCGTCACGCAGGTCGCCCACCGACGCCTCTTCAGGCTTGCCGGCCCGCTGCTTCCACGCCGGGAACGCCTCCGGGTCGATGGTGACCAAGCAGCCGATGAACGGTTGTGCGTCACCGACGACCATGCACTGACTGACCAGTGGATGTGCGCGGAGCCGGTCCTCGAGCACTGCCGGCGAAACGTTCTTGCCGCCGGCGGTCACGATCAGTTCCTTCTTGCGGCCGGTGATCTTGAGAAAGCCCTCGTCGTCGATCTCTCCGATGTCGCCGCTGTGGAACCAGCCCTCGGCGGTCAACGCCTCGGCGGTCGCCTCCTCGTTGTGCCAGTAGCCACGGAAGATGTTGTCGCCCTTGAGCAGCACCTCGCCGTCGTCGGCGATGCGGATCGACACACCCGGCAGCGGCCGGCCGACGGTGCCGATCTTGGCGGCACCCTCGAGGTTGAGGCAGGCACCGGCTGTGGTCTCGGTCAGCCCGTAGCCCTCGAAGACGGTCAGGCCGATGCCGCGGTAGAAGTGCCCGAGCCGGGCACCGAGCGGCGCTCCACCGGAAATGGCCGCCGTGCACTTGCCACCCAGCGCCGCCCGGAGCTTGGAGTAGACGAGGGCGTCGAACAGGGTGTGCTGGATCTTCAGGCCCAGACCCGGCCCGCCGCCGTCATTGGCCTCGCTGAACGCGACCGCGACCGCCGCGGCCTTGTCGAAGATCTTGCCCTTGCCCTCTGAATGCGCCCTCTGCTTCGAGACGTTGTAGACCTTCTCGAACACCCGCGGCACCGCGAGGATGAAGCTCGGCTGGAACTCGCCGAGATCGGCGACCAGGTTCTTGACGTCGGCCGTGTGGCCCATCCGGGTCCGCGTCTCGACCACGCCGACCTGGATGAGCCGCGCGAAGACGTGGGCCAGCGGAAGGAACAGCAGCGTGGCGCCCTCGGGATTGAACAGGCTGGACAGCCCGTCGACGGCGGTCCGCTCGACGAAGAGCATGTTGCGGTGCGTGAGCTCGCAGCCCTTCGGGTGGCCCGTCGTCCCGCTGGTGTAGATGACGGTGGCCAGTGTGTCGGGGTCGGCCATGCCGCGGCGCTCGTCGACCTGTTCGTCGGCGATGTCGCGGCCCAGGCCGCGCAGCGTGCCCAGCCCGTCGGCGTCGATCTGCCACATCGACTTCAGCTCCGGCACCTCGCCACGAATCGTCGTCACGACCGCCTCGTGTTCGGCTGTCTCCACCACGACGGCGACCGCGCCAGAATCTCCGAGATTCCAGGCCACCTGCTCCGCGCTGCTCGTCTCATAGATCGGGACGGTCACGGCTCCGGCGGCCAGGATGCCGTAGTCGACCAGGGTCCACTCGTAACTCGTCTTGGCCATCAGGCCGACCCGGTCACCCGGCTGCACGCCACTGGCGATCAAGCCCTTGGCGATCGCAGAGACTTCGTCGCGGAATCCGGCTGCCGTGACGTCGACCCACGCGCCTTGAACACGCCGGCTGAACACGACGTGGTCGGGCTCTTCGGCAGCATTCGTCCACACGGCGTCCGTGAGGTTCTCCGCCGGTCCGATCTGCACCGTTGCCGGAACGCTGATCTCGTTCAACGTGACCTCATTCCTGGTCAGCTCGACATGGGGAGCCTACGCAGGCCGCTTCGGCGGTGCCAGGTCGGGACGTCGCCGCCATTCATGACATTCTCGGCGCGTGCCGCTGGTCGACCTGATCGATGAGACCTTCATCCGTGCGCCCCCGAGTGCGCTGACGGCAGCCGTGCACGACCGTGAGTTCTGGTCGAAGCTGTGGCCCGGGCTGCGCCTGCGCATCGACCAGGACCGCGCCGGCAAGGGCATCCGATGGCTCTGCGACGGGCAGTTGGCGGGCAGCGCCGAGGTCTGGCTGGAGCCGTACGCATCGGGTGTCATCGTGCACTGCTACCTGCGGGTGGATCCCACCTCCGTGTGGTCGCCGCGCCGGCTGCGCCGCGAGTCCCGGCAGCGCCAACTCCAGGTCAAGCGCGTGATGTTCGCGCTCAAGGACCGGTTGGAGGTCGGGCTCGGGCCTACATCCGCGGTCAAGTGATTCCCGCGACCTGCCGAAGGGGGGAGAATGAGCCTGTCGCACTGCCCGTCCTGTCGTGCCTCGGTGCGCCCGGATGCGCTGTGGTGCCCGTTGTGCCAGCTCGACCTTCGCCCGGTCGTCGAGCCCGTTGCGGCGCCCCGGGTGCGCAAGGCGCGCATCCTGCGGGCCGTCGGCGACGCCGGTGCTGCGGTTTCGACTGACGTGGCCGACGTCCCCGATGCCGCGGATCCTGCCGACGCGGACGGCAACGGTGAGGGGCGGCATGCCACTCCAGCCACCTGGCCGTGTCTGACCTGCAGTGCGGAGAACGATCTCGACGACTCGATCTGCGCCACCTGCGGCGCGGCGTTTCTGGCCGAACTGCACACCGAAGGCGGCCCGCGGGTGCGGCTGCCCCTGATCGGTGACGTCTCCCGACTGGGCCGCGGAGCGATCTTCGGACTCGCCGTCGGGCTGGGACTGCTCGGCGCGGCGATGTTCTCCCTCATCCTGATCGTGGTCGGCGCCCTACTCCACCGGTGACCTTCCCGCCCCGCGCGACCTAGTCTCGAAGGCGTGCGAGTCCACGTCGTCTCCGATGTCCACGGCAGTGTCGACGCACTGGCAAAGGCCGGCGACGGTGCCGACGCGCTGATCGTGCTCGGCGACCTCGTCTGCTTCATGGACTACCACGACCACAGCGCCGGCATCATGGGCGAGTTGTTCGGTGCTCGGGCGGTGGCGCGGCTCATCGAGTTGCGCACCGCGCAGCAGTTCGACGCCGCCCGGGAGTGGTCCCGGCACCTGTGGTCCCAGCTCGAAGGCGAGCGCAGCGCCGTTATCGATGCGGCAGTGCGCCGGCAGTACGCCGAAATGTTCGCGGTGCTGCCCACCCCGACGTACATGACCTACGGCAACGTCGACGTCCCACGGCTGTGGCGGGAGTTCCACCGGCCCGGCATCGAGGTCCTCGACGGACAGACGGCGGAGATCGGTGGCCGCCTGTTCGGCTTCGTCGGCGGCGGCCTGCGTAGCCCGTACTCAACGCCGTACGAACTCGACGACGCCGACTATGCGGCCAAGGTCGCAGACGTGGGCGCGGTCGACGTGCTCTGCGCGCACATCCCGCCCGACCTGCCGGAGTTGCTCTACGACGTGGAGGCCCGGCGCTTCGAACGCGGCAGTGTGGCTCTGCTGGACGCCGTACGGTCCACCCAGCCCAGGACCGTCCTGTTCGGTCACGTCCACCAGCCGCTCTACCCGCGCCAGCGGATCGGACGTACCGAGTGCATCAACGTGGGGCACTTCCGGGGCAGCGGACGGCCCCACGCCCTCTCCTGGTGAGAGCCGCCCGCGGGTCACAGATACGATCCGCACATGGCCGAAAAGTCCACCCAGTCCATCACCATCGCCGCCCCGCCGAGCGATGTCATGGCGGTGATCGCCGACTTCGAGTCCTACCCCGACTGGGCCGCATCGGTGAAGTCGGTGAAGATCGTCGAGAAGTACGACGACGGATCCGCCAGCCAGGTGGCGTTCGAGGTGGATGCCGGGCCGATCAAGGACGAGTACACGCTGGCCTACGAGTGGGCCGAGGACGAGTCGTGGGTGTCCTGGTCACTGGTCGAGTCGGCGGTCATGAAGAGCCAGGACGGCTCGTACGAGCTGGCCGAGGCCGGCGGCGGCACCGAGGTGACGTACACCCTCGAGGTTGAGACGACGATGCCCATGCTCGGGCTGCTCCGTCGCAAAGGCGAGAAGATGATCATGGACATTGCCCTGAAGGAGCTCAAGAAGCGAGTGGAGGGCTGATCAGGCACGCCGGGATGGTGGCGACGTGAGCCTGGCCATCGGCGTCGACATCGGCGGCACCAAGGTCTCTGGCGGTGTGGTCGACCCCGAAGGCAAGGTGCTGAGCTTCCTGCGCCGGCCGACCCCCAGCAGCGACCCGGGTGAGACCGCCGACACCATCGCCGCCGTCGTCTCCGAACTGCGCACTGTCCACGACGTCACGGCGGTCGGGATCGGGGCTGCCGGGTGGATCGATCTCGAGCGGAGCACCGTGCTGTTCGCGCCCAACCTCGCCTGGCGGGACGAACCGATACGGGCCCGGTTGGAAGACCTCACCGGCTTGCCGATCCTCGTCGAGAACGACGCCAACGCCGCCGCCTGGGCGGAGTACCAGTTCGGTGCCGGCCGGGGTGAGCGCGTGCTGGCGATGGTCACGCTGGGCACCGGCATCGGCAGTGGCCTGGTCGTCGACGGCGCGTTGTACCGCGGGGCGCACGGGATCGCACCGGAGTTCGGGCACATGTGCGTGGTGCCGGACGGACGGCGCTGCGGCTGCGGCAACCGTGGATGCTGGGAGCAGTACGCCAGCGGCAAGGCGCTGGTACGCGAGGCGCGGGACATCGCCAGCGGCGCGCCCCTGTCGGCCGGGGCGCTGCTCGCGGCCGCCGATGGCAACGTGCTCGCCATCGACGGACCGATCGTCACCGAGGTGGCCCTGGCCGGGGACGCCGCCGCCCAGGAGTGCTTCAACGAGGTCGGCCTGTGGCTGGGCAAGGGCTTGGCCGGGCTGGCCTCCGCACTCGACCCGAGTTGCTTCATCGTCGGCGGGGGAGTGGCCGACGCCGGCGACCTGCTGATCGAGCCGACCCGGAGGGCCTTCCAGGCCACGCTGCCGGGCCGGGGGTTCCGGCCGATGCCGGCAGTACGCCTGGCGGCATTGGGCAACAAGGCCGGACTGGTCGGCGCGGCCGATCTGGCGCGGAGGGGCTGATGCGGGTCGTCGTGGCGCTCGGCGGCAACGCGCTGAGCCCCGCCAGCAGTCGTGGCTCGGCCGAGGAGATCCGTACGGCTCTGGTGCCGACCTGCGAGGTCCTCGCCGAACTCGTGGCGCGCGGCGTCGCGCTGGTCGTCACGCACGGCAACGGCCCGCAGGTCGGGCGCATCCTGCTGCAGCAGGAGGCCGCCGCGCCTCAGTTACCACCGATGCCGATGGATGTGTGTGGCGCAGAGAGCCAGGGCCAGATCGGCTACCTGCTGTCGCAGGCGCTCGACAGCGCGCTGCGGGCGCGGGGATTGCCCCAGCGGGCGCTCTGCCTGGTGACGCAGGTCGTGGTCGACGGCCGTGACCCGGCGTTCCGCAGGCCGACCAAGCCGGTGGGTCCGCACTACGACGAGGTCACCGCACACCAGATCGCCGCGGAATCCGGGCATGTGTTCCAGCAGATGCCCGACGGGCGGTGGCGCCGCGTGGTGCCCTCGCCCCGGCCACAGGGCCTGATCGACGCCCCGGTCCTGCCGGCACTGGTGGAGTCGGGACATGTGCTCGTGGCTGCCGGTGGCGGTGGTGTCCCCGTGGTCGAGGACGGCCAGGAGATCAGGGGTGTGGAAGCGGTCGTCGACAAGGATCGGACCGCGGCGCTGCTCGGCACCCTGATCGACGCCGACCTGCTGCTGATCCTCACCGAGGTGAGCCGGGTCCAGGTCGGCTACGGAACCCCCTCGGCGCGCGAACTGACCAGCCTCACGGTGAGCGAAGCGCGTGCCCTGCTGGTGAGTGGCGAGTTCCCTGAGGGCTCGATGGGCCCCAAGGTCGAGGCGTGCTGCGACTTCGTCACAGCCAGCGGCAAACGCGCGGTGATCGGCGCGCTCTCGGAGGCGGCGGCTGCCGTCTTCGACGGCGCCGGCACCGAGGTCACGCCCGGATGAGCAGGCTGCGCGTACTGACCTACAACGTCCGGTCATTGCGCGACGACGATGCCGCTGTCGCGCGGGTGATCCGGTCGGCTGCACCCGACGTGGTGTGCGTCCAGGAAGCGCCGAAGTGGTGGCGGTGGCGTTCTCGGTGCGCCGCGTTGGCCCGCCGCACCGACCTGATGGTGATCACCGGCGGCCTGCCGGCCGGCCACAACCTGCTCATGTGCCGGGTCGCGGTCGACGTCTCCGAGACGCTCGACCGGCAGTTGTCGCGCAGCAGGGGACTGCACCAGCGCGGGGTGGCGATGGCGACCTGTGAGTTGGGTGGATCGCGGTTCCGGCTCGTCGGAACGCACTTCAGCCTCGACCCGCGGGAGCGGCGCAGGCACGTCGACGAGATCCTGTCCCTGATCGGCGAGCCCTCCGAACCGGTGATCATCGGCGCCGACGTCAACGAGGCACCCGGTGCGCCGGCCTGGTCGGCGCTGGCCGCGCGCTTTCCGGAGTGCGCTGTCACCGGAGGCACGTTTCCGGCCGACACCGGACAACGCCGCATCGACGGCATCTTCGCCAGCGCCTCGGCGGCGGTCAGCTCGGCCGGCGTCCTGGACTCCGCCGACGTCCGGGCGGCCAGCGACCATCGGCCGGTCCTGGCCGAGATCGAGCTGGACTAGCAGTCGGGCCGGTCAGCGACCTGACCCGGAGAAGGTCGGAACCAACTCCAGGGCGAGCTGTTCGAGGAACAGCCCGACATCGGTCACGATGCCGACCGCCTGGGCCGATCCGCGATCGGCCAGCTTGGTCACGGTCGCCGGGTTGATGTCGACACAGGCCAGCGGGATCGAGGCGGGCAGCATGTTGCCGGTCGCGATGGAGTGCAGCATCGTCGCCACCATGAGCACGAAGCCGACTCCTGGCAGTTCTGCGCGCATCGCGCGCTGTCCGTCGATCACGTCGGTGTAGACGTCGGGCAGCGGCCCGTCGTCGCGTACGGACCCGACGAGGACGAACGGCTTGCCGGCCCGCACCATCGCCTGCATCACGCCGGTGGTCAGCACGCCCTGCTCGACAGCCTTCCCGATCGACCCGCAGCCGCGGATCGTGTTGATGGCCCGGATGTGATGCTCGTGCCCGTGCGGCACCCCCGAGCCCTTCTGCAGATCGACGCCGAGGGAGGTGCCGAAGAGCGCCGACTCGATGTCGTGCGTCGCCAGAGCGTTGCCGGCGAACAGGATGTCGACGTAACCGGCCTCCACCAGCGCAACCATCGCCGGCGCGGCGCCGGTGTGCACCACTGCGGGCCCCGCGACCCAGAGCACGGTCTTGCCGTCAGCCTTCACATCACGCATCTGGGTGGCGATCTGGCGTACGAGCAAGGCCTGCGGCTTCTCGCTCGACACGGCTGAGGACATGAACCCGAAGGACTCGCGATCGTCGGCAGCCGACGTGGGCAAGGTGACCTTGATCCCCGATGCGCCACAGACGATCTGGTCGCCGCCGCGAACATCGGAGACCGGAATCGTATGGATCCGGTCGTCGAGGACCCGCAGGCCGCAGTCCATCTCGGGGTGCTCGACGGTGAGCCAGTCACGGTTCAGCCGGACCAGCGTTTCGAGGTTGGTGGTGGAGTAGAAGTCGTCCGGGAACACCCCATCGGCAGGCGCAGGGCGCAGCACCGCCATGCCGGGGTCGACCTGGTTGACCCCGTGCGCCTGCACTCTCATGAGCAGTCGCTGGAGCAGTTCCTCGTCGTCTGCACCGAGTTCGATCAAGGCGTAGGACTCGTCGTCGTGCTCACGGCCGAGGTCCAGCCGGGTCACGCGGTAGTCCCCGCCGTACTCAAGAACGTCGTCGAGGACCCGGGCGAGCACGCCTGAGTCCATGAGGTGGCCGCGGATGTCGACTTGCTCGCTGAAGTGCACGTCCAGACCCTAGATCAGACCACCGCGCCGTCATCGGGTCGGTCGTCATCGGCTGGTTCGTCCCTCAGATTCCAGAACAGGTAGCAGATTCCGCCGATCAGCGCGAGGAAGCCGACGACCATCCCCTGCCTGGCCGAGAGGTCGGTGAACCTCGGCGCGAACAGCATGATCAATCCGAACACGATGATGGTCAGGGCGATCGCCGTCGGTTTGCTCATCCGTGGCAACGGTGGTGGCGGGGGAGGGACGTACCCCTCTTCCTCGTCCACGTCGACGGGGTCGACCTCGACCGAGTCGTCTGCGGCGGCGTGCTCGGTGCCGGCCCACGCGGCAGGTTCCTCGCGTCGCGACGAGCCGGGGGCGGACGCAGCATCGTCGGT
>JBAVXU010000268.1:0-8071 GCA_049698415.1 Mycobacteriales bacterium
CTTGTAGTTGTCGGCACCGACGAACTGCGCCGACCCTGGATCGCCCACAGCGCCCAGACCGAAGTCGGTGAGGCTCATAATCAGGGTGGCGATGATCGGGCCGAGCAGGAAGACCGCGAACAGCACGAGATAGGGCACGGCGAACGACCAGCCGGCCAACGACTCACCGAAGTGCAGCCCCCTGCGCCGGCCGCCCACCCCCCGCCGCTTGGCGGAGGGGCGTGCGGCCCGCTTCGGCGCGGTCGCAGTCGTCACTTGCCGACCAGGGGCTCACCGTCTCGCTGGAATCCTGCAGCCGCCTGATCCGCCGAGGCATCACCGCGAGCGACCTTCTCGATCCAGGAGTCCAGCTTGGCGCTGAGTTCCTCCCAGTGCGGGAGGGCGGGTGGGGACTTCGCGTCGTCGAGTTGCTTGCCGAACACCTTCATGTTCGCGTCGCCGGCCAGCGGACCCTGCTGCCAGGCCGCCTTGTTGGCCGGGAGGTCCTTGACCAGCCCGTAGAACTTCGCCTGCGTCTCGGGCTGTCCCAGGAACGCCAGGAACTTCTCGGCGGCCGCCTTGTGCGCGCTCTTCTTGAACAACCCCATGTTCGAACCGCCGACGAACGACGTCGCCGTCTGCTTGGACGGCATCGGCGCGATCGCCCACTTGCCCTTGAGCTCCGGATGCGTGTCGTTGAGGATCCCCACGCTCCACGGACCGGAGAAGAACATCGGCTGCGACCCGTCGGCGAAGGCCTTGGTGACGTCGAAGCCGGGCGGTATCGACTTGGCCGCGAGGCCTTGCTTGAAGTACCAGCCGTACTCCGTGAACGCCTCCTTGACCTGGGGGCTGTCGGCGGTCAGCTTGCCGTTGCTGACGAGTTCGCCGCCGTCCTGCCAGACGAAGGGCGCGAAAGTCTGCCAGGCTCCGGCCCCGCCGGGCTGCAGGGAGATGCCGTACTGCGAGTGCTGCTTGTACTTCTGCGCGGCCGCCCGCAGTTCGGTCCAGGTCGTCGGCGCTCCGGTGATGCCGGCCTTCTGCGCCAGGTCGGTGCGATAGAACAGCACCCGCGTCTCGACGTACCACGGCATTCCCACGGTCTTGCCGTCGACGACGTTGCTGTCCCAGATCCCGCTGAAGTAGTCGGACTTGTTGATCCCGTTGACCTTGACCTCGTCGAGTGCGCCGAGCCCGGCGAACTCACCCATCCAGGTCGTGCCGAGCTGGGAGAGGTCTGGGGTCTTGCCACCGGCGATCGCCGTCACCAGCTTCTGATGCGCAACGTCCCACGAGATGGGCGTCACCTTGACCGAGATGTTGGCGTTCTTGGCCTCGAAGTCCTTGGCCAGCGTGCCGAGCTTCTCGCCCTCGGCACCCATGGCCCACACCGTGAGGGTCTGCTTGCTCGACTCCGAGACCTGCTTGGCCGATCCGCTGCCGCAGCCGGCCACGAGTCCCAGCGCGGCCGCAGCGACGAGGACGGTGGCCGACCTGGTCATTGATTTCATCGTGTCTCCTCCAGTTACCCGGCATCGGGTCGGATCGCGTGCTGTTGGTCTTGGGCGATGGCGCCGCATCCACAACTGCGGCGCCGGACGAGTTGTACGGGCAGCGTGATGGCCTGCCCTGGCCGGTCGGGATCGGCGAGCCGCTGCTGCAGCAACTCCACGGCGAGCTCGCCGAGCCGGCGCATCGGCTGTCGCACCGTGGTCAGCGCCGGCGCGACATGCCGGGCCAGCGCGATGTCGTCGAACCCGACCACCGCTACGTCCGCCGGCACCCGGACTCCCGATTCCCCAAACTGCGCCATCGCGCCCACCGCCATCTGGTCGTTGGCGCAGACGAGCGCCTGTGGCAGCCGCCCGCCGACCAGCCCGGCGGCTGCGCTGCGTCCTGAAGCCTCGGTGAAGTCACCCGTCAGGTGTCCGCGCGAATGCAGCCCGGCGGACTTCAAGGCCGTCTCGTACCCGCGCTGCCGTTCCGCCGAGTCGGGCGAGCCGAGCGGCCCGCCGAGGAAGACCGTGTCGGTGAGGCCGTGGTCCTCGACCAGATGACGGGTCAGTTCCCGCGCGCCCTGGGTGTTGGCGACGCAGGCGCGATCGACATGGTCGGGCTCGGCCCGACCGGCCAGCATCACCACCGGCACACGCCTGCGGATCCGCTGCTGCAGCCCCGCAGGAAGAGCACTGGCCAGCACGGCGAGCCCGTCGGTCTGACCGGCCATGCCGAGAAGGAGGTCAGCCACCTCGTCGCTCGGAGAGGCTGCGATGAGCACGGCATAGCCGCTCTTGCGCGCCGCGCGTTCCATCCCGCGGATGACCTCGTCGGAGTACAGCGTCGTTCCGCTGGACTCGGCCTCGCTGTCGCCGTAGTCGGGGAAGCACAGGCCGAACACCCGGGTGCGCCGGGCAGCGAGTCCGCGGGCCGATCCGCTGGGTACGTAGCCCAGCTCGCGCGCCGCCGTCAGCACGCGATCGCGGGTGACCGGCCGAAGCTTGTGGGCGTCGGTGAGTGCCCGAGACACCGTCGCGGTCGACACTCCCGCGAGCTGCGCGACCTCGTAGATGGTCGGTGCCTTCTCCACGGGTGTCCGGACCTCCGAAATGTAAGCGCCTACATCCTGGCTTCGGCCATGAAATACCCATATGGCCGCCCTCGCAAGTCGAGGCAACCGGCCCCAGCCCGGTGGCGGGGATCCGCCGGACACGCGGGCGGAGCCGCGAAACGCCGTGACGTCCCGGCGGATGTGTGAGTCTGTTGAGGACCACGCAGAACGCTCGCGCCACGTTCGTCGCGTCGGAAGCCGGCGCGCACCACCCGCCCGTCACGCACGTTCGCCACCGAAGTGACGCCAACCCGAGGCGCAGCGGCCGAGGCCGATCTCTGTGCACATCGCGACTCGCCGCCGCGTGCGGCGCAAGTCGGCAAGGAGACACATGAAGGCACGGAAGCTGCAGGTTTCGGTCTTTGCGATCGTCGCGGTCGCGGCATCGTTGGCGTTCGTCTACGGATTCGGCGTGCCGGGAAGCGATGGATCCTCCGGACCGGCCCAACCGGCTGAGGCGGCGTCGGTCAGCACGGGCAACGCATCCTGGAACCCGAACGTCGGGTGCTCGGCAACGGTGACCACGCTGGGAAAGATTCTGGGCACGCAGACGTCGGCCCAGGGCGGCGCGACGTACGCCGGTGGCGCCTTCAAGCCGGGCATCCCGGATCGGCGATCGTTCTCACCACCCTGCGTCGTCAATGGCGTACCCACGTTCGTCGAGCTGCACAACGTGAGCGTGGGCGCCTGCGCGAAGATCAACGCAGACGGCGACTGGACGTGCGGGCTCACCGATCCCAACGTGCCGGCCAGCGTGTCGATCAACCTCAAGAAGATCCACATCGAGACCGGTACGAACTACCGGACCGCCGGCGGATGGTCGGTGCCGCCGGGCGGCAAGCGCATCGACATACAAGGTTTCGTCTTCTGGGACCCGGGCCACACGACCGAGGCCTGGCACATGTATTCCGGTTGGGAGATCCACAACTTCACCGCGTGGCGGCTGACCGGCACCGGATCGGTGACCGGCCCCGCGCACGACTTCACCGGTGACGGGCATGCCGACGTCCTCGCCCGCGACCCCTCCGGCAACGTGCGGTCGTACGCCGGCACCGGCGCCGGTGGCTTCACCGCCGGTCACACCACCGCGGCCACCGGCATGTCCGGTCTCGATCCGCTGATCGACGGCGGCGACTGGAGCGGCGACGGCCGCAACGACGCGATCGGCCGGGACACCGCCGGCAACTTGCTGATGTACGCCGGGACAGCCACCGGTCTCGCCGCGAGCCCGGTCACCCTCGCCACCGGCTGGGGCTCGGTGACGATGCTGGCCGGTGACGCCGACCTCACCAGCGACGGCAAGCCCGACCTGGTCGTACGAACCGCAACCGGTGAGCTCATGCTGCACCGCGGCGACGGCGCGGGCGGCTTCGGCGCCGTCAGCACGATCGGAGCCGGCTGGCAGGGGATGACCGCGATCCTGAGCGTCGGCGACTTCAACGGGGACGGCCGCAGCGACATCGTCTCCCGCGGATCCACCGGCGACCTGTACCTCTATCCGGGCGACGGTGCGGGTGGCCTCACGTCGGGACGTATCACGATCGGTTCCCGCTGGAACGAACTGACCGCGATGGTCGCCGCAGGCGACTTCTCCGGAGACGGGCATCCCGACATCATCGGCCGCAACAGCCGCGGTGACCTGCTGCTCTATCGCGGCAACGGCGCCGGCCGGTTCGGCACGGTCAGCACCATCGGCTTCGGCTGGGGCGGCCTGACCATCCTCGGCTGAGCAAGCTGCGCCCGACAGGGCCCCGGGTGGCAGCGGCACACTCCCGAGCGCACAATGATGGCCGACCATTCGTAGCTATATGCGCCCATGGGAGTGACTGGATGGATACACCGGGTTCAGGCCGCATGATCCGTTTCCGGACAGCTGGGTGGGACCGCAAAGGTCCACTGCTGGTGATGGCGGCCGTAGCCGCGATCCTGCTCCTGCTCACCGCATGCTCATCGGGCAAGTCCTCGGGCACGAGCCAGGCCGGCAAGACGAAGAAGTCAGGATCGCTGCGGATCGCCTACTTGCAGAAGCAGGCAGATCAGCAGTACTTCGTCGACGAACTCAACGGCGGCAAGAGCGAGGCGAAGTCATTGAGCGGTGGCATCACCATCACGTCGGCCAACCTCGCCTCCGATGCCAACCTGGCCATCAGCGCGGTGAAGGCAGCGATAGCGCAAAAGGCGGACGGCATCATCATCGTCCCGCCCGATCCCGCTGTGGGACCTCAGGTCGTAGCGCTGGCCAACGCGGCGAACATCCCGCTGCTGACCTCCGATGACCAGATCTGCACCAACGCGCCCGATCCGACCAAGTGCGACAGCAAGAACCTCATCCCGCGGGTCGGATTCAGCGGCACCCAGATGGGGACCGAGGTCGGCAAGAAGGCCGGCGAGCTGTTCAAGACCGCCGGTTGGAAGGCCGCTGACACCGCGATCCTGTCCGAGTGGCAGCAGGACGTCACCGTGTGCACGGACCGCGTCAAGGCTGCGGGCGTCGCATTCAAGGCAGCGAGCGGTGGGGCGAGCCCGCGGATCATCAACGTGGGCACCGACAACACCCCCTCTGGCGCCCAGAGCAAGACCTCGGCCCTGCTCAACGCCAACCGGACCGTGAAGCATTGGGTGGTGTGGGGGTGCAACGACGAGAACGTCCAGGGGGCGGTGACGGCCCTGCAGAACGGGACGGTGGCCGCCAACGACATCATCGGCGTCGGGCTCGGTGCCTACCTCGCCTGCAAGAGTTGGCAGTCCAACAAGCCGACCGGCATGAAGGCTGCCCTGTTCATCAACGGCGTCGACGTCGGCAAGTTGTCGGTCAAGATCATGTACGACCACATCCGCAAGGGCACCGCCTTCCCTCATGAGTCGTTCGCGCCGACGAAGATGGTCGGTCCGACGGACTGGCAGCAGGCCGGGCTCAAGTGCGTCTGACCTCCTGAGTCAGACGTAGCCATGGCCGAGCCAACGCAGAGCGCTGGACTGCTCATCGACCACGTCTCGAAAGCGTTCGGTCCGGTGCAGGCACTGTCCGATGTCACCCTGACGTTCCGGCCCGGCTCCGTGACCGCCCTCATGGGCGAGAACGGCGCGGGCAAGTCCACCTTGTTGCGTATCATCCAGGGGGACTACTCCCCCGACAGCGGGTCGATCAGTCTCGACGGCACGACGCTGCGGATGAGCGCACCGCGCGACGGACACCGGGCCGGGATCAGGGTGATCGCTCAAGAGCCCGAGATCGTGCCGCACGTGTCCGTGGCCGAGAACGTCTACGTCGGACGCCTGCCCCGGCACGGCCGGATACTCGACGGTCGCGAACTGGGCCGTCGAATGGCCGCGGACCTGGCCGACCTCGGGTTCGAACGCGTCCTCTCCCCCCAGACGATGGGACGCGACCTGTCGGCTGCCCAGCGGCAGGTCGTCGAGATTCTCCGTGCGGTGATCTCAGACGCGCGGGTGATCGCGTTCGACGAACCCACGTCGTCGCTGTCCGAGCACGAGGTCGCGGCGCTCTTCCGAATCATCCGCCGGCTGCGCGACGACGGACGGATCGTGATCTACGTGTCCCACCGGCTGCAGGACGTCTTCGAAGTGTCCGACCACGTCGCCGTACTCCGCGACGGGCGCCACGTCGCCGACCGGGCCACGGCGGAGACCGACGAGCAGGAAATCGTCCGGCTGATGGTCGGCCGCGACCTGTCGAGCATGTTCACCCGCGAACACGCGACCGTGGGTGAGCCCGTACTCGAGGTGCGCAACCTGACGACCGACGCCGTCCGCGACATCTCATTCACCGTCCGCGCCGGTGAGGTGGTCGTTCTGGCCGGCCTGGTGGGAGCCGGGCGCTCCGAGCTGGCGCACGCGCTGGTGGGCGATCTTCCGGTGCGCAGCGGTGAGATCTCGGTGGCCGGCCGCCGCCTTCAGGCACGCCAGCCCAAGGCAGCAGTGCGCCGCGGGATCGGGCTCGCACCCGAGGAGCGCAAGTCGGATGCGCTGTTCATGGACCGATCGGTACGTGACAACACCTCCCTCGTCGTGCTGGACCGGCTCCGGCGGTGGCGATTCGTCAACCGCCGGGCCGAGCGCCGACTCGTCGAGGAGTTCACCCGACGACTGCGGGTGCGCACCCCCAGCCTTGAGCAGCTGATCAGCAAGCTTTCGGGGGGCAACCAGCAGAAGGTCGTCCTGGCGCGGTGGCTTGCCCGGCGGCCGAAGCTGTTGATCCTCGACGAGCCCACCCGCGGCATCGACGTCGGCGCCAAGGTCGAGATCTACGACATCGTGCAGGATCTGGCGCACGCCGGCGTCGCTCTCCTGGTGATCTCATCGGACCTGCTCGAGGTCCTCGGCCTGGCCGACCGGGTGCTGGTCATGCAGCACGGGCACCTCACCGGCGAACTCAACCGGGCAGAAGCGACTGAGGAGAAGATCCTCGGACTTGCCATGGCAGACGACCTGTCCGCGAAACCAGGAGGAGCAGCGTGACCCAGCAGGCCGATCCCGAGCAGGGCGGGCGAACGCCGAGCGCTGTGGCGCAGCCGCCGGCGCCCACCGCCGAGTCCGGCAGGGCGACGCGGTGGTGGGCGGCGCTGCAGAACGTGGTCCTCGGCGGTGCGCTCGTGCTGACCCTCGCCATCTTCGGGTCGCTGAACTCCACGTACCTCTCCGCCGCCAACCTCAAGACGATCGCCCAGACCGTGGCTGTCGTAGGCGCGCTGGCCGTGGTTCAGACGGTGGTGATCATCTGCGGCGCGCTGGACATCTCGGTGGGATCGCAAGCCGGAATCGCCTCGGTCGTGTCGGCCATGGCATTCACCGCCACCGGCGGCAGCGCCCTGGCCGGGGTCGCAGCTGCACTGGGTGTCGGCGTCCTTGCCGGTCTGGTCAACGGGCTGATCATCGTCTTCGGCCGGGTCAATGCCGTAATCGCGACTCTCGGCACACTGGCGGCATACAAGGGTGTCGCGTTGGTCATCTCCAACGGCCGGGCGCAAGGTTTCGTGCTCAACGACGGCTTCTTCATCTTCGTCGCCCGCGGAAACATCCTCGGGATCCCCACGATGGTGTGGATCTTCCTGGCCATCGCCGCGGCCATCCATGTACTCCTCAGCTACACCGACATCGGCCGCAACATCTACGCCATCGGCGGCAACGACAAGGCGGCCCGACTGGCCGGAATCGACATCAACAAGTACCTGATCGCGGTCTACATCCTCTCCGGCATCGTCGCGGCGGTGGCCGGCATCATGCTGACCGCGTACACCGGCTCGGGCCAGCCGGTCTCAGGCAGCCAGGGTCTGGAGCTGCAGTCGATCACCGCGGCCGCGCTGGGCGGCGCCGCGCTGGCCGGTGGTCGCGGGGGCATCGGCGGCACGGTGCTGGCGGTGCTGCTGCTCGGAGCCCTCGTCAACGGTCTCGACGTGGTCGGCGTCAACTCGTTCTGGCAGAACGTCGCCCAAGGCGCGCTGCTGATCGTCTCCGTCATCGTGC
>JBAVXU010000269.1:0-3083 GCA_049698415.1 Mycobacteriales bacterium
GTCTCGGCCGTCTTCGGTCCGATGCAAGCGACGACTGTCCGCGGGTGCGGCTTGCCGGCGATGCCGACCAGGTTCCGCACGGTGCTCGACGAGGTGAACAGCACCGCGTCGAAGCCGCCGCTCTTGATCGCGTCGCGGGTCAGCGCGGCCGGCGGCGCGGCGCGTACGGTGCGATAGGCCGTGACGTCGTCGACCTCCCACCCACGTTCCAGCAGGCCGGCCGCGAGAGTCTCGGTGGCGATGTCGGCGCGGGGCAGGAACACCCGGTCGATCGGGTCGAGCACGTCGTCGTAGGGCGGGAAGTCGGCAAGCAGGCCGGTGCTGGACTGCTCGCCGCTGGGCACCAACTCCGGCTCGATGCCGAAGGCGCGCACCGCATCGGCGGTCGCCTCCCCCACGCAGGCGATCTTGACGCCGGCGAACGCTCTGGCGTCGAGGCCGAACTCCGCGAACTTCTCCCAGACCGCCCGCACCGCGTTCGTCGAGGTGAACACGATCCATTCGTAGCGGCCGGTGACCAGGCCCTTGATCGCCCGCTCCATCTGCGCCGGGGTACGCGGCGGCTCGACGGCGATCGTCGGCACCTCCACCGGCACGGCGCCGTGGATACGCAGCCGGGTGGACATCGCGCCAGCTTGCTCCCGGGTCCGCGGCACCAGCACGCGCCAGCCGTACAGCGCGCGGCTCTCCCACCACGACAGCCGGCCACGCAGGGCGACGCCGGCGCCGACCATGACGACGAGCGGGCCGTCGAGACCGGCCGCGGCGGTGGCCATCGTCGCCACGGTGGCGTCGACCGTGACCTGGCGGTCGCTCGCACCGGCCTGGGTGACGGCGACGTGCGTGTTGGGGGACTTGCCGTTGTCGGCGAGCCCGGCGGCGATCTTGGCCAGGTCGCCCGGCGAGGCGGTGATCACGAGGGTGCCCGGGGCTACGGCGAGCGTGGACCAGTCGACAGCGCCTTCGTGCAGATCAACCACGGTGCGCGCACCGCCGGTCGGCACGCCGGCGTAGGTCGGGACGGCGGTCTCTGCCGGGATGCCCGGCACGACCTCGAACGGGATGGCCGTACGCGCGATCGCCTTGAGCTCGGCCACCACGTCGTCGGAACTGAACGGGTCACCGTGCACGAGCCGCAGCACTGTCGACCCGGAGCGGGCCGCCGACAGCAGCAGCTTGGCGACGTCGCCCGGTGCGCCCTCGGCCACGCTGATCTCAGCACCGGCGTCGGCCAGAGCCACCACCTCAGCTGGCACCGACGCGTCATGCACGACGTAGTCAGCACTCGCCAGCAACTCCACGGCCCGGCGGGTGAGGAGCCCCGGGTCTCCCGGGCCGGTGCCGACGAAGGCGATACGGCCGGTGTTCTTGCGTGCGCGGGTCATCCAGTACTCCTGGTTTCATCGGTGAGGAGGTGCTCGGCACCGGCATCGATCAGGTCGGCAGCAAGCTGTCGCCCAATGACATCGGCGTCATTGACCGGTCCGGTCGCTGACAGCCGGACGGCATGCGAGCCGTCCAGCGCAGTGACCGCACCGCGGAGATAGATCTCAGTGTCGTGCTCGCCCAGGCAGATCTCGGCCAGCGCGCCGACCGGTGCCGTGCAGCCGGCCTCGAGGGCGGCGAGCAGGGACCGCTCAGCCAGGACGGCCGCCCGGGTATCCGGGTCATCGAGATGTCCGACCAGTCCGATCAGGTCGGCGTCGTCGACCCGGCACTCGACGGCCAGTGCCCCTTGCGCAGGCGCCGGCAGCATCTGGATCGGGTCGAGCACCTCGCTGATCTCGTCGAGGCGGCCCAGCCTGGCCAGACCGGCCCGGGCCAGGACGACGGCGTCGAGTTCACCGTCTGCCACCTTGCGCAACCGGGTGTCGACGTTGCCACGGATCGGCACCACGTCGAGGCCCAGCCCGAGCGCCCGCAGTTGCGCGATCCGCCGAGGCGCACCGGTGCCGACGGTTGACCCGGCCGGCAACTCGGCCAGCGTGCGGCCGCCGCGGGCGATCAGAACATCGCGCGGATCCTCGCGGACCGGCACCGCGGCGATCACGATCCCCGGCGTCGGCGCGGTCGGCAGGTCTTTGTACGAGTGCACGGCAAGGTCGATCTCACCGGCCAGCAACTGCTCGCGCAGCGCCGAGACGAACACGCCGGTGCCACCGAGTTGTGAGATGGCAGCGGCAGAGAGATCTCCGGCCGTGGCCACCTCGACCAACTCCACATCGGCGTGGAGTGCCGAAGCGACCGGCCGCGACTGGGCCAACGCCAGCGCACTGCGTCGGGTGCCCAGGCGGAGGACCCGCAAGGTTCCGGCGGTCATAGCGCGTCCTCGGGTACGGGCAGGGCGGCGCGGGCGACTGCCTCGGTGGCGGCGGGATCGAGCTCGAACAGCTCACGCAGCGCCTGGGCGTAGGTGTCGCCGCCGGGTGCCGTGGCCAGCTCCTTCACCCGGACGGTGGGCGTGTGCAGCAGGGTGGCGACGACCCGGCGAACCGTGGCCTCGAGCTCGGCGCGGGTGGCCGGATCCAGATCGGGCAGCCTGCTCGCCAGTCGGGCCAGCTCGGCGTCGACGAGGGCGGCAGCGCGCGAGCGCAGCGCGGTCACGGTCGGCGCCACGTCGCCGGAGCGCTGAGCCGCCAGGAACTTGACCACCTCTGCAGCGACGATCGTGCGCGCCGCCTCGATCTCGGCCCGCATGCCGGGGTCGGCGAGCGCGGCGCTGAGTGTTTCGAGGTCGACGACGGTGACACCGTCGACGGCCCCCGAAAGCGGGTCGACATCGCGCGGCATGGCCAGGTCGAGGACGAACAGCGGGCGACCGGAGCGGCCACTCATCGCCTTCTCGATCGCACTGGCGGGCACCACCGTCGCGCCCGCAGCAGTAGCCGAGACCACGATGTCCACACCGGCCAGTTCGGTCGCGAGATCGTCGAGACCGGCCGACCGTCCCGAGACCGTCGCCGCGAGTTGCCGGGCCGCCTCGGGGGAGCGGTTGGCGATGACGATGCTCACGATCCCGGCGCGGTGCAGGGTGGAGACGGCGAGCCGGGCCATCGAGCCGGCGCCGCAGACCAGGGCTGACC
>JBAVXU010000270.1:0-8627 GCA_049698415.1 Mycobacteriales bacterium
CCGCCGGGTCCTCCTCGCAGATCTCCGACGGTGCGGCGGCTCTGCTCGTCACGACGAGCGAACGGGCCGGCGAGCTCGGGCTGGCCCCGATCGCGCGCCTGCACGCCACCGCGCTCGCCGCCGGCGACCCGGTCATCATGCTCACCGCGCCGATTCCCGCGACCGCCCAGGTGCTGGCCCGGGCCGGCCTGCGCATCGAGGACATCGGCGTCTACGAAGTCAACGAGGCCTTTGCTCCGGTCCCGCTGGCCTGGCTGGCCGAGACCGGCGCCGACCCCGACCGGCTCAACCCGCACGGCGGAGCGATCGCCTTGGGGCACCCGCTCGGCGGATCGGGCGCCCGGCTGATGACCAGCCTCGTGCACACGATGCGCGAGACAGGCACGAGGTACGGCCTGCAGACGATGTGTGAGGGAGGCGGGATGGCCAACGCCACGGTGCTCGAACTGCTCTGATCAGCCCGTACCCACCATGACCATCGCGACGACGTCGGCGGCACAGCCGTACGACAGCGTCCACCCCGCGCCGCCGTGGCCGTAGTTGTGCACCACCGGCTGGCCCGTGGAGAGCCGGCCGGATTCGAGACGCACCTCCGGCCGGGCCGGACGCAGGCCCACCCTGTTGGCCAGAACCTCCGCCTGGGCCAGGTGCGGCATCAGCCCGATGCACCGGTCCCGGATGGCCCGTGCCGTGCCCGCGTCGGGCTCCAAATCCGTGTCGCCGACCTGGGCGGTGCCACCGAGCACGATGGTCTGCTCCCGCGGTATGACATAGATCTCCACCCCCTCGGTGTCGGCCAGCAACCAGTCGGTGACCCCGACCTGGGCGACGACGACGATCTGGCCGCGTACGGGCACGAGGGTGTCGTCACCCAGCAGGTGCTGTGCGCCCAGGCCGGTGCAGTTGACGATCACGTCGGCGTCGGGGGCGAGCGCTGCAAGGTCGCTCACATGCGCCTGGCGAAAGGCCACACCGGCGCCGGTCGCCTTCGCCACCAGCCATGGCAGGTGGACCGACGGGTCGATCACCGGCACCGTGAGCTCGATGCCGTCGACATATCCCGGGGGCAGTTGCTCCTGGGGCACCCGGTCGAGGCTGGGCACAGCGTTGCGCCACCAAGGGTCCGCGGTCGGGGACTCGTACAACTCCCGGCCGGTCCGCATGTGCACGCCGGTCGACATGTCACCGGCCAGCCCGGCGAGTACGGCGTAGGTCGCGGCGCCCCAGCGGGTGACCTCGGCCTCGGGAAAAGCGCGGTACGGGTACCACAGCGCCGCGGCGATCGCAGACGTCGTGCGCTCCGGCGGCTGATCGGAGACCACCTCGACAGAGCAACCGGCCTCGCTCAAGCGCAGGGCGCAGGTGAGCCCGGAGACTCCCGATCCGACGACCACGGCTCGCACGCGCTCAGCCAATCACGCCGCCGGCGGCTCGTGCTCAGCTAGGCAGGCTCCAGCGTCGGCGAACGGTCCTCAGCCGTCCGCGCGTAGCGCTCGGGACGGCCCTCGACGTGCAGTTGTGGGACGAAGCGCGACACCCGCCGAGGGAGCCACCAGTTGGCGGCACCGAGAAGGTGCATCACCGCGGGCACCAGCAGCAAGCGCACGATGGTCGCGTCGATGAAGATCGCCGCTGCCATGCCCAAGCCGATGATCTTGAGATAGATGAGCGGATCGGGGATGAACGCCGCGAACACCGCGACCATGATGGCGGCGGCAGCCGTGATGACCCTGGCCGTGCCGGCCATTCCGCTGAGGATCGCTTCGGAGTTGTCGTGCGTACGCAGCCAGGCCTCGCGCATCCGTGCGATGAGGAACACCTCGTAGTCCATCGACAGGCCGAACAGCACGGCGAACATCAGCACCGGCACGAACGCCGCCAGCGGGGTGGGCGTGTCGATCCCGACCAGCTTGCCCAGCACACCGCCCTGCAGCACCCAGGCCACCACGCCGTAAGCCGCGGCGACCGACAGCAGATTCATCACCGCCGCCTTGAGCGCGATGGCGATGCTGCGGAACGCCACCAGCAGCAGAAGCATCGACAGGAGTACGACCCCACCGATCAGCAGCGGCAGCCGGGAGGCGATGTTGTCGGTGGTGTCCACTGTCTGCGCGGTCACGCCGCCGACGTAGGCCGTGAGCCCGGTGTCCTTTTCGGCGGCGGGCAGCACGCCGTCGCGCAGTCGGCGCACCAGATCCTCGGCGGCCGCCGTTCCCGGAGCCGTTGCGGGGACGACCGACATCACGGCGGTGTCCCCGGCCGGGTTCAGTTGCGCGGGGGTGACGGCGGCGACGCCGGTGGTGTTGGACAGGTCGGCCTGCAACCGGCCCAGCGCGGCCGTCGATTCGCCCGCCGGCAATTTGATGGCGAGCACCAGTGGACCGTTCGATCCCGGCCCGAACGCTTTCGCGGTCATCCCGTACGCCTGCCGATTGGACGAACCTGCCGGATCGTTGCCGGCGTCGGGGAAGCCGAAGCGTACGCCGAGGAACGGCGAGGCCAGGGCGGCCAGGAGGGCGACGCCGACCAGCGCCGAGATGATGCTGTGCCGGGCGACGAGATTGTTCCAGCGCACCCAGCCCTGACCACCGGCCGGACCAGCCGCTCGGGCGCGGCGCCGAGGCATCGGCAGCCGAAGCCGATCGATCCGTGAACCGGCGAAACCGAGCAGGGCGGGGAAGAGCGTCAGTGCCGCGGCGAGAACCACCGCCACCGCGACGATCGTCACCATGGCCGCCCCGCGCATGAAGGACAGGCCCATCGCGAACAGCCCGAACATGCTGACCATGACGGTCGCGCCGGCCAGCAGCACGGATCGACCTGCGGTGTCGAGAGTCGCGATGGTCGCGGCCTCGGGATCGAGGCCACCGGCCCGCCACTCGCGGAACCTGGTCACCATGAGCAGGGCGTAGTCGATCCCGATCCCGATTCCCATCATCGCCGCGAGCGCGGTCGACCAGTCGGGTACGGGCATCGCCGCGGCGATGACGCCGGTCAGCAGGCTGCTGACCGCCAGGCCGGTGACAGCGACGATGATCGGCAGTCCGGCGGCGACGACCGAGCCGAAGACGAGCAACAAGATGATGGTTGCTGCCAGCAGGCCGATTCCCTCGGAACCGATCTTGCCTTCTTCGGCGTGCTGGACAGCCTGGCCGCCGAGCGCGACCTCGAGTCCGGGCCGCTGGGCGGCTTTGGCCACCGCCAGCATCCTCTTGGTGTCCGCGACCTTGAGGTCTTGGTAGTTGACGGTGTCCATCCGCAACTCGGCGATGGCGGTTCGCCCGTCGGCGGAGATCGCGCCGGGCGTCTGACCGGGTCGCAGCACCGACGCGACATGAGGCATCGTCGCGAGCTGCTGCACCAGCGCGTCGATCTCCGAGCGAGTCGCCGGGTCGGACACCGGCTTGTCGGAACGTACGACCACGGCGATCCGCGTTCCGGCCTGCGCCGGGAATCGCTGCGTGAGCAGATCGCCCGCGGCGGTCGAGTCGGAGCTCGGGGCGCTGTAGTCAGCGTTGAACGGCCCGCTGAGCAGCGTCGACAGTCCGAATGCGACAGCCAATGCCGCCAGCCAGGCGAGGATCACCTGGCCGCGATGACGGTAGGCGAATCCACCCAGCCGTCCCAGCGCCCCGGGTTGCGTACCGCTAGCTGTCATGGTCTTTCTCCGTGCCGCTCGGTGGCTCCACCAGGAGTGATGACTAGTAACTAACCTGACGGACCGTTGCTTGTCAAGCGGTATAACTTATGTAACGATGCTTCACGGTGATAACGACATGAGCGGTGACGCGTCGACCGACGATCTGGACCGCACCGAGCTTCGGCGGCAGAGTCGCAGGGAGCGCACCCGGGCCGCCACGGTCGACGAGATCAAGCAGACGGCACTGGCAATCATGCGCGAGAACTCCACGATCGACGTCCGTTTCGCCGACATCGCACGCGCCATGGGGTTGACCGCGCCGGCGCTCTACCGGTACTTCGCCGATCGTGACGAACTGCTGACGGCGATGATCAGCGACGGTTTCCTCGACCTGAGTGACTGCCTATCGGCCGCCGTCGAGGGGATCGCGGACGACGACATCGCAGACCGGCTGGTGGCGACCGCCGAGGCCTACCGCGCCTGGGCCAAGCGCGATCCGCAACGCTTCACGCTGGTATTCGGCCTCCCCGTCCCCGGCTACACCGCGCCGGAGGACGGCCCGACCGTCGACGCCGCGCGCCGGGCGCTGAGCAACCTCGGTGCCATCGTCGCCGCGGCGTCCGTCCAGGGTGTTGCGCAGCCGCCGCTGCTCGGTGAGGTGAGCCCACGACTGGCTACGGCGCTGGCCGACAAGCAACTGGCCGGCGATTCGACCCCGGCGGCGACCCTGCAGGCGATGATGCACGCCTGGGCGGCTCTGCACGGGTTCGTCAGCCTGGAGACCTTCGGCCACTTCCATTGGTACGACGAGGCCGCACGTGACGAGTTGTTCCTCGGGTTGGTACGCCTGAGCGCCCTCGGCATGGGAGTGCCTGCGCCGGGACCTTGACGGCCGCGTTATCCACACTGTGGAGAACCGCTGGGGATAAATTACAAGCGTGTGTTTCGGGTCAGCGCCAGCGGGTCAGCACGCCGAGCGCGCCCACCAGCAGGGCGAAACCCACGGCGAGGTTCCACGCGTGGATGCTCTTGACGGGATAGACGCCCTGCGAGAGGTAGTAGACGACCAGCCAGATCACGCCGACGACGAGCATGGCGACCGCAGCGATTGGAAGCCAGCGGGAACTCGGCCCGCGTTTGCGGTTGGCGGCGGGACGGACGTCGGTCGGGGGGACGTAGACCGTCTTCTTGCGAACGCGTGACTTGGGCACGGGATCTCCTGGGCGCTGGTAGCCGCTAGCGTAGTCAATGGCGGAGATCCGGAGGGAGTGCAGGGGTGCAGCGCGTGCGTCGAATGCCGGCTCGGCCGTGGCGCCTGCTCGTGCCCTGCATCCTGCTCGGCGCCGGCGTGCTGTTCTCCACGAGCGCCGAGACCTCCCAGGGCACCGACCTGCGGGCCGGCCGGCGGCTGCAGTTGGAGCAGCTGATCAGCAAGCGCGACGCCGACGTACGCAACCTCAGCGCTCAGCTGCGCAGCCTGCGCCGCGACGTCGACAAGGCCACGACAGCCCAGTCGACCCGCAACGCAGGTGTCGCTTCGGCCCAGCGGCGCGTCGACGGCCTTCGCCCATCGGCCGGACTCACCGCACTGCGCGGCCCAGGGGTGGTGGTGTCTCTCGACGATGCCATCCGGGGCACTGACGGTGCGCTCCCGCCGGGCGCCTCGCCCGACGATGTGATCGTTCACCAGCAGGACGTGCAGGCAGTGGTCAACGCGTTGTGGCTCGGCGGCGCCGACGCCATGACGATCATGGGCCAGCGGGTGGTCGCCACCAGCGCGGTGCGTTGCGTCGGCAACACCCTGCTCCTGCAGGGGCGCACCTACTCCCCGCCGTTCGTCATCGCCGCGATCGGCGATCCGGGCAACCTGATGCTCGCGCTGGCGGCCGAGCCGGGGGTGGCGATCTTCCAGCAGTACGTCGTGGCCTTCCATCTGGGCTACAGCGTCGAGGAGAAGGCCGTGGTGACCGCACCGGCCTTCGACGCCTCACTGTCGCTGGTGCACGCCCGACCGGTGGGATGATGCGCCAATCCGGCCGGCCCCGCCCCGCCCGCGGATAAGCTGGGCGATCATGACGCGCATCCTGGTTGTCGACAACTACGACAGCTTCGTCTACAACCTCGTCGCCTACCTCGGCCAGCTCGGCGCCGAGTGCGAGGTCCGGCGCAACGACGAGATCGCGCTGCCGGACGTGGCGGGCTACGACGGGGTGCTGCTCTCGCCCGGCCCGGGCGTGCCCGAGTCAGCCGGCATCTGCGTCGACCTGGTGCGCCGTTACGCCGATGAGCTGCCGATCCTCGGGGTGTGCCTCGGGCACCAGGCCATCGCCGCGGCCTACGGCGCGACGGTGGCCCGCGCACCCGAGCTGTTGCACGGCAAGACCAGCGAGGTCCATCACGGAGGCGACGGAGTGCTCGCCGGACTGCCTGATCCCTTCACCGCGACGAGGTACCACTCGCTCGCGGTGGTCGAGAGATCGGTGCCGGCGCAGGTCGAGGTGACGGCCCGTACCTCCTCCGGCGTGATCATGGCGCTGCGCGTTCCGGGCACGGCAGTCGAGGGCGTGCAGTTCCATCCGGAGTCGGTCCTGACACAGGGCGGACACCTGCTGTTGGCCAACTGGATGGCGGTGTGCGGACGTCCGGAGGCACGCGATCTCGTGCCGGCGTTCGCTGCCGCGGTCGAGGAACGCCGGCTGGCCGCCCTCGTCTGAGCCGAGGCGTCTGCTCCGGGGTCCGGTTAGGGGAAGACCGACGGCGACGGTGACGGCGAAGGTGAAGGCGACGGTGACGGCGGTGCGGCCTTGGCCACCTGGAGCTTCACCGTGGATCCGGTCGCCGCTCGCTTGGTCGGCGCCTGCGCCACCACCGTGCCGGGCGGCTTGTCCGAGGTCACCTCGGAGACCTGGACCACGAAACCGGCTGCCTCGAGGAGGTTGCGCGCCTCGTCCTCGGTCTTGCCGATCACGTTGGGCACGTCGATGAGCCCGTCGGCGACCTTGACCGTGATCTTGGTCTTGACCGGCACCTGTGTGCCGGCGACCGGATCGGTGGCGACGACCTCTCCCTTGGGCTTGTCACTCGGCGCGTCCACGAACGTGTAGTCCAGCCCCGCGGTCGTCAGCTTGGCGACAGCCTCGTCGCGCGTCGACCCGACCAGGTCCGGGACCGCGATCCGCCTGAGGCCGCGGTCGACGGTGATGGTGACGGTCGAACCCTTTTGCAGTGGCACTCCGCCCGTCGGGCTCTGGTCGACGACCTTGCCGCGGTCGGCGTCGGAGTTGAACACGTCCTCGCGCTTGACCTTGAACCCCAGTCGTTGCAGGTCGTCGACGGCGACGGCCTCGGCCAGCCCCTTGACGTTGGGCACGTCGATCTTGGACGGCGACCCCAACAGGGTGCTGGTCAACCATGCGGCCAGGACGAAGACGCCGATCACGGCGAGGATCAGCAGGGCGTACCACAGCCGTCGGCTTCGCTCGGGCTCGGGCGGGCGCCGCAACGTGGTGCCGTCGCCGGGGGGTGCGATCTGCGTCGCCATCGTGTGGGTACGGTCCGCGCCGGTCAGCACCGGAGTCGCCTCGACCGGCCGCCCGGCCGCGGCCCGCACCAGGTCGGCACGCATCTCGGCGGCCGATTGGTAGCGGTTGGCGGGGTTCTTGGCCATGGCCTTGAGCACGACCGCATCGATGTCGGGCGGGATGTCGGCGTCGTGTTCCGACGGTGGGACGGGGTCTTCTCGTACGTGCTGATAGGCGACCGCCACCGGCGAGTCACCGGTGAACGGCGGTTCGCCGACGAGCAGTTCGTAGAGCAGGCACCCGGTCGAATAGACGTCCGAACGCGCATCGACCGCCTCGCCGCGCGCCTGCTCGGGGGAGAGGTACTGTGCCGTGCCCATCACTGCCGAGGTCTGCGTCATCGTCGACGTGCCCTGGGCCAGCGCCCGCGCGATGCCGAAGTCCATCACCTTGACCTGACCGGTCGGGGTCAGCATGACGTTGCCCGGCTTGATGTCGCGGTGCACGATGCCGTTGCGGTGGCTGAACTCCAGCGCCGCACAGATGTCCGCGGTGATCTCCATCGCACGTCTGGGCATCAGCCGGCCCTCGGACTGCAGCACCTCGCGCAGCGTGCGGCCCTCGACGTACTCCATGACGATGTAGGGCAGCACCACGCCGTCGGCTGCTGCGTCATCGCCGGTGTCGTAGACGGCGACGATCGAAGGATGGCTCAGTGCGGCGGCGTTCTGCGCCTCGCGGCGGAAACGCGCCTGGAAGCCGTTGTCACGGGCCAGGTCGTGGCGCAGCAGTTTGACCGCGATGTCACGGCCCAACCGAGTGTCGCGTCCGCGCAAGACTTCGGCCATGCCGCCGTAGCCGAGCATGGCGCCGAGTTCGTAGCGACCGCCGAGCAGGCGTGGTGAGGTCATCTAGTCGGCCGACCCGTCATTGCCGCCGTTGCCGTTGCCCTTGTCCTTGCCCTTGTCCTTGGACGCGACGGACGTGACCGTGACAGTGCTGCCGACGGGGACGCGGCCCGTAGGGGAGATCGCGACGACCTCACCCGGCTTGGCTCCCTTGCCGTGCTTGGCGGCGAAGGCGGGACGGACCCGCAGGCCTAGCCCGGCCAACTCCACCTGCACCTCCTTGTACGGCCTCCCCACATAAGACGCGGCATTGACGGTAACGGTTGGCGTGGCGACCGGGACGCTGGTGGCCGCCGAACGGGACAGGGATTGGGTTGCCGCCGGTGGAGTGCCCAGAGACTTTGTGCTGCGCACGGACTTGGTGATGAGGTTTGCCATCACCGCGAACAGCAGGAATGCCAGAACCGCGATCAGGATGAGCACGGACGTACGCGGTCGACCGCCTGCCGGACTCGTCGTGGTGTAGCGGACCGGCCCGGGCGAGCCGACCGGCGGTGCCTGAGTGGCCGGGATCGGAGCGGTGGCAGCCGCGGCGACCGCGTCTCCGCCGGGGAGCAC
>JBAVXU010000271.1:0-3484 GCA_049698415.1 Mycobacteriales bacterium
GGCGCTGCACGACCCGCTCACCGGCCTGCCCAACCGCACCCTGCTCAGCGACCGCATCGATCAGGCCCTGGCGCGCGGCCACCGCCACGCCGGCACCGTCGTCGCACTCTTCTGCGACCTTGACGGCTTCAAGGAGGTCAACGACACCTCCGGCCACCACGTCGGTGACGCGGTGCTGCAGGAAGTCGCCACCCGCCTGCAGGCAGCCGTACGACCCGATGACACTGTGGCCCGGATGGGCGGAGACGAGTTCGTCGTCCTGTGCGAGGGGATGCTCAACGAGACGGCGGCGTTCGTGCTCGCGTCTCGCATGATCGCCGCGATCGCCGAACCGTTCGTCGTGGTGGGCAACGAGTTGCACCTGTCGGTCAGTGTCGGAGTGGCATTCGCCACCTCCGACGATGCCGCCGAACTGCTGCGCAACGCTGACGCCGCGATGTATCTCGCCAAGCAACGCGGACGCAACCGGGCCGAACTGTTCGACGAGGACCTGCGGCTGCAGGCCGCGCACCGCCTCAGACTGATCAGCGATCTGCGGCACGCTGTTCAGCGCGACGAGTTGCGCGTCCACTACCAGCCGGTGTTCTCGCTCGTGGGCGAGCAGATGCTCGGTGTCGAAGCGTTGGTGCGGTGGCAGCATCCCAGTCGGGGCCTGCTGCATCCCGGTGAGTTCGTCCCGGCGGCCGAGGCGGCTGACCTGATCGGTGACATCGGTGCCTGGGTCTTGCAGACGTCGTGCCGGCAGGCTGCCAGGTGGGCGCACGCCGGCCCCGGTGGCGGCCCGCTTCGGATGGCGGTCAACGTCTCTGCGCGTCAGCTGGCTCAGGGCAGCGACCTGGTCCACCTCGTCGCCGAGGCCCTGCGCGAGGCCCGCATCGATCCAGGAACGCTGGTGCTCGAGGTCACCGAGACCGCCGTGATGGACGATGCCGAAGCGACGCTGGCCATTCTGACCGAGCTCAAGGGCCTCGGCGTGCAGCTGGCCATCGACGACTTCGGCACCGGCTACTCGAGCCTGATCTATCTCAAGCGCTTCCCGGTCGACCAGCTCAAGATCGACCGCACCTTCGTCAAGGGCATGGGCACCGACCCGGACGACTCGGCCATCGTGGCCAGCGTCGTCGGACTGGCCAATGCGGTCGGGGTCGGGGCCATCGCCGAGGGCGTCGAGACGATCGAGCAGTTCAAGGCATTGCAGCAACTCGGCTGCGATTTCGGGCAGGGATACCTGTGGAGCCCCGCCTGCCCCTCCGAGGAGATCGACGAGCTGATCCGTACGGGCAGATTCGCCGGCCGCGCGGTCGACCGCGGCCCAGCCACCGTCTAGCCCTTCGTACGCTCAGCGCCCGCGGCGGCGTAGTCCGCGCTCCGACGTGGACCTGGCTCGGATCGCAACCCGATATGACACCAACAGACCATTCAGGGACGTCCCGGCGGGTCGCACACTGGTGGGGTGACATTGGGGGCGGCGACCAGCCGTGTATGGCACAAGCGGATGCCCCATGCAGTGCCAATGCCGGAGGCGCAGTGGCGTGCCCGCCATCGGCTGATCCTGACCGTACTGGCCTGTCACGTGCCCGCCCTGTTGATCGCCGGCCGGCTCACCGATCACCCGCTCCGCGCGACCGTCGGCCAGGTCGGCCTCATCACGGCGCTCGCCGTCGTTGCCGCAGGCCCTGGAACGCGGGTTTGGCGCAGTTTCGCGGCCACCATCGGCCTGCTGGCCTGCGCGACCGAACTCGTGGTCATTTCTGACGGCATGACCGAGGCCCATTTCTACTTCTTTCTCGTACTCATCTTCGTGGCGCTCTATCAGGACTGGCGCCCGCTGCTCACCGCGTTCGTCTACGTACTGGCCGAGCAGGTCATCGCCGGCACCCTGCTGATCCAGCGGGCATATGCCGACGGCGGTGGATCGACTCGCGAGGCGGTTGTCCTCACGATGGTGCACGCCGCCTTCGTCATCGCCGCCGCGACGGTGCTCGGCGTCTTCTGGGGCTGGTCCTCGCGGGCGCGTGCCCGCGAGGAGAGTTACCGGATCCAGTTGATGGACACCGAGATGAGTGCGATCGCGCGGATACGCGAAGCAGGTCAGATGCGTGAGGACCTGATGACGAGCGTGTCGCATGAGTTCCGGACGCCGTTGACGGCCATCCGAGGAGTCGTGGCGACCCTGCGCAGTCAGGGGGATCGCATCGCGCCCGAGGTACGCGACGCGTTGCTCGACGGAATCGCGGAGCACGAACACCGACTGTCCCGGCTGCTCGAAGCGATGCTCGCGGCCGCTTCCGCGTCGATGACCGATCCCGCCGCCGCGGCCGACGTGTCCGCGACGCTGGAGTCGGCGACCCGTCAGCCGCGGGTCACGGCGACATCGGATCCCGACCTACTTGCCGCACTGTCCCCGGCGACCCTCCAGCAGATCGTCGCGGCGATGGTCCGCCACGGACGCGACCACGCTCGCGACACCGGACCGGTTCATCTGGAGGGTCGGGCACGTAACGGCGAAGTGCTGGTGGCCCTGCAGTACGTCACCGATGCCTCGACCGTCGAGTGCCCCAGGCGACTGCTCGAACCGTTCGCCAGCCGCGAGTCCGCCGAGACCGGTCGCCCGAGCTCCCTGGACCTCTATCTCGCACGCCGACTCGCCGAGGTGCACGACGGCCGGATGGAGGCTGCCGTCCACGGAACGTCGGTCACGGTCACCGCGCACTTCCGCCAGGTCCCCGTGGTGGCCGCCGCCGCAGCGACGGGGCAGCCGCCACCGCGTGCGCTGAGCACACCAGCCTCCGGTCGGGGAGCGACCAGGCCGGGGACGGTCCGGGAGGCGGCGTCACGCCGCTAGCCTGTGCGTCGTGCCAACACTCGGCGAGGTTGTCGCGGCGCTGGAGGAGCTCTACGACCCGGCGTGGGCGCAGCCCTGGGACGCGGTCGGGCTGGCGTGCGGCGACCCTGAGGCGCGGGTAGGCCGGATCCTGCTCGCCGTCGACCCGGTGGCCGCGACGGTCGACCAGTGCCTCGAGCAACGGGCCGACCTTCTGCTCACACATCACCCGCTGCTGCTCAAGCCGGTTCACGGCGTTGCCGCGGATACGTACAAGGGCCGGCTTCTGCACCGGCTGATCAGAGGCGGGGCCGCGCTCTACACCGCGCACACCAACGCCGATGTCGCGCGCCCGGGCGTCTCCGATGCACTCGCCGCGCGGTTCGGACTGCTCGACACGACGCCGCTGTCGACACTGCCGGGGGAACCACTCGACAAGATCGTCACCTTCGTTCCCCATGACGCGGTGGACTCGGTTGTCGATGCCCTTGATGCGGCGGGCGCGGGCCGGATCGGCGACTACAGCCGGTGCGCCTGGCTGGGCACAGGCACCGGCACGTTCCTTCCCGGTGACGCAGCCCATCCGGCGATCGGGGCGCGCGGTGTCGTGGAGCGAGTGGCCGAGACGCGCGTCGAGATGGTTCTGCGGCGGCAGTTCCG
>JBAVXU010000272.1:0-4344 GCA_049698415.1 Mycobacteriales bacterium
TCCACCACCTGCGTCACGACGGACCCGGGGATTGGCGAAGCGTCCGGGTACGCAACGCACTTGTCACCGACGATCGGCTGGAGGTCCGCGCGCCGGTCGGCTTCGACGTCGTCGAGATCTCGGGCACGACCGCGCGCCGCGATGTCGACGTCGAGCTGCGCCGTTACGACGGTGCCAAGGTCACCACGCGGCGCAGAGCCGGCCAGCAGGTCCCGGCCGGGAGGGCCCTGCGGATGGCGCCTACCGACTGGGACCGTCTCTCCCGTGGCAAGGTCGAGCAGGTCGTGACCTAGGCAGGGCACAATCGATCGGTGGACCTGTCGACCGAATGGGCTGCCCTGCTCGAACGCATGGGCTTGACGCCCGCTCCGGTCGCGTGCGCTGCCCTGCTGGACCGGTACGCAGAGCCGCACCGGCAGTACCACACGCCCACCCACCTGGCAGCTGTGCTATCCACTGTGGACAGCCTCGCCGATGTCGCTGACGATGCAGACCTGGTCCGGCTGTCGGCGTGGTACCACGACGCGGTCTACGACCCACGCCGGGACGACAACGAGGAGCGCAGCGCCGCCCTTGCCGAGTCCGACCTCGCCTCGGCCGGCCTCGCGGCGCCGAAGTGCGCCCGCGTCGCGCGCCTGGTCCGGATGACCGCCGGACACCTGCCGCCGATCGGCGACACCGACGCAGCGGTGCTGTGTGACGCCGACCTCGCCGTACTCGCGTCGCCCGCGCCCGGCTACGACGCCTACGTGGCGGCGGTGCGCCGGGAGTACGCCCACGTGGACGACGCCGACTGGCGGACCGGCCGCGGGGCGGTGCTGCGCGGCCTGCTCGAGCGCGAGGAGGTGTTCCGGACTCCACCGGCCCGCGCCTGGGAGGATGCCGCCCGCGACAACCTCAGCCGCGAGTTGTCGGCGCTGGCGAGCCCTTCCGGCGGCGCAGCCCGGCCGCAGTGAGCCGGGCGACCAACTCTCGGGCCGGCACCTGTTCGGCACCCAGGGCGATGGCCTGCTCCCGCAGCGTTGCCGGCACGTCGTAGTGGTCGCCCTGAAACGCCCGCCGCGGCATGCCCAGCCGGGTGGCGAATTCGTGCAGTTCGTCATAGGACTCGTCACTCACCAGATGGGCCCAATGGCGTCCGCGCCAGGGCCACACAGCAGGATCGACGAGAATCGCCACAACACGCAGTATCCGCCGTCCCTAGCAGCGCCGACTGACCAGAGGAGGAGTCCGGATGGTCCAGGCGTCCGCCACCGCCGAGGACACCGCCGCGGTGCGCGACCTGGCCGGCCGAGCAGCGGTCGCCGCCGGCGTGCTCCGGCGTACCTCTGACGACGCGATCGACGCGGCTCTACGGGCCGCGGCCGATCTGCTCACAGCTCGCGGCCAGATCCTGCTCGAGGCCAACGAGGCGGACCTTTCTGCGGCGTCCGCGGCCGGACTGTCGCAGAGCCTGCGCGATCGACTGCGATTGGACCCGCCCCGCCTGCACGCGATGGCCGACCAGATCCGCACCCTCATCGATGCCTACGCGCCGATCCCCGACCGACTGGTACGCGTCCTCGGTGACGGCCGGCGGGTGACCGAACGCAGGGTGCCGGTCGGTGTGATCGGGGCGATCTTCGAAGCCCGGCCGAACGTGGTGGTCGACGTGGCGACGCAGGTCCTGCGCGCCCGGAGCGCTGCCGTACTGCGCACAGGTGCCGCCGCGCTCACGTCCTCGACCGCCCTGGTCGACCATGTGCTGTTGCCCGCGCTCACCGGCGCCGGCCTGCCCGCCGATGCCGTGCAACTGGTGCGCTCCCCCGGGCACGGCGCCGCCGACGCCATCCTGATGCAGCCCGACCTCATCCCGCTCGTGGTGGTGCGTGGCAGTGGACCGGTGACCCGCCACCTGGCTGGGGTCGGCGCGTCCGCGGGCGTACAGGTGCTGGCTCACGCAGACGGCGGCGGGGTGCTCTATGTCGATCGTGGCGCGGATGTCGCGAAGGCTCGGCAGATCGTCCTCGACAGCCTCGACCGGCTCGGTGTGTGCAACCGGCTGAACCTGTTGCTGCTCGACAGCGGCCTGCCCGCGGCTGCGGTCGACGGCCTGCTCAGTGCCCTGTCCGAGGCGGGCGTGGCCGCGTCGATGGCGCCGCACGTGCATCCGCTCGGACAGGAGTGGGCGCTGAAGGGAGGAGCCGAGGCCACCGTCACGGTCGGCACGGTCGACAGCCCCGAGCAGGCCGCGCGCATCGCCGACCACGAGACCAGCGGTTTGGCCGCCGCGGTCTGCGCCGAGGACGAGGCGGTCTTCCGGCGCTTCCTCGACAACTACGGCGGCACGGCCGCGCTGTGGAACTCCTCGACGCGACTGGTGGATGGCTACCGGCTGCTCGGGCTGGCCGAGACCGGCATCAACGTCGACCGCTCGCTGGGGCCGCGCGGTCCGGTGACATACCTCGACCTGGCGATGCGTCAGTACGTCGTCCTGCCACCGGCGACCGGATGACAGACGAAAGGGCGGCCCCGCCGTAGCGGGACCGCCCTTTCGGCAGTGCGGTGTGGGGACTTAGAAGTCCATGTCCCCCATGCCGCCACCGGGGCCGCCGGCGCCCATGGCCGGCTGCTTCTCCGGCTTGTCGGCGATGACCGCCTCGGTGGTCAGGAACAGAGCCGCGATCGAAGCGGCGTTCTGCAGTGCCGAGCGGGTGACCTTGGCCGGATCGATGATGCCGGACTTGATCATGTCGACGTACTCACCGGTCTGGGCGTCGAGGCCCCAACCGACATCGAGTCCGCTGACCTTCTCCGCCACGACGCCACCCTCGAGGCCGGCGTTGATGGCGATCTGCTTGAGCGGTGCTGCGAGCGCGACGCGGACGATGTTGGCTCCGGTCGCCTCGTCACCTTCGAGGTCGAGCTTCTCGAACGCGCCGGCACCAGCCTGGAGCAGGGCCACGCCGCCACCGGCGACGATGCCTTCCTCGACGGCTGCCTTGGCGTTGCGCACTGCGTCCTCGATGCGGTGCTTGCGCTCCTTGAGCTCCACCTCGGTGGCTGCGCCGACCTTGACGACGGCGACGCCGCCGGCGAGCTTGGCCAGCCGCTCCTGGAGCTTCTCCTTGTCGTAATCGGAGTCGGACTTGTCGATCTCGTTGCGGATCTGCTGGACGCGACCGGCGATCTGGTCGGTGTCGCCGGAGCCCTCGACGATGGTGGTCTCGTCCTTGGTGACGACCACCTTGCGGGCCTGGCCGAGCAGGTCGATGGTGGCCGTGTCGAGCTTGAGGCCGACCTCTTCGCTGATGACCTGTCCACCGGTGAGGATCGCGATGTCGTTGAGCATCGCCTTGCGCCGGTCACCGAACCCGGGCGCCTTGACGGCGACCGACTTGAAGGTGCCACGGATCTTGTTGACCACCAGGGTGGCCAGCGCCTCGCCCTCGATGTCCTCGGCGATGATCGCCAGCGGCTTGCCGCCCTGCATGACCTTCTCCAGCAGCGGGAGCAGGTCCTTGACCGAGGAGATCTTGGAGTTGACGATCAGGATGTAGGGATCGTCGAGGACGGTCTCCATCCGGTCCGCGTCGGTCACGAAGTAGGGCGAGATGTAGCCCTTGTCGAAGCGCATGCCCTCGGTCAGCTCGAGCTCCAAGCCGAAGGTGTTGCTCTCCTCGACGGTGATGACGCCTTCCTTGCCGACCTTGTCCATCGCCTCGGCGATGATCTCGCCGACGCTGGTGTCAGCTGCGGAGATCGAGGCGGTCGAAGCAATCTGCTCCTTGGTCTCGACGTCCTTGGCGGCGGCGGACAGCCGCTCGACGACTGCCTCCACGGCTGCCTCGATGCCGCGCTTGAGCGACATCGGGTTGGCACCGGCGGCAACGTTGCGCAGGCCTTCGCGCACGAGCGCCTGGGCCAACACGGTGGCAGTGGTGGTGCCGTCACCGGCGACGTCGTCGGTCTTCTTGGCGACCTCCTTGACCAGCTCGGCCCCGATCTTCTCCCAAGGGTCCTCGAGCTCGATCTCCTTGGCGATGCTCACACCATCGTTGGTGATGGTGGGGGCGCCCCACTTCTTCTCGAGGACGACGTTGCGGCCCTTCGGGCCGAGCGTCACCTTCACTGCGTCGGCGAGCTGGTTCATTCCTCGCTCGAGGCCGCGACGGGCCTCTTCGTCGAACGCAATGATCTTCGGCATAGGGGATGTCCCTCCGTAGAAAGGGTGGACGGGGCCGAGTGCGACGGTGTCGCCGACGCCCGCGACGGACGGATGCGTCGTAGGCCATGAGGCTCACGACCCAGCCTCGCCGGGCGACTCTGGCACTCGGACGTGTTGAGTGCTAGGCCATTTTTAGC
>JBAVXU010000273.1:0-1617 GCA_049698415.1 Mycobacteriales bacterium
GCGCGGGCCCATGATGAAGAGCGCTCCGATGCCGAACAGGCCGGCCTCGAACGCGATCATCGCTGTGACCGAGAAGGAGGAGCTGGCGCCGTGACTGGCCGGCAGCGTGACGCCGAGCAGGATCAAGCCGACGCAGGTCATCGCGAGGCCCCACCACTGACGCGGGCCGACCTTGAAGCCGAAGAGGCGGTCTGCCATGACGGCGAGCAGCACGAGGCCGCCGGAGAGGACCGCCTGGACGACGGAGAGCGGGGCGAGCGAGATCGCCGCGACGTGCAGCAGCCAGGCGCCGAGCCCGACCAGCATCCCGATCGCGAACCAGCGCTGGCTCCAGAGTGAGATCGCCGTGCGCAGCGGGTGACGGATGTCGACCTTGCATGCGCAACAGGCGCCGCGGTGCTTGTACAGGAACGCCAGATTGGAGGCGAACGCGCACAGCAGCGCAAAGAGGATTCCGAGTTGAAGACTCATAAAAGAGATCAGCGAGACGCTCGCGTCAGGTGCAGAGACCGGTGCCGGGCGACACCTTCGTCATCGACCGCCCGGCTGACAAACTTGACGCGCATCCTGCGCTGCATGCAGGCTAGCGAGATATCGCCTCCCCCGCACCGATAGAACAGATTTTCCACAGAACTGGCGCAGATGCAGGCAAAACCGGTGCTGTTCGTTGACGTCGACGGCGTCATCTCGCTCTGGGGATGGCACTCGGACGCCCGTCCAGACGGCGCCTTCCACAATGTGGACGGGGTCATGCATTTCCTTTCGGCCGACGCGGGAATCCACCTTCTCGCGCTCTCGGATCGCTTTGAGCTCGTCTGGTGCAGCGGTTGGGAGGAGAAGGCCGATGACCATCTCCTCATGCGCTGGCACTACCCCCTGAGATGCCGTTTCTCTCATTCGACCGCAATCCGGGTCGCAGCAACGGCCACTGACAGCTGCGCATGCCGCCCGGCTGCAGCCTGGGCGGACGGGGTCAGCCGCTCGTCTTGAGTACGGCGTCGGCCGCGAAAGGCGGCGGCCCGAGGAGCGTGACCCCGAACTCGGCGGCGGCGGCCATGGTGCGCTCGAGGTCCGGCGGCGGGGCCGCGGCTAAGTCGCGCGTCAGCGCCGGCTCGCCGCCGGCGCGAAAGAAGCGCTCCTGGGTCCCGGGCGTGTTGATGACGAGGAAGCGGGCCGTCTCGGAGACGACGAGGAACGCGTGCGGGACGCCGCGGCGGATCGCGACCGTCGTGCCGGCTCCCGCCGAGTGCTCCTCGCCGTCGATGTGGAAGAGCAGCTCTCCTTCGAGGATGTAGAACGTCTCGTGGCTCGGATCGGCGTGCAGTCCCGTGGCGCGCCCCTGGGTGGACGCGACCTCGACGAGCGAGAGCGCGTCGTCGCTCCAGTCGCCCCTCAGCTTGATGTCCTGCAGCGCGCCGTTGAACCAGATCGACTCCCCATCGGAGGGGGCGACCGCATGAAACGGGGTGCGTGTCGAAGCCTGGCTGGTCATGGTCGTTCTCCTGGAGATGAGACTGGAATCCCATATGAGAGTGCCATATCATCATGAGCATGTCAATCTCATATGAGCAGACGGGCCGCACGAGCCAGAAGGCGCGCACCCGCGACGCCCTCGTG
>JBAVXU010000274.1:0-2512 GCA_049698415.1 Mycobacteriales bacterium
GGTCCGCAACGCCTTCCGCCCCCACACCGTCGACGAGCTGTACCACGTGCTCGACCACGCCCGGCAGAGCTCCGACGTCGGCTGCGTGCTGCTCACCGGCAACGGCCCCTCGCCCCGCGACGGCGGATGGGCGTTCTGCTCCGGCGGCGACCAGCGCATCCGCGGGCGCAGCGGTTATCAGTACGCAAGCGGAGAGACCGCGGAAACGGTCGACGCGGCCCGCGCCGGCCGACTGCACATCCTCGAGGTGCAGCGGCTGATCAGGTTCATGCCCAAGGTCGTGATCGCGGTGGTCCCCGGCTGGGCGGCCGGCGGCGGGCACAGCCTGCACGTCGTCGCCGACCTCAGTTTGGCCAGCCGGCAACACGCGAGGTTCAAGCAGACCGATGCCGACGTCGGATCGTTCGATGGCGGGTACGGCTCGGCCTACCTCGCCCGCATGGTTGGTCAGAAGTTCGCCCGCGAGATCTTCTTCCTCGGTCGCGAATACGACGCCGAGCAGGCCCACGCGATGGGGATGGTCAACGCGGTCGTCGATCACGCCGACCTGGAGCGGGTCGCGGCGCAGTGGGGTGCGGAGATCAACGCCAAGTCGCCGACGGCGGTGCGGATGTTGAAGTTCGCGTTCAACCTGGTCGACGACGGGTTGGCCGGCCAGCAGGTGTTCGCCGGGGAGGCGACGCGGCTCGCGTACGACTCAGACGAGGCCGTCGAGGGACGGGACGCCTTCCTCGGCAAGCGCCAGCCCGACTGGAGCCCGTTCCCCTGGCGGTTCTGACCCGGACGGTCCCGCTCCGTCGTCCGCGCTCTGCACCACGGTGTTGCGACCGGCCTCCTTGGCTTCGTACATCGCGACGTCGGCCGCTTCGATGAGCCTGACGGTGGAGACGGTGCTGCGCGGTGTGCAGCAGGCCACGCCGGCACTGATGGTGAGCACGCCCGGACCGGTGGTGGGGTGGGCGATGCCCAGCGCCTGGACCCCGGCGCGCAGCCGCTCGACCACCATGCGCGCCTCACCGGCCGACTGCTCAGGGAGGACGAGCAGGAACTCCTCGCCGCCGTAGCGGTAGATCTCGTCATGGTCGCGCAGCGACGCCCGGAGCACCCCCGCGACGCTGATCAGCGCCGCGTCCCCGGCCTGGTGTCCGAACGCGTCGTTGTAGCCCTTGAAGCAATCGATGTCGATCATGGCCACGGAGTAGTCATGCCCGTAGCGGCTGCTGTGCCGGTGCAGACCGGACAGTTCCTCGGTCAGGTGCAGCCGGTTGCGGACCTGGGTCAGCGGATCCGTACGCGCCTGCGCGCGCAGATCGTTGCGATAGCGGCTCAGCTCGGCGTGCAGGCTGGTGACTCGCTCGGCCGCGAGTAGCCGGGCTTCCAGCCGGAACGGATCGAGCGGTTTGCTCAAGTAGTCGTCTGCACCGGCCCGCATGCCCGACAGCACGTCGCTCTGATCATCGCGGGTGGTGAGCAGGATGACGTAGGTGTAGTTGCCGAGGTCGCTGGCCCGGATTGCCTGGCACAGTGCCGTGCCGTCGAGGCCGGGCATGTTCCGGTCGCTGATGAGCACGTCGGGTTTGTCGTTCGACAGCATCTCCCACGCGGCGTCGCCATCGGCGGCTGTGATGCACTCATGACCGAGCGCTTCGACCGCCGCGCGGGCGACCAGGCAGGAACCGAAGTCGTCGTCGACGACCAGGATCTTCACCGGGCCGCTGCAACGGCGCGGTTCAGCTCGACCTCGGCCCGCGACATCTCGGCAGCCAGCCGATCCACGAGTTCGGCCGCACCGGTCAGATCGGCGCGGCGACCCATGGCGTCCAGCTGGCAGCAGAGGTCGACGACGGCGGTGGCTCCGACCGTTGCAGCGGCTCCCAGCAGCAGGTGCGCGGCATCGGCGAGCGCGGCACTGTCGCCGCCCTGGGCACTGGCCCGGATGGCGCTGACCCGCGCCGGTCCGACGTCGACGAAGGCGCGTACGACGCGGGTCAGCAGCAGGTCATCCGGAGTGCCCAGCCGTCGCAGGACATCCAGTCGGTCAGGGTTCACGGCCTCGAGTGGCATGGTGTCTCCCCCATCGCCAGTTTCCGGGCAACACTTGAGCGCGGTGCGCCCGTGGAGCGCGGGCCGTTCCGCCTGAATCACGCCTAGCCGTAACCTGCAAGTCGTGTCCGGACGCCCGCTGCACGCCGTCGCGCTGCCGACCGGGCCGGCCCTGCTCGAGATGCTCGCCGCAGCGCTCGACGGCGGACCCGCGCTGCTGCCGGTCGATCCGAGCCTGCCGGCACCGGCGCGGAGGCGGCTGTTCGACGCCATGCGCCCGACGGCGCTGGTCGATGTCCGGGGCACCCACAACCTCGACGACGTGCTGCCCGTCGAGGACGAGGTCGCGGTAGTGATCGCGACATCGGGGTCCTCCGGTGAGCCCAAAGGGGTGCAGTTGAGCGCCGAGGCCCTGCGCCACTCGGCCTGGGCCGCCCTTCGGCGCCTCGACGCGGCACCGGGTGAGCGG
>JBAVXU010000275.1:0-37371 GCA_049698415.1 Mycobacteriales bacterium
CGCCGGTGGAGGCCCGAGCAGCCCACCGCCGGGCAGCCTGACAGCGGCTGAGCAGGCGCTCGTCGACCGGCTGCCCTTGTCGTTGGTCAACCCGGCCACCTGCGTTGCGTCGAGAGACACCGAGGACGCGACATACACCGACGCCGCGGTCAAGTGCGACCCGGCCGCGCGCAGCGCCTCCGACCCCGGCACCCCACCGACGGTCGTCTACGCAGGGCATGACCGGACGGCAGCACTGCTGCGCAAGGACATCGACGCGACGATCGCCAGCCGCAAGCTGCCCAGTGGTTCGTGTGACACCTCACCCGGCCACGGCCAGTGGAATCTCGGCACGCCCGCCAAGCGCATCGGGGACATCCTCTGCTATCCGGCCACCTCCAGCGGCAATGCTGTGCTGGTCTGGACCTACGACGCGGATCTCATCTGGGCGAGCGCTGCGGCACCCGATTCGAGCCATGCGAACCTGTTCGCCTGGTGGAAGAGCTTGTCGATCGCCCTGCGATGAGCCGGACCGCGGGCCGTAGCAGGAGGTAGCAGACATCGGCAGACCCGAGGCGGGGCAGCGCTTCGCCCACTTCCACGTCTACAGCGTGCTCGGCCGCGGCGGCATGGGCGTCGTCTTCAGTGCGTACAACGTGCGCGATGACCGGGCGGTCGCGCTGAAGCTGCTGACGGTCGACCTTTCCAAGGACCCGAGTTCGCGCGAGCGCTTCCAGCGCGAGTCGCGGCTGGCCCAGACCCTGCGCTCCCCGTACGCCGTTCAGGTTCTCGACGCCGGCGAATACGAGGGCGAGCTGTGGCTCGAGATGCCACTGATGCCGGGTGAGGACCTGCAGGACCGGTTGGCGCGCGAAGGTCCGCTGCCGCCGCGGATCGCGCTCGGCATCAGTCGCCAGGTCGCGGCTGCCCTCGACGCCGCCCATGCCCTCGGTCTGATCCACCGTGACGTCAAGCCGGCCAACGTCCGGCTGATCGACGCGTCTCAGCCCGGCGTGCCGCATGCATTTCTCGGCGACTTCGGGCTGACCCGGGCCTTCGGGTCGGTGGACCCGTCGCTCACCCAGGCCAACGAGATGGTGGGTACGGCCCATTACATGGCTCCCGAGCAGGTCCGACGACTCGAACTCGACCCTCGGGTCGACGTCTACTCCCTGGCCTGCCTGCTCTACGCCACCCTCACCGGCGCGCCACCGTTCGCCGGACGCGACGGCCAGGCGGTGATGCATGCGCACCTGCTGGAGCGGCCGCCGCCGCTGGTCGGTCGTGGCCTGCCGATCGGCGAACGCTTGCAGTGGGCGGTGTTCTGGGGGCTGGCGAAGGACCCACGGCAGCGTCCACTGACCGCCGGTGCGTTCGTCGAGGCCTGCATCGCCGGCCACGAGGCCGACCCTCCGACGAGCAGTTATCGAGCGGGTCCGGCCCAGCGCTGAGATCTGCGGCCGGCGCAGGTGTTCAGCGGCGGTTGGGGTCGAGCCGCCGGATCAGCAGCCAGGTGGCCGCGATGGCGACGATGCCGATGATCGTCAGCACGGTGTAGTCCGCCAGCCAGATGGCTGCGGTGTGCTTCCACAGGGAATCGGGCTCCTGCGCGCGCTCGATGGCGTTGAGGTCGGTCGTCGACGCGGCTGCGGCGAACCCCCAGCGGGTGGGCACCAGCCAGCTGAGCTGGGCCAGCCCGAGCCGGCCGGCCACGGGTACCAGCCCGCCGCAGAGGACAAGTTGCGCCATGGTGAGCAGCACCAGGATGGGCATGGCTTGGTTCTCGTCGCGCACAACCGCCGAGACCACCAGCCCCACCGCGGCCGAGACGGCGGACAACGCCGCAACGGCCACCACAAGTTCGAGAGTCGGTGATCCGAGCAGCGAGGCGCTCTCGGGCCCGGCCCGACCGGCCACCGCCAGCAGGGTCAGCACGGTGCCCTGGACGACGGCGACGACACCGAGCACCAACAGTTTGGAGCCGAGGTAGGCGACCGCCGACAGGCCGATGGCGCGTTCGCGACGATAGATCGCGCGTTCCTTGACCAGTTCGCGGACGGCACTGGCCATCCCCATCAGGGTGGCGCCGACGGCGAGTACGAGGAGCAACTGCCGCGCCCCGCCGTTGACGCCGCTCGGGGCAGGAGCCAATCCGTCCGACGCCGGCACCACCCGGGAGAACAATGCCAGGACGAACGGCAAGGCCACGATGATCGCGAGGTAGGCCCGGTCGGCGGCGATCACTGCGAGGTATCGCTTGCACAGCGTCGCGAGCTGGGAGCCCATCGACTGCCGCCTGATCGGGCTGAGCACGGCCCCCCGGGGTGGGCCGGGCGGCAGCCGGGGCGGGGGGTTGGCTCGCCGGTCCCGGCCGGCGAAGCCGGCGAACACCCTGGCCCACTCCGCTCCCGGGAGGGTCTTCAGCCGGCCGAAGGCGTCGGCCCAGTTGCGTGCGCTGAAGTACGCGAGCGCCCCGGCGGGTGGACCCAGATACGCGACGTGGCCCCCCCGGGCCAGGACCATGACGAGGTCGCACACGTCCAGGTGCTCCAGGTTGTGTGTCACGACCACGACCGTGCGGCCTTCGTCGGCGAGGTGGCGCAGCTTGTTCATGACATCGCGGTCGAGATCGGCGTCCAGACCGCTGGTCGGTTCGTCGAGGAACAGCAGCGAGGGCTTCGTCAGCAGCTCCAGCGCCGTACTCGCCCGCTTGCGTTCGCCGCCTGACATCGCCGAGATGCGGGTGTCGGTCTGCGGGGTGAGGCTGAGCTCGCCGATGACCTCGGTGACCCGGCCGGCCCGTTCGACGCTGCTGACATCTGCCGGAAAACGCAGCTTGGCGCCGTAGCCGAGAGCCTGTTTCAGGGTCAGCGCCTGGTGCAGGATGTCCTGCTGCGGAACCAGCCCGATCCGCTGCCGAAGGTCGTCGTAGTTGGCGTAGAGATCGCGACCGGCGTAGAGCACTTGACCGTGGGTGGCCGGCTGGAACCCGGTCAGGGCGCCCAACAAGGTCGACTTGCCGGCGCCGCTGGGGCCGACGATCGCCAGCAGGTTGCGTGGGCCGAGGTTGAACGAGACGTTGTCGAGGATCCGCTTTCCGCCGGGGAGATCCACTGTCACGCCGGTGGCGGCGAAGGAGACGTCGCCGGTGTCGACGAACTCGGTGAGGGCCCGGCCGTCGAAACGCAGCGAGTGCCGTCCGATCGTGACCAGCGATCCTGGCACGAGGATGGCGTGCTGAACCCGCTGGCCGTTGACGAAGGTGCCGTTGCCGCTGTTCAGGTCGACGATCTGGGTGCCCGCCGGCGTACGCCTGACCTCCGCGTGCCGCCGCGACACGAGCAGGTCGTTGAGCACGATGTCGTTGGTGGCCACTCGCCCGATCCGGACGACGTCGGCGGGAAGCGAGTGCACGCCGCTGAGCGCCGGCCCGATCTCACCGGTGGGGCGCCCGTCCTGCTGGGGCACGGCCGGCCGGGGGACGACCCGCAGCCGCAGATCGACGCCCGCGCTGTCGCCGAGTTGCACGGTGATGTCGGAGTCGACGGCGAGCTCGCTGACGCGTTGCCCGCGGTGATACATCCCATTGCTACTGCCGGCGTCGACGAGTCGCCAACCTGCCGGTCCGGGCATGACGACGGCGTGGCGGCGACTCAGCCGGTCGTCGGTGAGCCTGATGGTTGCCTCGGCCGAGCGCCCGATCAGCCACTGCGCGCCCGGCGGGACGATGAACTGACGCCCTCCGACGTCGATGACCAGCGACCCCGGCGCCGGCTGACTGCTCATGAGCGACGAGTCTGCCGAAAGCCCCGGCTGGCGTCAGCCTCGCCCCCCGCCGACACCCAACCTCAGCCGGCGACCGGCTCGTCGGGTGCCTTGGGTCGCGGCGTCTTGGGCGCCTTCTTCTTCGCCGCCTCCATGCGCTCGCCGAGCTCGCCCAACTCCCTGCGTCCCATCCCCTTGCGTACCTCGGGGAACCAGTCCTGCTCCTCCTCCTCGATGTGATGGCGCACGTTCTCGGTGAGCACGGTCACCTTGGCGTCGTAGCGCTCGTCCTGCGGGTCCATCCCGGACAGCTCCGACAGGACCCACTTGACGATGTGGTGCTCCTCGAGGCTCTCGAGCACGTGGTCATCGGTCTCCGGGACCTTGGCCCGCGCCACCGGGTAGAAGATCTGCTCCTCGATGTAGGTATGCGTCGAGAGCTCCTCGATGATCTGCTCGACGAGCTTCTGCTTGGTCTTGTACGCGCCGTCGCCGGCCTTCTCGAACTGCTTGAACAGCTTCTCGACGACCTTGTGGTCGTTCTTCAGCAGGACGATCGCGTCCACGTGGTCCTCCCCGGCAACTCTGGTGACGTGCGGTCCCGCCTCACATGCTCGCCAGCGGCGGCGCCGAAACCCACAGGCCGCAGTCCTCCCCGACATTCGCCGGCCGCCCGGGTACCGTGGTCGCCAGTGCTGCCGAGTGCCGAGAGCCGCTCCGGCCTCGCCGGCCGCCACCCGTCTGAGCGAGGACCCTCACCGAATGCTGAGAATTTTCGGCCTGTCGATCTTCGTCACGCTGGCCGGGCTGATCGGGGGGCTGGTGCTCGGCGGCCCGAGCGGGCTGGCCGTGGTGGGCATCCTGATCGTGCTCGAGGTGTCGCTCTCCTTCGACAACGCGGTCGTCAACGCCAAAGTGCTGGTGCGGATGAGCGCGTTCTGGCAGCGGATGTTCCTCACCGTGGGCATCGTCATCGCAGTCTTCGGCATGCGGCTGGTGTTCCCGCTCGTCCTCGTGGCGGTCACCGCGTCCGTCGGCCCGTTGGAAGTGCTCGACCTGGCGGTCAAGGGCGGCACCGGGTCGGGCAGCTATGCCGAGAGACTCAACGAGGCGCACCCGGCTATCGCCGGTTTCGGCGGGATGTTTCTCGGCATCCTGTTCCTGCAGTGGGTCTTCGAAGATCGTGACCACCAGTGGCTGAAGTGGCTGGAACGACCGGCCGTACGCGCCGGCACGCTCAACCAACTCGATGTCATCATCGGATCCATCGTGCTCCTGCTCACTGCCGAGCTGTTCGCCCACGGCCCGGACAAGCTCACGGTGCTGGTCGCCGGGCTGCTCGGGATGGTCACCTATCTCACGGTCAACGGTCTGGGCACCGTCTTCGAGAACCGGGGCGGTGACCGGGCGGGTGCCGGATCGATCGCGGGCGAGAAGGGCAAGCCCGGCAAGGCGGTCACGGTCGCCGGGATGGCCGGCTTCTTCCTGTTCCTCTACCTCGAGGTCCTCGACGCGTCTTTCTCCTTCGACGGCGTCATCGGTGCGTTCGCCATCACGCAGGACATCTTCATCATCGCGATCGGCTTGGGTGTCGGCGCCTTCTGGGTGCGTTCGCTGACGGTCTTCCTGGTACGCAAGGGCACCTTGCAGAACTACGTCTACCTCGAGCACGGCGCTCACTGGGCGATCGGCGCCCTCGCGGTCGTCCTCCTCATCAGCGTGAAGTACGAAGTGCCGGAGGTGGTGGCCGGGCTGATCGGGGTGGTCTTCATCATCGCCGCGTTCTTCAGTTCCCTGCGCCACAACCGCAAGCACGGCGCGCACGATCGCCTCTCCTCCGGTGAGGACACGGTCCAACAGGCCACGGCTTAGCCGGATGAGGCAGAGTGACTGCCGTCGTCGCTGGCTGTGAAATTGCGGAGGTTCTCATGGCACCTCGGATCACCTACGTCCCCGTCGAGTCGATGGACGATTGGATGCAGGACGAGATGGACCGCTGGGCCCGAGAAGGCCCGATGGCCGGTCCCGACGCGGCCACGGATCACCAGGTGACGGCGATGTACTTGCTCTCGGTGTAGTCGAGCAGCCCCTCGTGGCCGCCCTCCCGTCCGATGCCGCTCTGCTTGACGCCACCGAACGGGGCCGCCGGGTCGCTGACCAGCCCGCGGTTGAGACCGACCATGCCGGATTCGAGCGCCTCGCTGATCCGCAGCCCGCGAGCGAGGTCGCGGGTGTAGACGTACGAGACCAAGCCGACCTCGGTGTCATTGGCCCACCTGATTGCGTCGGCCTCGTCGGTGAACGTGACGATCGGGGCTACCGGCCCGAAAATCTCCTCGCGCAGGATCGCCGCGTCATGGGACACGTCGACCAGCACGGTCGGGTCGTAGTAGCAACCGGGCCGTTTCGGGACCTTCCCGCCGAGGAGGGCCCGCGCGCCTTCGTCCAGTGCACCGCGGACGAGTTCGTCGCACTTGGTCACGGCTGCATCGTTGACCAGTGGACCCACGTCGGTTCCGGCATCGCTGCCCGGTCCGACCTGCAGCGCGCCCATCTTCTCGGCGAGCCGGCTGGAGAAGTCCGCCGCAACCGACTCTTCGACATAGAACCGGTTGGCAGCCGTGCACGCCTCACCGCCGTTGCGCATCTTGGCTATCATCGCGCCCTCGATCGCGGCGTCGATGTCGGCGTCGGCGAAGACGAGGAACGGCGCGTTGCCGCCGAGCTCCATGGACGTGTTGACCACCGTGTCCGCGGCCTCGCGCAACAACACCCGGCCCACCTCGGTCGAACCGGTGAACGACAGCTTGCGCACACGTGGATCGTGCAGCATCGCAGCAACGACTGGCCCGGAGCGACGGGCCGGCACCACGTTGACGACCCCCTTGGGTACGCCCGCATCGTCAAGCACCTGCGCCATCGCCAGTGCGGTCAGCGGGGTGTCGCTGGCCGGCTTGAGCACGACGGTGCAACCTGCGCCCAGCGCCGGCGCGATCTTGCGGGTGGCCATCGCGGCCGGGAAGTTCCACGGCGTCACGAGTACGCACACGCCGACCGGCTGATGCACGACCATGATGCGATTGGCCCCCGAGGGCGCGGTCGTGATCATCCCGTCGGCACGCACCGTCTCCTCTGCGTACCACCGGAAGAACTCCGCGGCGTACGTCACCTCTCCCGTGGCGTCCTTGAGCGCCTTGCCGTTCTCGAGTGAGATGAGCAGGGCGATCTCGTCGGCTCGCTCGGTCATCAACTGCCAGGCCCGGCGCAGGATTTCCGAACGCTGCCGCGGCGGGGTCGCGGCCCATTCGGGGCCGGCCGCGTGTGCGGCTGCGACGGCGGCGAGGCCGTCGTCGACCGAGCCGTCGGCCACCGCTGCGATGACCTCGCCGGTGGCCGGATCGGTGACGTCGAACCGCCCGCCGTCGGAGGCCGTCTGCCAGGTCCCGCCGACGAACAGGTCGGTCGGGACCTTGCCGAGAACGTCGCTGCGGCTCGCCATCAGTCCATGACCTTCCGGATCGTTTCGACGATGCGTGACACCGATGGGATCGTGGCGTCCTCGAGGGCATCGGCCGACGGCAGCGGCACATGCGGGGTCGTGATGCGGATCGGTGGCCCGTCGAGGTCACCGAAGATCTCCTCGGCCACGATCGACACGACCTCCGCTCCCCAGCCGCACAGTCGGGGGTTCTCCTCCACAGTGAACAGCTGACCGGTCCTGGCCGTCTCGTTCAGGATCGTCCGGGTGTCCAGCGGCACCAGCGAGCGTACGTCGATGACGGTGACGTCGATCCCGAGTTCGGCAAGCTCAGCGGCCGCGGCGACCGCTCGGGGAACCATCGCCGCCAGCGCCACGATGGTCGCGTCCCCTCCCTGCCGGAGCACCTTGGCGGTGCCCAGGGTGTCGACGATTTCACCGTCGGGGACCTCCCACTTGGTGGGGTACAACGCCTTGTGTTCGAAGAAGATGACCGGGTTGTCGTCGCGGACCGACGCGGCGAGCAGGCCGATCACATCCGTGGCGTTCGACGGTGCCACGACCTTGAGACCAGGCACCGACATCGCCCAGTTCTCCACACTCTGCGAGTGCTGTGCGCCGAAGCGCAGACCGCCCCCGTTGGCCGTGCGTACGACCAGCGGCAGGGAGACCTGGCCGTTGGTCATGTAGCGCGTCTTGGCCATCTCGTTGGCGATGATGTCCCAGCAGACCGCCAGGAAGTCGGAGAACATGATCTCGGCGATGGGCCTGATGCCGGTCATGGCCGCGCCCATGGCCGCGCCCAGGATCGCCTGCTCCGAGATCGGGCAGTCGCGTACCCGCACCGGTCCGAACCGATCGAGCAGACCACCCGTCGCCTTGAAGACTCCACCGGCCGCGGCGACGTCCTCGCCGAGGAACACCACGCGTTCGTCGCGGTCGAGTTCTTGCGCGATGCCGCGCGCGACCGCGTCCCGGTAGGTCAGCGTCGTCGTCGTCAGTTCCGCCATGCTGCACTCCCGTCGGCCCACACGTCGGCCTCGATTCGTGACAGGTCCGCCGGTGCCCCTGCCTTGGCGGCCTCGGTGGCCTCATCGACCGCTTGGCTCACCTTGGACTCGATGTCGGCGAGCACCGTCTCGTCGACGCCCGCCTCGAGGAGCCGGAGGCGGTACGCCGGGATGGGGTCGCGCGCAAGCCACGCTGCGGTCTCCTCGGGCGATCGGTACTTGGCCGGATCGGCCCGCGAGTGCCCGCCGTGGCGATAGGTCACCGCCTCGATCAGGCTTGGGCCTTGCCCGGTCCGGGCTCGCTCAAGCGCGCTGCAGGCTGCCGTGTGGACAGCCTCGACGTCGTTGCCGTCGACGAACCACGGATCGAGCCCGTACGCCGCGGCACGGTCGGCGGCCGGACGCGGCACGGCCGTGACCAGTTCGATGGGGGTGTACTCCATCCACAAGTTGTTCTCGCAGACGAAGACCACCGGCAGCGACCAGCGCGCCGCCAGATTGAGTGCCTCGTGGAACGCGCCGATATTCGTGGTGCCGTCGCCGAAGAAGCAGACCGCGACCTGGTCGGTCCCGCGCAGCCGCGCCGACCACGCAGCGCCGTTGGCGATGGTCAGGTGGGCGCCGACGATGGCGTAGGACCCCATCATTCCCTTGTCGACGCTGGTCAGATGCATCGAGCCGCCTTTGCCGCCCATCAGGCCGTTGTCGCGGCCGAGCAACTCGGCCATGACCGGCGTCATCTCGACCCCTCGGGCCAGCGTGTGGGCGTGACCGCGGTAGGTCGCGAACGTCCAGTCGTCCGGGCGCATCGCGATCCCGAAACCGGCGGCGATGGCCTCCTGCCCCAGCGAGAGGTGGCTGGTCCCCTTGACCAGGCTCTGCAGGAACAGGTCGTAGGCGCGCTTCTCGAACCGACGCATCCGGGTCATCAGCTCGAACATCCGCAGGCCGAGCTCCTCGTCGAACGGCTGGTCGAACGCTGGACTCTGTGGGAGCCCGAGATCAGTAGGGGTTGGCAACGAAGAGCTCCTCTGCGGGGAACAGCGTGATGACCTGGGGGCCCTCGGCTGTGATGACGATCTCCTCCTCGATCCGGGCGGCCGAGAAACCGTCGGTGGACGGGCAGTAGGTCTCGACGGCGAAGACCATGCCCTCCTTGAGCTCGACCGGGTGTTCCAGGGAGTTGAGCCGGCTGATGATCGGCCGCTCGTGCAGTGCGAGGCCCAGGCCGTGCCCGAACTGGAGGCCGAACGCGGCCTTCTCGTTCTCGAATCCGAAGTCCGTGGCCGCCGGCCAGAGCCGGGCCAGCTCGTCGGTGCCGACACCGGGCTTCACGACGTTGATCGCGGCGTCGATCCACTCGCGTGCCTGCTTGTAGGCATCGCGTTGCGCGCTCGTGCACCGGCCCACGGCGAACGTGCGGTAGTAGCAGGTGCGGTAGCCGTTGAACGACTGGATGATGTCGAAGTAGACCTGGTCGCCCGGGCGGATGAGCCGGTCGGTGAAGTTGTGCGGGTGCGGGTTGCAGCGCTCACCTGACACGGCGTTGATGGCCTCGACGTCATCGGAGCCCATCTCGTACAGCCGTTTGTTGGCCAGCGCCACCACTTCGTTCTCGCGGATGCCGGGCTTCAGTGCGTCAACGATCGACTGGTAGGTGCCGTCGACCATCGCGGCCGCTGTCGACAGCAAGGCGATCTCGTCGGCCGATTTGATCTCGCGGGCGTCGAGCATCACCTGCTGGCAGTCGGCCACCGTGATGCCCTGCCTTTGCAACTCGAAGACCATCGGCAACTCGGCGACATCGACCCCGACCGGCATGCCGGCCACTCCGGCGTCATCGAGCATGCCCTTGATCTCGTGCACGGCTTGTTCGAAGAGGCCGGCATCGGGGGCGATCGAGCCACGCAGGCCGAGTACGCCGGCGCGGGAGTTCTCCGGCGCCAGCCACGACGCGTACAGCTTGTGGTGCTTGGCGGCCGAGCCGAAGTCCCAGATGACGGGCTCCTGGCCGCGGATCAGCAGGGCGTACCTTGCCATCTTGTCGCGGGCCCATTCGCCGATCATCGTGCTCGTGAGGTAGCGGATGTTGTTGATGTCGAAGACGAGCAGCGCAGCGAGTTCGGAGCGTTCGAGCGCCTGCCGGGCCCTGCCCAGGCGGTAGTCCCGCAACCGCCCGAAGTCGACCCGGTCCTCGAAGTCGACGCCCATCCGCCCTGGAGACGGCGCCATCGGCCGGGCCGACCTCTCTGCCATATCGGTCACCCACCTAATCCATCATCGACTGGCGTTTCTTCCGGTTTGAGCTCAACACCTGAGGCCACCGCCTGCTGGTCGAGCAGGATCGCGAAATCCTCGGTGGTACGTCCGCTGCTGACGCTCTGCTGCACCAGTTGCGCCGTGGCCGCCGCCAGTGGCATGGGTACGTCGTGCTGGCGTGCTGCGGCCAGGCCGAGGTCGAAGTCCTTGCGTAACAGCACCGGTGTGAAGGTCGGTGTGTAGTCCAGGTGCACGAAGGCCGGCGACTTGTAGCGGGTGAACACCGAGCCCAAGACGCTGTTGTTGAGGAAGTCCAGGAACGCCGCCCGGGGGACTCCACCCTTCTCGGCGAGCACGGTGATCTCTGCCATCGACTGCGTGACCACACCGAGGAACAGGTTGTGGCAGATCTTGACCAGCCGGGCCGTATCGCCGCCACCCACGTATGTCACATGCCGGCCGATGGCCGAGAGAAGAGGCGCCACCCGTTGATAGGTCTCCTCGTCCCCGGACACGACCAGGCTGAGCTTGCCGGCGCGGGCGACCTTGCCGTTTCCCGACACGGGGGCGGCCAGGAACTCGGCACCGACCTGCGAGCACGCAGCACGCATCCGCTCGGATGTCTCGGTCGAAACGGTGGACGTGTCGACGACGACTTCGGGGACCTGGCCAGGCACGGTGAGCAGGCCGCCGTCGCCGGTGAGGACCTGCTCGAGATCCTCCGACGTGGACACCATCGTGAAGACGATCTGCCGCACGGCGAGGTCGGCGATGCTGTCGACCACCGTGGCGCCGGACTCTGTCAGCGGCTCGGCCTTGGCCCGGGTCCGATTCCACACGGCCAGGTCGGCGCCGGATCGGGCCAGCCTGGCGGCCATGGCCGCGCCCATCCGGCCGGTGCCGATCCAGCCCACCTTCAGGTCAGGGTCGATTGAGCCTGCGGTTTGTTCGCTCATCTGGCTCCTGCCGTTGCAATCGATTGCGGACCACGCTAACCAGGCCTCTTCGGCGGTGTCAAGGCACCTGCCGTCGGGGTCAGGCCGCCGGGTCGGCGGCGCGCAGCCGGCGAGTCAGCCGGTCCGCGGTGCACGGGCGATGCTTCGGCCACACGTCCCGCTGGCACACGCCGTCGACCCCTCGAGCGGATTGGTCGACGTGGACGGTCTCGATGAACCGGCGACAATCCGCACAGCCATTACGCTGCGTTCCGTGCGGCCGCCGACACTGCGCGACGTCGCCCGGGGGGCTGGTGTGCACCCGGCGACTGCTTCGCGTGCGCTCAATCCCGGCACTCGCGCGCTCGTCAATGCCGAGACCGTCAGCCGCGTGATGCAGGTTGCGGAGTCGCTGGGCTATCGGCCCAACCCGATCGCGCGCAGCCTGAAGACCTCGCGGTCCGGCACGATCGGCGTGGTCATCCCCGACCTCACCAACCCGCTCTTCCCACCGATCATCCGCGGCATCGAAGATGTGCTGGGGCCGGCCGGTTTCAACGCGTGGATGGTCAACACCGACAACGACCCGGCACGCGAGGAATCGCTGATCGACTCCCTGCGGTCGCGGCAGGTCGAGGGCCTGATCGTTGCGACCGCGCGACTCGAGCATCCACTGCTCCATCGGCTGCGGGCTGAGGGCGTACGCACGGTGCTCGTCAACCGGCGCACGCATGACGATGCCATTGCTTCGGTCACTGCAGATGACGCAACCGGGGTTGCCGCCGCGGTCACGCACCTGAAAGGACTGGGGCACCGACGGATCGCGCACCTGGCCGGACCGCAGGACACCTCGACCGGCACGGACCGCCGCGAAGGCTTCGTGCGGGCGCTCCACGATGCCGGGCTAGATGATGATGCGCGTCTTGTCGTGCCGACCGAATGGTGGAGCGAGCACGAGGGCGCGCGCGCCTTGCGTGAGTTGCTCGACAGCGGCCTCGAATTCACAGCGGTCATCGCCGGCAACGACCTGCTCGCGTTGGGCTGCTACGACGTGTTCGAGGAGCGCGGGATCTCCTGCCCGGGCGATCTCAGCGTCGTGGGCTTCAACGACATGCCGTTCATCGACAAGCTCCGCCCGCCGCTGACAAGCGTTCGGGTGCCCCACTACGAACTCGGTGCCGAGGCGGCCCGGATGTTGCTCGCCGGCATCGAGGACCCTCAGGCGGCGCAGGAGTCGGTACTCCTGCCCGTGACGCTGATCCAACGACACTCCTCGGCGCCGCCGCGCTCAGGCGGTCCGAGGCGCGGACAACACTGACACCGGGTCAGTGGGAGTGCCACGAAGCGACCGTGGCAGCGCCTCCACAGGTGCGTGGGGGTTGACCGGATGGCGCGAGTAGTCCAGGCTCGGCTGGCTCATCAGCGCTTCAGGCATCGGGGGCGTATCTCGACAAAGGGGACTTGCTTTGAAGCGTCTGGCCCGTGTGAGCATCCTGTCGACCATCGCGCTGACCGTCCTCGGTGGCGCGCCGCTGACGGCTGCTGATGCCGCTGCACCCACACCGGCCGTGCTCAGCGTCGGCCAGATCTCGCGCCAGGACGTGGCACCCCAGCCCGGGTCCGAACCGGACACTCTCGTCGAGCCGGACGTCGCCGTCTCACCGCTCAACCCGCGGATCGCGGTCGCTGCCTCGCACGACGGCCGCTTCCCCGACGGCGGCGCGGTGGCGATCTCGCACGCCTGGACCCGAGATGGCGGCCGCACCTGGCGGCATGCCGCGGTGCCCTTCCTGACCAAGGCCGTCGGCGGAGCGTACGACCGCGCGTCCGACCCGGTGCTGGCGTTCGGGCCGGACGGCACGGCGTACCTCTCCACGCTGCTCTTCGACACGAACAGCTGCTCAGGGGCTGTCGCGGTGTCACGGTCGACCGACGGTGGCGCGACATTCGAGGCGCCGGTGTTCGCCCACGCCGGCGATTCCTGCGACTTCTCCGATGACAAGAACTGGATCGTGGTCGACACGTCGAAGAACAGCCCGCACCTGGGCCGGATCTATCAGTTCTGGACCGCCTACACCCCGGACGCCCAGGGCAACTACACCGGTGCACAGGTGTTGCGGTGGTCCGATGACCAGGCGGCGACCTGGAGTGACACCGTCTTCCTCACCGAGCCCGGCATCGACACCCAGGGTTCGCAGCCGATGATCCAGCGCGACGGGACGATCATCGATGCCTACCTGACCTTCGGCCCCGGTGGCAGCGGCGAGAAGCCCGAGCGGGTCGGCGGCAGGCCCGGGCGCTCGGCCCAAGCGGCCAAGCCGTTGGCGACGCCCGGCGATCCGTTCGTGGCACGCACGTCCCGGGACGGGGGCGCGACCTGGAGTTCTGAGACGACGATCACCACCGACATCGGCCCTGGGCCTGACGGCATCCGGTGCTGCCTGCCGTCGGCCGTCGCCGATCCCACCACCGGTCGGTTGTACGCCGCCTGGGAGTCGGTTACGCCGGGTCTGGTCCGGTTGTCGACGTCGAACGACGGGCGGCACTGGTCGGCGCCGATCAAGGTCAACCGCGACCCCGGCCGCGGCTACGACCACGTCAACGTCGACGTGACTGCGTTCGCCGGGCGCGCGTTCGTGTCGTACGGCACCCGTAACACGCGGGTGGCTGGTGGACGCTATGTGCAGCAGCAGATCTCGGCGTCCTACAACGGTGGCCGGAGCTTCGGTGCCCCGATCTCGGTGGGTGGCCGGTCCGACCTGCGCTACGCCGCACAGGCCGGCGGCATCTTCCCGGGTGACTACATCGGAACCGCGGCCGGACCTGGCAAGGTCTATGCCGTGTGGTGCCGCTCCTCGCGCCCGTCGGATCCCTCGGCGACCTATCACCAGACGCTGTACGCAGCCGTACTCCGGCCGTAACCGACGCAGCTCGACAAGTGCGCCCGGCAGGAATCGAACCTGCGGCCAAGTGCTTAGAAGGCACCTGCTCTATCCGCTGAGCTACGGGCGCTCGCGCCTATTGTGCGCTATGTGCGTACGACGCTGTCGCCCTCGACGCGCACTGGGATCACCGGCAATGGCCGGGCGGCTGGACCATTCAGGACCTTGCCGTGCTCGTCGAACTGGGAGCCGTGACACGGGCAGTTGAAGAGGTTGGACTGCCAGGCGACCGTGCAGCCAGTGTGCGTGCAGATGGCCGACAGGCATTCGAACGTCCCGGCCGTCGGCTGAAGGACGTGCACCTGCTCGCCGGTCTTCTTGTCCGTCACGAGCACGGCTCCGCCGACCGGGACCTTGTTCGTCGCGACGAGAGCATCGGCCGCGCCCGGAGCTTTGGTCGCGCCTGCGGCGGGTCCCGGAGCTGGGCCGGCTGCCCCCGGCGCCCTGCTCGCGGTGAGACGGTCCCGGCTCGCGACGGCAGCCCAGACGGCGCTGAGGCCGACGGCGGCGAGTACGAGAGACGCGGCGCCGTACTCCATGAAGGACCGCCGGCTCAGCACCGCCTCCTCCGGGGGGCTGCGCTTGGCCAACCAGGCGTCAAGGGACAGAACTCCACCGCTGCCGACCAGGATGAGCGGCAGCCAGCTCATCAGGAAGCCGACATCCGAGCCGTAGTAGAACGGCCGGGTGTGCCAGCTCACCGTGAGCAGGAAGTTCAACGAGAGCAGCGCACCGCCCACAGCGGCCAGCCGGGAGAACAGGCCGGCCAGTGTGCCGAGGCCGACCGCGATCTCGGCAAGTGAGATCAAAATGCCGACCGCGAGCGGATGGTCGGCGGCCAGACCGACCAGCGCGCCGATGGGGCTGGTCTGCCGGAAGTTCTGCATCTGGGCGGCAAGGGAGAGCGGGTCAGTTGCGGGCTGGAAGAAGTGCGGGTCGGAGAGCTTGTCGAGGCCGGCGTAGGTGAAGGTGAAGCCCAGGAACAGCCGCAGGGGCAGCAGCACCCACCCGGGCTGGCGAAGCCGGTTGTTCCAGGTCCAGGAGGCCGGTTGCGGCGCGTCCACCATGCTCTGCTGCACTGGGGTCATCCGTGCGCACTCCAGTCTGAGGTCGAGTTGAGGCGGTCATGAGGGTCAACGGTCCAGCCGCACCGATGGTTCAAACTCTGGGCAATCCGGGCGTGCGACGCAATACGGTGAGCTGATGCGGCGAGTCGTCATTACCGGGATCGGAGTCCTCAGCCCGCTCGGCTCTGACCTGGCCTCGACATGGAGCGGCCTGCTCGCCGGGCGCTCGGGAATCAGCGCCCTGCCCGTCCCGGCCGACTACCCGGTACGCATAGGGGGCGTCGTGCCCGACTTCGACCCCGCTGCCTCGCTGGGCGCCAAGGCGGCCCGCGGGCTCGACCGGTTCGCCGCCATGGCCGTCGTAGCTGCCCGCAACGCGGTCGGTCAGGCCGGACTCGGCGCCGGCGACAGCTCGGGCTGGGCAACGGTCGTCGGCTCCGGACTCGGCGGGCTGTCGACGTACGAGCGGGCGATGGATGCACTCGACACCGATGGGCGGGTCAGCCCGTACACCGCCACCGGGACGATCGCGAACGCCGCAGCGGCAGCGGTCGCCCGCGACCAGGGTGCACGCGGGCCGTCGTTCTGCCCGGTGTCGGCATGCGCCAGCGGCACCGATGCGATCGGCCTGGGCGCGGACCTGATCCGGCTGGGCCGCGCCGACGTCGTCCTCGCCGGCGGGGCGGATGCGCCGCTCAACCGCGGTCTGCTGGCTGGTCTCTCGGCGACCGGCGCCGCGTCGTCGCGGAACGACGATCCGCAGGGTGCGTGCCGGCCCTTTGCCGAGGACCGCGACGGCCTCGTGCCGGGGGAGGGCGCGGCCGTCCTCGTGCTGGAGGCCTACGACGACGCATTGTCCCGTGGCGCGACCCCGCTGGCAGAGGTGGCCGGCTATGCGGCGACCAACGATGCGTTCCACCTGGTCGCCCCGCGGCCCGATGGCGAGGCGGCTCGGACCGCGATGCGGCTGGCGATGCTGGACGCCGGCGTCGTGCCCGAGGAGGTCGGCTACGTCAACGCGCACGGGACCGCGACCCGGCGCGGTGACGAGGTGGAAGCAAGCGTCATCGCCTCGGCCGTCGGGCCGACGGCCCGGGTGTCGTCGACGAAGTCGATGACCGGACACCTGATGGGTGCGGCCGGGGCGGTCGAAGCGGCGATCTGCGTCCAGGTGCTGCAGACCGGGCAGTTGCCCGCCACCCGCAACCTCGAAAACGTCGACCCGGCCTGCGACAAGGTCGACCTGCTTCGCAAGGGCACCGTGCACGCGGACGTCGACGTGGTGGTGTCGAACAGCTTCGGGTTCGGCGGGCACAACGCCGTGGTGGTTCTGCGCCGGATCTGACCGCACTGTCAAGGTCGCTGTCCCCATGTTTTTGTGTCCACAGCGGTGGCCTCGACCCTGTCGATTGATCCGCGCGTGCACCACGCTTCGCTGCCAGCGGGGCGATTCGCGTCGCCGCAGTCTTGTGCAGGAGGAGCCCATGTTCGACACGTATCTCACGGTGGCCGGCAATGTCGTCGACACCCCCAAGCGCCGGATGCTCGACAACGGGTCCAGCGTCACGACGTTCCGGCTGGCATCGACATCGCGGCGGTTCGAGAGCGACAAGAGCGCGTGGGCCGACCGCGACACGCTCTACGTCCGGGTCACCTGCTGGCGGCAGGTCGGTGACAACGTGGCTCGGTCCTTAGTCAAGGGCGATCCTGTCGTCGTGCACGGCCGCTATTTCTGCCGGCAGTACGAAGTCGAGGAGCAGAAGCGCACGGCTTATGAGCTCGAGGCCTACTCGATCGGTCATGACCTCGCCCGGGGCACGACCACTTTCCATCCCAGCCGCCAGGCCGAGTCGCCGCCGCCCTTCGAGGTCGACGAGCCCGAGCCGTTCGCCGTCGAGGAGGAGGGGGTCCCGGTCGGCTGACCGGGCGTCCGAGGCGCCGGGGTCGGCACGGGTTCGGAGTTCACGCGCGCGGCTGGGACACTGGTGGTGACATCCGACCAGACGAGGGATTTCCCACCAGTGGCTCAGTACATCTACACCATGCGCAAGGTTCGCAAGGCGCACGGCGACAAGGTGATCCTTGACGACGTCACCCTGTCGTTCCTGCCCGGCGCCAAGATCGGCGTCGTCGGCCCCAACGGCGCCGGCAAGTCGACCGTCCTCAAGATCATGGCCGGCCTCGATCAGGCCTCCAACGGCGACGCGACGCTCAGCCCCGGCTACACCGTCGGCCTGTTGGAGCAGGAGCCGTCGCTCACCGAGGACACGACGGTGCGCGACAACGTCGAGGAAGCAGTGGCGCACACGCGCGAGCTGCTGGCCGCGTTCGAGGCCGTCAGCGCCAAGATGGGCGAGCCTGACGCCGACTTCGACACGTTGCTGGCCGAGCAGGGCGAGCTCATGACACAGATCGAGCACGTCGGGGCGTGGGAGCTCGACTCCCAGATCGAGATGGCCATGGACGCGCTGCGCTGCCCGCCCGGCGAGGCCTCCGTCGCCACGCTCTCCGGTGGCGAGCGTCGCCGGGTCGCCCTGTGCAAACTGCTGTTGCAGCAGCCCGATCTGCTGCTGCTCGACGAGCCGACCAACCACCTCGACGCCGAGAGCGTGCTGTGGCTCGAGCAGCACCTCGCGAAGTACCCCGGCACCGTCCTGGCGGTCACCCACGACAGGTACTTCCTCGACAACGTCGCGGAGTGGATCCTCGAACTGGACCGCGGCCGGGCCTATCCCTACGAAGGCAACTACACGACCTACCTCGAGGCCAAGCAGGCCCGGCTCAAGGTCGAGGGCGCCAAGGACGCCAAGCGGCAGCGCCAGCTCAGCCGTGAGCTCGAGTGGGTGCGGTCCAACCCCAAGGCCCGGCAGGCCAAGAGTAAGGCGCGCCTGCAGCGCTACGAAGAGCTCGCCACCGAGGCCGAGCGGGGCACCAAGCTCGACTTCGAAGAGATCCAGATCCCGGCCGGCCCACGCCTGGGCAGCCAGGTGATCGAGGCCAAGGGCCTGTCCAAGGGCTTCGACGGCCGCTCGCTGATCGCCGACCTGTCCTTCTCGCTGCCTCGCGGTGGCATCGTCGGGATCATCGGGCCCAACGGGGTGGGCAAGACCACGCTGTTCAAGATGATCATCGGCGAGGAGAAGCAGGACGGTGGCGACCTCACCATCGGCGAGACCGTCTCGATCTCCTACGTCGATCAGAGCCGGGCGCAGTTGCAGGGCGAGCAGACGATCTTCGAGGCCATCTCCGACGGCCTCGACCACATCAAGGTCGGTAACCAGGAGATGCCCGCCCGGGCCTACGTCGGCACGTTCGGCTTCAAGGGCCCTGACCAGCAGAAGCCGGTCCGGGTGCTGTCCGGCGGGGAGCGCAACCGGCTCAACCTCGCTCTGACCCTCAAGCACGGCGGCAACGTCCTGCTGCTCGACGAGCCGACCAACGACCTCGACGTGGAGACGCTGCAGTCACTCGAGCAGGCGCTGCTGGAGTTCCCCGGCTGCGCCGTGATCACCAGTCACGACCGGTGGTTCCTCGACCGCGTCGCGACCCACATGCTGGCCTGGGAGGGCACGGACGACGATCCCGATCGCTGGTTCTGGTTCGAGGGCAACTTCGAGGACTACGAACGCAACAAGATCGAGCGGCTGGGTGCCGAGGCGGCCCGGCCGCACCGCGTCACCTACCGCAAACTCACCCGCGACTAGCCGAGTGAGCAGCGGGAGTCGTCAGCCAGCAATGTCGGTCGTGGCTGTCGTGGCTGTCGTGGCTGTCGTGACGATGTGCCGTCGGTGACGGCCGTCCTCGACCTCGACTCGGCCGCCGATGTGGCCGACGCCGGCGCCTTCCTCAGCCGGGTGGTCCGGCTGGACCCGGCGGCCCTCGTCCGGCTGCGGCAGGCAGCGGTGGCGGTGCAGTTGTGGTCCGCACTGCCTCTCGACGTGCTCGTGACGCGGCATGTCGCGGGTCGGATGCAGTCCGCCGACGTCACGGTGGCGGCGGCGGACCTGCTGGCCTCCCTCGACTCGCAGTCCCAGTCCGTCGTCCTGCCGCCGGCCCGCGACAGCCTGTGGCGCGGCGCCCTGCCGGGCACCAGCGGCTGGCACCGCCTTGACTCCGTGCCGGCGGCCGAGGTGCTCGCTCTGGTCGAGGCCGGCGCGGAAGCGTTCCGTGCCGCGGCCGTCGCCGACGACCCCGGGCGGGTGGGGGAGGCGTTGCTCGATCACGAGTCGCTGGTCGTCTCCAACCCGCAGACCTCGGTCGCGGTGCCGATGCGGGTGCTGCAGGCACTGGCCCGGATGGGGTTCGTGCCCGCCGGCGGGCAGGTCGCCTTCGCCGTCAACGACGCCTGGCTGCGCTGTGACGCGGCGTACGGATCGGCCTACCGCCGCCGGGGCGACGGTTTGTCGTTGTTCACGCTCTGACCCGCAGGTGTGCCACCCTGTCGCGATGGCCTCCTTGGAACGCTTTTCCGTCGTCGTCGCCGGTGGGGCAGGTGCCGTCGGTGAGGGCATCGTGGCCGCCCTGCTCGATGCCGGCGCGACCGTGGCGGTTCCGTCACGCGACGAGAGCAAACTCGACGCCTTGCGTGAGCGGGTCGGCGGTGCCGACCGGCTGCTCGGCGTAGTGGGCGATGCCGCCGACCCGGTCGATGCCGACCGGGTACGCGACGACATCGTCGCGGCGATCGGGCCGCCGGACGCGGTCATCGTCTCGGTCGGCGGCTGGTCCAGCGGACCCAAGCTGGCCGACATCCCGCTGCCGGACTGGGACACGATCATGGCGCGAAACCTGCGTACCCATCAGGTGATCGCGTCGACCTACCTCCCGTTGCTCCGGGGCCGTTCGGGCGCGGCCTATGCCGTCATCATCGGCGACACCGCCCAGAAACCGACCGCCGGCGCCGGCCCGGTCTCGGTCACCGCTGCCGCGGAGTTGATGGCTGCGCGCGTGCTCGGCCTGGAGGAGAGCGAGGCCGGTGTCCAGGTGATCGCGCTCGTCCTCGCCCCCGTCATCACCCGCAACCGCCCGAAGGGGCCGCCCGGCTGGCTGACGGCCAGGGAGGTCGGTGAGGCGCTCGCCTCTCTGCTGGTCGCGCGGGTGGCTCAGCCGACCGCCGGCGACACCTCCATCGTCGACTTGCCGGCTCGCCCCTCGGCTAACCCGGACGGTTCTGCAGGCTGAAGGCCGCCGTCTCCAAGTAGTTCCACAACTCCGACGCGTACGGCTCGGGCAGGTCGAGCGAGTCGACCGCGGATCGCATGTGCGACAGCCAGGCGTCGCGCTCGCGCGGCCCGACGGCGAACGGGACGTGGCGCATCCGCAGCCGTGGGTGCCCCCGCTGCTCGGAGTACGTCCGCGGGCCGCCCCAGTACTGCATCAGGAACATCGTCAGCCGTTCCTGCGCCAGTGACAGGTCCTCGTCGGGATACAGCGGGCGCAGCACCGGGTCGTCCGCGACGCCGGCGTAGAACCGCGACACCAGCCGACGGAAGGTCTCCTCGCCGCCGACCGCGGCGAAGAAGGTCGGCTCCGGTTGCTCGGTCACGACCCCATCCTCGCATCTCCCGGGCAGCCGGGCCGGGGGCCGATCAGCCTGCCGGGTCGGTCGGTGGCTGCGGAGTCGGGGTGCCCGGCGCCATCAGCATCGTCCCCGGCGGACGGGGCAATTCGATCCCCTCGGCGTCGAAACGGTCCTTGATCCGGGCGCGCAACTCCCGGGCGACCGGCGCCTGCTCCTCGGGCTTGGTCTTCATCGTCAGTCGTACGGTGAGCCCGTCGCGGTTCAGCGCCTCGACCCCGGTCACCGTCGGCTCCTCGACCACGACGTCGGCGAACCGCTCGTCGTGAAAGACCTCGTCGGCGACCTCCTGCAGGACGGCGGTGGCCCGGCGCAGGTCCTGGGTGTAGCTCAGTGGGACATCGAGCACCACCCGCGACCAGCCCTGGCTCATGTTGCCGACCCGCAGGATCTCGCCGTTGCGTACGTACCAGACCGTGCCCTCCAAACCGCGCAGCCGCGTGGTCCGCAGCCCGACCGCCTCGACCGTTCCCGTGGCCTCGCCGACGTCGATCGAGTCGCCGACGCCGTACTGGTCCTCGAGGATCATGAACATGCCGGACAGCACGTCCTTGACGAGGTTCTGGGCACCGAATCCCAGTGCCACACCGACGATTCCGGCACTGGCGATGAGTGGGGCGAGGTTGAGCCCGAGCTCGCCGAGGACCATCAGCAGGGCGACGGTGAGGATCGTCGCCGAGGCCGTGCTGCGCAGCACCGAGCCGATCGTCTGGGCTCGCTGCTCACGGCGTTCGGAGAGCAACGGCCCGATCTCGAGACGCTCGCCCGCGCGATCACGCAGCGGCCGCAGCACCGCCGGCAGCTTGTTGTCCGAGGTGGACGTGACGAGCCGGGCGATCGCGCGGTGGGCGACGAGCCGGACAACGATGGCGATGGCCAGGATGAGCAGGATCGTCAGCGGCTTGGCGATCAGCCAATCGGCGCTGTCCGCCAGCCATGCCTGGCCCGTCACGCGGTAGACGAACGCGCACAGCGTCCCCGCCTCGTCGGCGCAGGTGGGCCGGCCTGCGAACAGGGTGTTCACGCTCGGCATGGGGGCCATGGCCGCGAGGTCGTTGATCACGTCTCCTTGGTAGCGCATCGGGGTGGTTTCGGTGCGACAGGCGTGCCAAATCGCGATCCTTCGGCAAGACTATGGCCAGTCGGAGGTGAGACAGGTGGCCCGGTCGGTCGTGGCGCTCGTCCTCAATGCGACGTACGAGCCCCTGTGCGTCGTGCCGGTGCGCCGTGCCGTGGTCCTCGTCCTCAGTGCCAAGGCGGTGGCGGTCGAGGTCGGTGACGGCGACATGCACAGCGCGACCCGCACGGTGCACATCCCGGCCGTCGTCCGGCTGACCCACTTCGTACGCGTGCCGTACCGCGCCCAGGTGCCGCTGACCCGCAAGGCGGTCTTCGCCCGCGACGCCGGCCGGTGTGTCTATTGCGGAGCGACCGCCAGCAGCATCGACCACGTCGTCCCGCGCAGCCGGGGTGGCACGCACACCTGGGACAACGTCGTGGCCTGCTGCGGTCGCTGCAACCACGCCAAGGCCGACCGGTCCGTGGCCGAGTTGGGCTGGCGACTCGGCGCCCTGCCGCACGTTCCCAAAGGCATGGCCTGGCGGGTCCTCGGCCATCGCAGCATCGATCCGCGCTGGGTGCCCTATCTCGCCGACGCCGAGTCCGCCACCGCCTGAGACATGGCGTTCCAGCTGCTCAGTTAGCCTGCAACGCATGTCCGAACTGCATGATCTGTCCGCGCTGGAGCAGGCCGCGGCCATCCGGCAGGGCGAGATCAGTCCGGTCGAGTTGGTGCGGCACTACCTCGAGCGGATCGATCGGCTCTCGGACACCGTCGGCGCCTTCGTCACCGTGACCGGTGAGACCGCACTCGAGCAGGCGAAGGCGGCCGAGCATGCGGTGGCCGGCGCCGAGCATCTGCCGCCGCTGCATGGGGTGCCGGTCGCGGTGAAGGACCTCAACCTCACGGCGGGCGTACGAACGACGCTGGGCTCGGTCTGCTACGCCGACTTCGTGCCGCCGATCGACGACAACGTCGTCACGTTGCTGCGGGCGGCGGGCACGATCAGCCTGGGCAAGACGAACACCCCGGAGTTCGGGCTGCCCTGCTACACCGAGCCGGAGGTGGCGCCGCTGGCGCGTACGCCCTGGGACCTCGACCGTTCGGCGGGCGGCTCCAGCGGCGGGGCGGCCGCGGCGGTGGCCGCCGGGCTGACGCCGTTCGCGCAGGGCAGCGACGGCGGTGGGTCGATCCGGATCCCGTCGAGCGTGTGCGGCCTGTTCGGGGTCAAGGTCACTCGCGGCCGGGTGAGCAACGGGCCGGTCAACGGCGAGATCGCCGGCCTCGGATGGAGCGGGCCGATCGCGCGCAGCGTGGCCGATGCCGCGGCGTTGCTCGACGCGCTGGCGGTGCCCGCGGTCGGCGATCCCTACTGGGCACCACCGCTACCGGCGGGGGAGTCCTTCCTGGCCGCGGCCGAGCGCGCCCCGGGGAAGCTGCGGATCGGGAGGTACACCCAGTCGGTGGTCGCCGGTGCCGAGGTGCATCCGGACTGCCTGGCCGCCTGGGAGTCGGCCTCCGCGCTGCTCGCAGAGCTCGGCCACGACGTCGAGGACATCACGTTGCCGGTGGGCGGGGAGTTGCGGCCGTCTTTCGAGGTCGTGTGGTCGGTGTCGGCGGCTGGAGTGCCGGTCGATCCGGACCGCGAGGCCGAGCTGCGGCCACTGACCCGCTGGCTCCGGGAACGCGGTCGCGGCTGCTCGGCGACCGAATACACCGCGGCGCTGAGCGCGCTGCAGTTGGCGGCTCGCAAGATCATCGGTGAGAGCGCGGCCTACGACGCCGTCCTGACTCCGACCCTGGCCCAACCACCCGCCCTGGTCGGTGCCTTGCGGGACGACTCCGACCCGGCAGCCGACTTCGAGGCGCAGACGCGCTACACCCCCTACACCGCCGTCTACAACATGACCGGCCAGCCCGCCGTCAGCGTGCCGCTGTTCTGGACGCAGGGCGGCCTGCCGATCGGCGTGATGCTGGTGGGCCGGCCGGCCGACGAGGTGACCCTGCTGTCGTTGTCCGCGCAGCTGGAGTCGGCCCGTCCCTGGCAGCACCGGCATCCGGAGATGTGGTGAGCGACCGCGCGGATCCGCTACTCGTCGAGTTGGCCAGCGCATACGGCGTCGCATGCTCCTATCAGGACTCCTTGGACCGGACGGCGCACGTCGACGGACAGACCGTCGTCGCCGTGCTCCGCGCCCTGGGTGTCGAGGCGGGCTCGCCCGCCGCGGTGACGGCTGCACTCGACCAGGTGCGCCACCGGACGGATCGGACGTCGACGCACGTTGCCCGGATTCCACCGCCGCAGCGCCGCAGTTGGGGCTGGATGGTCCAGCTGTACAACGTGCGCAGCGCCGGCTCGTGGGGGATCGGCGACTACCACGATCTGGCCGACATCGTCCGCTGGTCGGGCTCGGCCGCCGGTGGCGGTGCCGGGCTGGTGCTGTGCAATCCGCTGCACGCGATGACGCCCACCCTGCCGCTGGAGAACTCCCCGTACTTTCCCTCCAGCCGCCGTTTCCGCTCCCCGCTGTACCTCCGGATCGCCGACCTTGCGGAGTACGCCCGCTGTGACGCGGCGACCCGATCCCGGGTCGAGGCACTCAGGCCGCCCGCGCCCGACCTGATCGACCGTGACGCCGTGTGGACGGCGAAGCTGGCGGCGCTGGAGCTGCTCTGGCCGTACGCCGACCATCGTGAACTCGAGGAGTTTCGCACCGATCAGGGCGCGGGGCTCGACGACTTTGCCGTGTTCTGCGTGCTGGCCGAGGAGCACGGCCCCGACTGGCGCACCTGGCCGCCGCCGTTTCGTGACCCGACCGGACCGGAGGTCGAGCGAATCCGGCAGGCCCGCTCCGACCGGATCTCGTTCCACACCTGGCTGCAACTGCTGTGCGACGCCCAACTCGCCACCGCGTCGGCTGCCGCCGCCGAGGCCGGCATGCCGGTCGGCATCGTGCACGACCTGGCGGTCGGGGTGGATCCGGGCGGGGCCGATGCGTGGGCGTTGCAGGATGTCCTGGTGCCGTCCGCGACGGTGGGCTGCCCGGCGGACCTTTTCAACCAACTCGGCCAGGACTGGCAGCTGCCACCGTGGCACCCGGCCCGGCTCGCGGCGGTTGACTACCAGCCCTTCCGCGAGATGGTGCGCTCGGTCCTGCGGCACGCGGGGGGCATCCGTATCGACCATGTGATGGGCCTGTTCCGGTTGTGGTGGATTCCCGAGGGGCAACCGGCCACCCGAGGGGCGTACGTGAGCTACGACTGGCAGGCGTTGGCACGCGTCCTGGCCGAGGAAGCCGCTCGTACCGGTGCCGTGGTGATCGGCGAGGACCTGGGCACGGTCGAGCCGCGCGTCGTCGAGGCCTTGTCCGCGGCCGGAATCCTGGGCTGTGACGTGGCGTGGTTCAAGCGCGAGGGTGGTGGCGGAGCCTTCCTGCCGCCGCAGCGGTGGCGCACGGATGCGATCGCGTCGGTGACCACCCACGACCTGCCCACCGTGGCCGGATGGTTCACCGGCGATGCCGTCCGGGTGCGGGCCGAGCTGGGTCAGCTCGACGTCCCGGTGGAGCAGGAACGCGCCCGCGCGGCTGCGGATCGGACCCGGCTGATCGACATGCTCGTCGAACAGTCATTGCTGTCCGGCGACCCGAGCGATCTCGGCGACGTCACCCTCGCGTTGCACCGGTTGCTCGTCGCGGCGCCATCGGTCCTGGTGGTGGCGGCGCTCGGTGACGCGGTCGCCGATATGCGCCAACCCAACCTGCCCGGCACCCGCGACGAGTACCCCAACTGGCGCCTCCCACTGGCAGACGACGGCGGCAATGTCGTCACGCTCGAGGAATTCCGGCGGGATCCTCGGGTGGGCAGGCTGATCGACGTGCTGCGTGGGGTCGGTGCCCCTGCAGCCGCCAGCGGCACCGCGTCGGATACCGTGACCGCGTGATCCACTCTCATCTCGGCAGGGATTCGCTGTGACCATCGGAGAGACGCTTTCGGTGTTCGCCGGCATCCCGATCCTGGTGATCTTCGTCGTCGCCAGCGCGGTCTACGCGGCCAATGCGCGCACCGCACCGCGCTACCGCCCCGGTCGTCCGTTCACGTTCACCCCGGTCTGGTATCTCGCCGAAGCCTCTCCCGACGAGGCCGCCCATCATGAGGCTCCCAAGGCGATCACCGCCGCGCCGGGCGCGGGCACTCCGGTTGTCCAGCTCGATCCCGGGGGTGCTCGTGGCACCTGGTAACCACGTCGCCAGCAGCGCCCCGCTCGACCCGGCCGCGCGGGTGATCGAGCCCTTCGCCCCTCGCCAGTTGTGGCGGATCGACCAGGCGCTCTCGGCAGCCGACCGCGAGACGGGCCTGACGTTCAGCGTCTACGTCGGCGATCTCGACGAGCCCACCAGGCAGGCCGCCGAGTTGCTGCACAAGCATCTCGGCGAGCGCGCCGATTCGGCGATCCTGATCGCGGTGTCACCCAACCAGCGGGTGGTCGAAATCGTCACAGGCGCCTACGCCCGTCGACGGCTGCCCGATCGACTCTGCGCCCTCGCCGTGTTGTCGATGACTGCGGCGTTCGAGGTCGGCGACCTGGCCGGCGGAGTCGTCACCGGCCTGCGCATGCTGGCCGATCAGGGCCGCTCCTGAGGGAGCCCCATCCCCGACCGGCCGGATCAGCCAAACAGGATCGGGCTAGCGACTGGCGGCGTCGCGGTCGCGGGCCCGCAGCGCCCGCAGGACACCGTCGCGGCCCTCGCTCACCAAGCGGTGCAGCGCAGGCGGCAGATCTGGCCGGGCCAGGAACTCCTCAGTGGCTCGCACGGTCTCCGTCGAGACCGCCCAAGCGGGGTAGAGGCCGACCGCGACGTTCTGAGCCACCTCGCTGGTCCGCCGCTGCCAGATGTTGGCGACCACGTCGAAATACCGCTGCACGTACGGCTGCAGCAGGGCGTGCTGATCGCGGTGTGAGAAACCGCTGATCAGCGACAGGCTGGTCTGGTTGGGCAGATCGTCGTCCTCGGTCGCCATCGTCCAGGCCTGCTCCTTGGCCTCGGCGGTGGGCCGCAGGGCCCGCGCCGTCCAGGCCTCGCGCTGACCGGCATCGGTGGGGTCGCGCTGCAGTTCGGCCTCGATCTCGTCGTCGCCGGCGGCGCCGATGCCGACCAGGCATTGCAGCACGTGCCAGCGCAGCTCGGTGTCGACCGCCAGCCCCGGGAAGCCGGTGCTGCCGTCGAGAAGCCCGCGGAGCACGGCCACGTGGTCGTCGCGGCGAGCCGACGTGGCCAGGGTGCGCGCCCAGATGAGCTGGTGGTCGCTGCCCGGCTCGGCCTGCTGGAGGTGGTCGTAGGCTGCGGCGGCCAGCGCTTCGAAGCCCTGCGGCAACCATGCCGGGTCGGAGTACAGCGTCAGCGACAGGCTGAGCTGTCGTAGCAGCACCTGCACCACGCCGATACCCGACTCACCGCCGATGCCGCCCAGGACCAGCTTCAAGTAGTCACGGGTGGCGAGCTCCGCATCGCGGGTCATGTCCCAGGCCGCCGCCCAGCACAGCGCCCTGGGCAGCGAGTCGGTGAACTCTCCGATGTGCCCGGTCACGGTCTGCAAGGAGCGGTCGTCGAGGCGGATCTTGGCGTAGGACAGGTCGTCGTCGTTGATCAGCACCACGTCGGGCTGGCGCTCGCCGATCAGCTCGCTCACCTCGGTCTTGGCGCCGACCACGTCGGTCTCGATCCGGCGGCGGCGAACCAGCGTGCCGTCCGCAAGGTCGTACAGGCCGATGGCGAGGCGGTGCGAGCGGAGGGTGGGGTAGCCGTCGGGCGCCTCCTGCAGCACAGCGAAGGCCGAGAACGCGCCTTGTTCGTCGATCTCGAAGGCGGGCCGCAACGTGTTGACCCCGGCGGTCTGGAGCCACTCGGCCGACCACGCCTTGAGGTCACGACCGGAGGCGCCCTCGAGCGCGGCGAGCAGGTCGGCCAGCGTCGTGTTGCCGTAGGCGTGTGCCTGGAAGTACGAACGCAGCCCGGTGAAGAACTCCTCGGTGCCGACGTAGGCGACGAGTTGCTTGAGGACGCTGGCGCCCTTGGCGTAGGTGATGCCGTCGAAGTTGACCTCCACCGCCTGGATGTCGGGGATGTCGCAGGAGATGGGGTGGGTGGACGAGAGTTGGTCCTGGCGGTATCCCCACGCCTTGCGACCGGTGCAGAAGGTCGTCCATGCCTCGTCGTAGCGGGTGGCCGCCACAGCGGAGAAGTGCGCCGCCCACTCGGCGAAGGACTCGTTGAGCCACAGGTCGTCCCACCACTCCATGGTCACGAGGTCGCCGAACCACATGTGCGCCATCTCGTGCAGGATCGTGTTGGCCCGGCTCTCGTAGGCGAAGCGGGTCACCTTGCTGCGGAAGATGTACTCCTCGGTGAACGTCACGCAACCGGCGTTCTCCATCGCGCCGGCATTGAACTCCGGCACGAACACCTGGTCGTACTTGCCGAACGGATACCGGTAGGCGAACTCGCGGTGATAGAAGTCCAGTCCCTGTCGCGTGACCTCGAAGATGTCGTCGGGATCGAGGTGGCGGGCGAGTGACTGCCGGCAGAAGATCCCCATCGGAATGCCGTCGTGCTCGGAGCGCACGCCGTGATAGGGGCCGGCAACGATGGCGGTGATGTACGGCGACATCCGCACGGTCTGTTCGAAGTGGACGGTCTTGGCGCCGCCGGCCGCACTGTCGTCGGTCGTCGCGGCGACCGAGTTGGACAACACCTGCCAGTGCTCAGGCACCGTGACGTGGAAGGCGAACGCCGCCTTGAGGTTGGCCTGGTCGAAGCATGCGTAGACACGATGGGCGTCGGTCGTCTCGAACTGCGAATAGAGATAGACCTCGCCGTCGACCGGGTCGGCGAAGCGGTGCAGACCCTCGCCGGTGTTCATGTAGCGCAGGTCGGCATCGACGACGACCACGTTGTCCGCGGTCAGCCCTGACAGCTTGATGCCCTGCTCGGGGTCGTAGTCGCTCGTGTCGATCGGCTCGCCGTTGAGGGTGGCCGAGCGGATCGTCTCTGCGACCACGTCGAGGAAGGTCTCCGCGCCGGGTTGCGAACAGGTGAAGGAGACCCGGCTCACCGAGTGGAACGTGCGCTCACCGGGTTTGCCTCCGCCGTCTGTGACATCGAGGTGGATGTCGTAGTCGGATACGGCCAGCAGGCTCGCCCTCGCGGTGTTCTCGTCGCGGGTGAGGTTGCTGCCAGGCATGGGGTGGTGCTCCTTCGGGTCCGGACGCGAATCGTACGATCGTGTCACACGGCAGAGGCGCAACGGAGGGATGCCCGCGTGGCTGAGCACACGACGGTGGATTTCTGGTTCGATCCGGTTTGCCCATGGGCCTGGCTGACCTCGCGCTGGTTGCTCGAGGCGGCGACCGTACGACACCTCGACCCGCGCTGGCATGTGATGTCACTGGCGGTGCTCAACGCCGGCAAAGAGGGGATGGACCAGGACAAGCTGGCGTCCTACTGGGGCCCGGTACGCGTGCTCGCGGCGGCCCGCGCCAAGGCCGGCGACGACAGCGTGCTTGCGCTCTACACCGCCATGGGCACCCGGATCCACTTGGAACAGGCGGGGCTGGGCCGCGACATGATCGAGGCGGCCCTGGCCGCGGCGGACCTGCCGCCCGAACTCGCCGATGCGATGGACTCCGCCGATCTCGACGACGAGGTACGCGCGTCACACTCGGCTGCGATGGCCCTGGTCGGCGACGACGTCGGCACCCCGGTCATCTCCTTCGACGGTTACTCGATCTTCGGCCCGGTCGTCAGCCCGACACCTCGGGGCGAGGCGGCAGGCCGGCTCTGGGACGGTGTGGCCACCGTGGTCAGTACACCTGGATTCTTCGAGCTCAAGCGGGGCCGCCAGCAGGCGCCCGTACTCATCTGAGGGGACGTCGACGTGCACAGCAGGGAATCGTTCTACATCGGAGGCTCCTGGGTGCCTCCGGGCGGCGACGGCGTGATCGAGGTCATCGACCCGACGACCGAGCAGGTGCTGGGCAGCGTGCCCCAGGGCAACGCCGCCGACGTCGACCGGGCCGTGGCCGCGGCGCGGGCCGCCTTCGAACCGTGGGCCGCGACGTCGGCGGAGGACCGGGCGGGCTTCCTCGCCGCCCTGAGCAAGGCCGTGACCGCACGCACCGACGACTTCGCCCGCTCGATCACTTCCGAGATGGGTGCACCGCTCAAGGTGGCGGCCAAGGTGCAGACGGGCCTACCGGCAACGGTTCTCGCTGCGTTCGCCGAACTGCTGCGCGACTTCGCCTTCGAGGAGGAGATCGACAACTCCCTGGTGGTGCGCGAACCGGTGGGCGTCGTCGGCGCCATCACGCCGTGGAACTACCCGCTGCACCAGGCGGTCGCCAAGGTCGCGCCGGCGCTGGCGGCGGGATGCACGATCGTGCTCAAGCCGAGCGAGGTCGCCCCGATGACCGCGTTCCTCCTCGCCGAGATCTGCGACGAGGTCGGCCTGCCTGCCGGTGTGCTGAACATCGTCACCGGCTACGGGCCGGTGGTCGGCGAGGCGATCGCCGCCCACCCCGACGTCGATATGGTGTCGTTCACCGGGTCGGTCGCGGCGGGCAAGCGGGTCGCGGCGGTCGCGGCCGGCACCGTGAAGCGGGTCACGCTCGAACTCGGGGGCAAGTCCGCCAATGTGCTGCTGCCCGACGCCGACTTCACCGCAGCGGTCAAGGTGGGGGTCGGCAACGCGCTGCTCAACTCCGGGCAGACCTGCACGGCATGGACCCGGCTGCTGGTGCCGGCGGAACGGCACGACGAGGTGGTGGAGGCGGCCGCTCAGGCGGCGGCGAAGTACACCCTGGGCAACCCCTTCGACGAGACCACCCGGCTCGGTCCGTTGGCGTCGGCGGACCAGCGCGACCGGGTCCGCGGCTACATCGAGGCCGGCGTTTCCGAGGGCGCGCTTCTGGCCACCGGCGGGGCGGAGCCGCCCGACGGGCTCGACACCGGCTTCTTCGTCCAGCCGACGGTCTTTGGCGCGGTGCGGCCGGAGATGAGGGTCGCGCAGGAGGAGATCTTCGGTCCGGTGCTGTGCGTGCTGCCGTACTCCGACACCGATGACGCCCTGCGGATCGCCAACGGCACGATCTACGGACTGGCGGGCGGGGTCTGGTCGGCAGATCCCGACCGGGCTCTGGCGTTCGCCCGCCGGATGCGGACGGGGCAGGTCGACATCAACGGTGCGCGGTTCAACCCGCTGGCGCCCTTCGGCGGCTACAAGCAGTCCGGCACCGGCCGCGAACTCGGCCGCTTCGGCCTCGAGGAGTTCTGTGAGATCAAGTCGGTCCAGCGTTAGCCGCGCGGCAGTGGTTGACCGGCCGGCCCACCGGGCAGGTCCGGGTTCATGAGTGACACCGCCGTGGGCCGCACTGATCAGCACGATGCTCCGACGGGTGCCGACGAGATCGGTGCCAACGTGCTGCGGCACGGTCGCAGGGGCATCGGCCGCTTCCACTCCCCGGAGCGAGTGGTCGGTGACATCCGCGCGGCGCACCCGTACGACACCAAGGAACGCACGATCGAACGGCTGGTCGCCCTGCACTGCAGTCAAGGAGCGCTGCAGGGTGCGATCTCAGGAATCGGCGGGCTGTTCACCCTCGTCATCGCGTTGCCACTGTCGCTGTTCGCCGGCGGGGTCATCCAGGCGCGGCTGGCCTATTGCATCGCCCTGGTCTACGGCCACGACCCGGACTCTCCCGAGACCGAGGCCAGGGTGGCCGGCTGCCTGGTCGGTGTGGGTGGCACGTCCCTGGCCGCGCTCGGTGTCGGTGCACCGCGCGGGCTCGCGTCCGCGATCAAGCGGCGTGCACTGCGCCGCGTCGGGGTCAAACTGCTCACCCGCGTCGGCGGGGAGGGCGCGGCCCGGCTGATCCCGGTGGCCGGCGCAGCCGCGGCGGGGGCGATGGACTACGTGTTCACCCGCGGTGTGGCACAGCGGGCCGTCGTCGCGTTCCGTCCCTAGCCGCGGCACCGGCGCGCCACAACGATCGCCTACCGGTAGATTTCTGCCCATGTCAGACACCATCGCGCACCCGATCGACGTCGCCTGGATCTCCAGCGGAGAGACCGGCGCACAGAACTACGACGAGTTCGCGTCCGAGACCGAGGTGGAGGCTGCGATCGCCCGCCACCCCAACTCGGTGCTCGGTGTCGAGATGCCGCAGTGCACGCCCGAAGCGGTGGCCGCCGAGCTCGGCTTCGCCGAGGCGCTGCCCAAGGCCGCGGAGCAACTGCGGCGGCTGCAATCCGAGGGCCACTTCAGCCGGACCGGCGACGTCGTCGCGCCGTACCGCATCACCTCCGAGGCGGGCACGACCTACGGCGTGCTCCTGATGGTCGACACCGACCAGATCTCCTCCGCGGCGGACGAGCCCGGGCTGGTGATCCGCAACGAGGACGTCAATGCCGAGACCGTCGGTGAACGCGTCGCCCTCATCCGCTCCCTGCACCACCTGCTCAGCCCCGTGCTCCTCGTCCAGGCCACCGATGCCGCCGATCTCGAGGACCTGCTGGCCGAACTCGTCACCTCGCTGGGTGACCCGGCGGTGCACGACACCGACCAGCACGGGCAGGAGCACGACCTGTGGTTGCTGTCAGCCGGTGAGCAGCGCGATCGACTTCTGCAACTGGTCGGGGCCGGTGAGTTGATCGTGGCCGACGGCAACCACCGCACGCTTGCGGCCCAGCAGGCCGGGCTGCCCCGGTTCCTGGCACTGGTGACGACTCCGGGCTCGGCGCACATCCGTCCGTACAACCGGCTGGTGGAGCGCCTCGGCATGTCGGCCGACGAGTTCCTCCAGCGGCTGACTGCTGCCGGCGCCGACGTCGAGCCGTGGGAGGGCGAGGTGACCGTGCCGGTGCTGCCGGGCACCGTTGCCGTCTATCTCGAACATGGGCGGGCCTACGCCGTGACGCTGCCTGCCGTCACCGGCGGATCGGTCGTCGACCGGCTCGACCACAGCGTCGTCGAGCGCGTCATACTCGGCGACATCCTCGACCTGCGCCCACATGATCGGATCATCAAGTACGTCGGCGGTGACTATCCCGCCGAATGGCTGACCGCCGAGGTCGACGCGGGCCGCGCGGAGGCGGCGATTCTGATCTCTCCGGTCTCGGTCGAAGACTTCCTCTCAGTGAACCTCGAGCGGCTCAAGATGCCCCGCAAGAGCACGTGGTTCACGCCGAAGGCGAGGGCCGGCTTGGTTCTGGCCGAGCTGACGGGCTGATCGACGGCGCACCCGCCCGCACGGGGCCGAGCGCCAGCACAGCGGTGAGGATCAGCCCGCCCACCAGCCAGCCGGCGACGGTGTCACTGACCCAGTGGTAGTCCAGGGTCGTCATGCCGACGCCCGCGCCCAGTGCGATCGCGCCGGTGATGATCCGCCGCCGCCGCGGCGGCAGGGCTTTGGCTGCGCGCGGGCCGAGGACGGCCGCGAACTCCAGCACCAGCGCCCAGCAGACCAGCGCGTTGACCGCGTGACCGGAGGGGTAGGACAGCCCTCCGGCCCGGACGGCATCGCGGCCCACGGCCGGCGCGGTCCGGCCGACGCCGACCTTGAACAGCAACACGACGACGGCGATACCGGCCAAGGCGGCCAGGGTCACCAGGACCGGCCGCAGGCTGCGTTGCCGCATCGCGGTCAGCAGCGCGAACGCCAGCAGGGGCACGACCACCACACCTCGTTGGCCGAGCCACGCAGGGACCATCGAAATGCCTCGGGCCAGGTCGCCCTGCAGATGCCCATCGATCCACAGGTGCGCCTGCCAGTCGACCGTGCGGACGGCGCCGGGTTCGAGTACGCCGACGGTCAGCGCGACCAGGAGTATGAGTGCGCCGGCAATGGGCACCGCGGAGGACCTGCGCATCCGTCGATCACACCACGGTGGCACCTGAGAGGATGCACGGCATGCGGGTGTATGTGGGTTCGGACCATGCCGGCTTCGAGTTGAAGCAACACCTCGTCGCGACGCTGGGAGAGCGTGGATACGACGTGCAGGATGTGGGTGCGCACTCCTACGACGCCCAGGATGACTACCCTCCGTTCTGCCTCGCCGCAGCCACCCGAGTCGTCGCCGACCCGGGCAGCCTCGGTGTCGTCTTAGGCGGATCGGGCAACGGTGAGCAGATCGCTGCGAACAAGGTGCCCGGTGCGCGAGCCGCGCTGGCGTGGAGCATCGAAACCGCCACCCTCGCCCGGCAGCACAACGATGCCAACGTGGTCGGGCTCGGCGCCCGGATGCACTCCGCCGAGGATGCGCTGGCCATCGTCGAGGCGTTCCTGACCACGGAGTTCAGCGGTGATGAGCGGCATGCTCGCCGGATCGCCCAGTTAGCGGCCTACGAGCGCTCTCACGTGGTGCCGGATTCCTCGGGCGGACCTTCCGGTCGCGCGACCGGTGCCGACGGCGCCGCTTTGGGCATCACCATCGGCGACGGCGGCGTGTAGTTGCGGCGGACCAACCGCACCGCGTCCTGCGCCGCGGCCTCGTCGGCAGACGTGGGCCGCGAGGCATCGCGGGCCCGCATGGCGCGGGAGACCCCGAGTTGCGACGAGCCGGCACCGACCAGCCCGCGCAACCCTCGCTCGACGTCGGGTCCGTGCTCGGCCGGTCGCCGCTTCGCCTCCGACATGTCCATCACCTCATCGGGTCTCGAACGCCTCAAGACTGCGGTCCATCGTGCCTGAGGGGCACACGATCCACCGCCTCGCGCGCGATCACAAGCGACTGCTCGGCGGCCAGGTGATCTCAGCGTCGAGCCCGCAGGGCCGGTTCGCCGCGGGTGCGGCACTGATCGACGGCCGAGTGCTGCAACGCACCGAGGCCTACGGCAAGCATCTGTTCCACCGTTACGAGGGAGCGGGGTGGCTGCATGTGCATCTGGGTCTGATCGGTTCTTTCCTGGCCGGTGTGGGCGCCCCACCGGCGGCACGCGGCGCACTGCGACTGCGCCTGGTCGGCCGCGATGCGTGGCTGGACCTCCGGGGGCCAATGGCCTGTGAGGTGCTGACACCGGCCGAGCGGGCCGCGATCATCGCTCGGCTGGGGCCGGATCCGTTGCGCCGGGGCGCCGATCCCGGCCGCGGGTGGGCCAGGCTGAGGCGCAGCCGGGCTCCGATCGGCCAGTTGCTGATGGATCAGGCGGTGGTGGCCGGGATCGGCAACGTCTACCGCGCGGAGCTTCTCTACCGCCATCGCATCGACCCGTTCCGGCCCGGCCGGGATCTGTCCGAGGCGGTCTGGCTCGCGATGTGGACCGATCTGGTCGAACTCATGCGCCACGGGGTGCGTACGGGACGGATCGTCACGACGCTCCCGCAGGATCGGTCTCGCCCCGGCCGGCGGGTCAGCCGCGAGGACGCGCACTACGTCTATCGCCGCGCCGGGGAGCCGTGCCGGGTGTGCCACACACCCATCGCGACCACCGTGCTGGCCGGGCGCAACCTGTTCTGGTGTACCTACTGTCAGGCCTCGGCCCCCTAGAAGACCTCCGGACATGACGGCTGTCGTGCGCCGCCCAGCGCTGCCGATGCGGCGGCGAGGGCGCCACGGCGATGCTCGGTCACCAGACCGCCGGCGGCGAGCGAGGCGAGTGTGACGCCGCCGAGGTACGCGGCAGCCAGCGTCGTGCTCGACATCGTCAACTCGGCCGGGTCGTCCGTGCGGGGGCAGTCGGCCGAGTCAGGTCCACCGGTGAGGCGGTAGCGGCCGGTGTTCCACGGGCAGAACTCATCGGACACCTCGAGCACGACGTCGACCGGCGTGGAATAGCGCCGGGCGCTCATGGCTCGGTCGACGTCGATCAGGCGTACCCACAGCGCGTCCGACACCTCCTGCCGCACCCCTCGGGGGTTGTCGACGAGATAGATCAACGGCTCGTCGGCGGCCGCGCGTTCCCATTCGACGTGCCTGACCAGGTCGAGCTCGAGCAGGAACCCCCAGACGGCGGCATAGGCCTGAGGAGTGGTGGCGACAAGGTCGCGGATCGTCGCGCTCCCACCGGGGGAGCCGGTGGTCCAGCTCGACTTCACGCTGAAAAGGGAGTAGCCGTCGGGGTTGCCGGTCTCGTCGGAGTGCACGACGCAGCGCAGTGCGCTGGCCCCCTCGCGCCTGCGCTCGGGGTCGAAGAGCCGGCGGTCCCACCACGGCTTGGTGCGGTCGAGGTAGCCCACCTGCCGGCTTCGGGCCTCCTCGTGGATCGCCGCCATGGCGGGCAGGCCGTCATGCGCTGAGAACTGCCGCAGCCGCCCGGTGCCCCGATCAACATCACGCCGTAGGGCCGACTCGGCGGTCGACACGCGCAACTGTGCGTTGCGGTTGGCCATGCCGTAGCCGAACCGTGAGTAGATCCCGGCCTCGGAGGCCCAGAGTGCGGCCACCGACTCGCCACCCTGCTCATGGATCTCGTCCAGCTGATGGCGCATCATCCGGGTGAGCAGACCCCGGCGCCGATGCGTGGGGGCAACGGCCACCGCGGTCACAGCCGCGATCGGGATCGGGCCGCCGGGGACGGTCAGCAACTTGGAGTACGCGCCAGCACTCGCGACGGGTTCGTCACCGTCGAAGACGGCGAGGCTGCGATCGGGCTCGAAGATGTCGCGCTCGATGTCGAGTCCGTCCTCATGGGAATCGGACAAAAACACCGATTCGACCATCACCACCAAGGCAGGCAACTCGTCGATGGTGATCGGCCGGAGGGGCATCTCGGGGTGAACAACCATGCCTGTTGTCTACCGGGCCGCACCGACAGGCACCAGGGATTATCGGGGGCACCGCCGAGAACCGATGGGCCGCGGGGTAACCCGTACCGGCTCGGTGTCACTAGGGTCTACCCGGTGCGGACACTCCGGCCGGTACAGAGCGTCCGATACCACCTTGCCCGACCCCGCGGCACGTTCGCCCTGCTCTGCGCCGTGACGCTGGTGATCGGGGCCGCTCGCCTATACGCCGCGCGGTTGTCACCATTCGCCCTCCTGCTCGGCCCACTGGTAGCTGCGGGGCTGATGCTGCAGCGTAATTTCATGCGCCGGCTCGTCGCCCTGGTGCTTGCGGTGATCATCATCGACGCGTGGTTCAACCGGCTGGCGCTGCTTGATGTGCCGTCTCTGATAGTGATCGCCCTCGTGGGCGCCGTCGGCTACGCCGCGGCGGCCCGTCGTGACCGGCTCGGCATCTCGGCGATGCGGTCCGAGGCGATGCTGGTGGAGTTGCGCGATCGCCTCCGCGCGCAGGGAGAGATT
>JBAVXU010000276.1:0-28593 GCA_049698415.1 Mycobacteriales bacterium
ATGAACGGCAGGGCGATCAGCGAGACCGCCAGGCTGTCGAAGGCGCGGGCCAGCAGCCGCCGCCCCGGCGTGGCGAGTCGCGGCTGGCCCGGGCCGGGCTCGGCAGTCGTCGCACCGGGGGCAGGGGGCATCGGGGTGCCGATGGGGGCGCCGTAGGGCCGCACCTGGGGTGGCGGGGTGAAGTAGTCAGAGTCCTGGGGTGGCTGGCTCATGTCCCGATCATGCCGCACCCGATGAGCGGGCCGCCCCGAGCCTCAGTCCCTCGTGGTCAGAGGTTGCCGCGCAGTTCCTGCTCGCGCTCGATGGCCTCGAACAGGGCCTTGAAGTTGCCCTTGCCGAAGCCCAGCGACCCGTGCCGCTCGATCAGCTCGAAGAAGACGGTCGGTCGGTCCTGTACCGGCTTGGTGAAGATCTGCAGGAGGTAGCCGTCCTCGTCCCGGTCGGCCAGGATCTTCAGCTCCTGCAGCGTGTCCAGCGGAACCCGGGTCTCGCCGACCCACTCACCGAGCTTTTCGTAGTAGGTGTCCGGGGTCGCCAGGAAGTCCACGCCCATCTCGCGCATCGCGCGTACGGACCCGACGATGTCGCCGGTCGCCAGGGCGATGTGCTGCACGCCAGGGCCGCCGTAGAACTCGAGGTACTCATCGATCTGGGACTTGCGCTTGCCGAGCGCCGGCTCGTTGAGCGGAAACTTCACCTTGCGGGTGCCGTCCGCGACGACCTTGCTCATCAGTGCGGAGTACTCGGTGGCGATGTCGTCGCCGACGAACTCCTTCATGTTGGTGAAGCCCATCACGTTGTTGTAGAAGCGCACCCAGTCATCCATCTGGCCGAGCTCGACGTTGCCGACGCAGTGGTCGATCGCCTGGAAGAAGCGTTTGGCCGGGCGCGCGACCATGGGCTCGCGGGTGACGAAACCCGGCCGGAAGACGCCGCTGTAGTTGGTCCGCTCGATCAGGCTGTGCCGCGTCTCGCCGTACGTCGCGATGCAGGCGGTCACGATCTTGCCGCCGTCGTCCTCCTCGACCGCCGGCTCGGTGATGCCGCGCGCGCCGCGAGCCACGGCCAGTTCGTAGGCGTGGGTAGCGTCGGGAACGGCCAGCGCGATGTCGAGCACGCCGTCGCCGTGGGCAGCGACGTGCCGGCCGAGGTCGGTGTCGGCGTGCGTCGCGCCGGTGAGCACGAAGCGGGCGCCGCCGGACTCCACGACGTACTCCGCCTGGTCGCGCTGCCCGGTCTCAGGCCCGCGGTAGGCGGTGACCTGCATTCCGAACGCCGTGGAGTAGTAGTGCGCTGCCTGCTTGGCATTGCCGACCACGAACCGGACGTGGTCGACGCCGGACACGGGGAAGTCGTCTGGACTCGAATCTGCGGGGGTCATGCATGCAGGGTCATCGGATCGCGCCGGATACGCAAGCGAGGCGCTCCGCTTCGGGGTCTTGTGCCCGAGCGTGAGGGCGGTATCTTTCCTGCATCCCACCTGGGGACAAAGCCGGGCGCAGGGTGCGCTGCGCATGCGGACAGGACAATCACATGAAGGTGCGACACGTCGGGCTGGCCGTCGGCCTCGTCACCGCGCTGCTGCTGGCGACCGCTCCGCCCGCCGCTTTGGCCGCCGGACCGCCCTCACGGGCTCCCGTGGTCTGGACGCCGAGCCTGGCCACGAGTGGAACCGACGGCTCGGTCGAGCAGGTCCGCCAACTCGTCCCGTGCGGCAGCATGATGTACGCCGTCGGCACGTTCACCGCGATCCGGCAGGGCGGGGTCACGTACGCCCGCAACAACGCTTTCGCGTTCAACGCGGCGACCGGTGCGTTGTCCGGCTGGAATCCCAACGTCAACGGCAGGGTCAACTCGGTCGCGCTGACGTCCAACTGTGCGACGGCCTATCTCGGCGGTGCCTTCACCCACGCCGGCGGAACGACGGCCAAGAACATCGTGTCGGTCAACACGTCCACCGGCGCAGCGAATGCCGGCTTCTCGGGGACGGCCAACGGGCAGGTGTCCGCGCTGCTGGTCTCAGGGGCGCACCTGCTGGCCGGTGGCTATTTCACCTCCATCAACGGATCGGCCCGGGGCTACCTCGCCAGCCTGAACCTCGGCACCGGCGCCGACGACGGCTACGTCAACCTGCACATTTCCGGTACGTACTCCTACAACGACCAGAACGGCAATCCCGCGCAGCCGAATCCGACCCGGGTCTACAACTTCGCGCTCAACCCGGCCCGGAATCGGTTGCTGGCCATGGGCGTCTTCACCTCGGTCGGTGGCCTGGCCCGTCGGCAGATCTTCATGCTCAGCCTCAACGCCACCAACACCGTCGTGCACCCGTGGTACTCCACCGAGTTCAACCAGAACTGCGCCGCCGCCGAGCCGTTCTGGCTGCAGGACGCGTCCTTCGCGCCCGACGGCAGCAAGATCTATATCGCGACGACGGGCTACAAGCCCGCCAGCGGACCTGGGTTCACGACCACGAGCCCACGTGCCGGGCTGTGCGACGTCGCGGCGGCGTTCCCCACGATCGCCGGACCGGTCAGTCATCTGTGGGTCAACTACACCGGGTGCGACTCGTTGTACGCCACGGCGGCCGACAGCAGCACGGCGTACTTCGGAGGCCACGAGCGGTGGGCGAGCAACTCGGTCGGCTGCGATCAGGCCGGTGCCGGCGCGGTCGACGCACCGGGCATGGTCGGGCTGGCCCCGGCCAGCGGTGCGGTCAGCTACAACCCGACCCGGGGCCGCGGTCTGGGCGCCGACGACATGGTGGTGACCTCGCGCGGCCTGTGGATCGCGAGCGACAACCTCAACAACACCAACGACTGTGGTGGCGCGTTCGGGCACGCTGGCATCTGCTTCCTGCCGTACAAGACCAAGCCGCACGCCGACTTCAACGGCGACGGCAAGGCCGATCGAGCGGTTTGGCGGCCCTCCACCGGCATGTGGGTCGGGGAGGGCAACGCGCCAACCGCCTACGGCCAGTCCGGCGACCGGCCGCAGGCCGGTGACTTCACCGGCGACGGCAAGTCCGACCTGGCCATCTTCCGGCCCTCCACCGGCCAGTGGTTCGTCAAGAACATGACCACGGTGGCCTACGGCAACTCGGCCGACCGGACCGTGGCTGCGGACTACAACGGCGACGGCCGGTTCGACATCGCCGTCTGGCGTCCGTCGAACGGCACCTGGAACGTGCGCGGCCAGGCCGGCGTCGCGTTCGGCGTGTCCAGCGACGTCCCTGTCACTGGCGACTTCACCGGAGACGGCCGGGCCGACTTCACGATCTGGCGGCCCTCCAACGGCGGCTGGTACGTCCGTGGGTTGGCACCGGTGGCTTTCGGCCAAGCCGGAGACCGTCCGCTCAGCGCGGATTTCACCGGCGACGGGCGGGCGGACATCGCGGTATGGCGGCCCTCGAACGGCACGTGGTACGTCCGGGGCGCCAGCCCGATCCAGTGGGGGATGTCCGGCGACATCCCGGTGGCTGGCGACTTCACCGGCGACGGCAAGGCCGACATCGCGGTCTGGCGGCCCTCGAACGGCACGTGGTACGTCCGCAATGTCAACAGCCTGGTGCTGGGACAATCGGGAGATATTCCGTTGTCCTGACTTTGCCTGCCGAGTGACGTACGATACGCCGTCTGCACCCCGGAGTTGCATGTCCGGTACGCCACGGTATGTTGCGAAGCTGTGCTTTCTTGACATGGGGCGGTCGCGTGCTCGCGCGGCCTCGAGATGGGGGCAGTTCCTTGAAGTTCAGTCGTGTCAGCGTTGCCTTGCCCGCCTTGGCGGCGCTCGCCCTCGTGGTCCTTCCGCCGGTCGGCGCGACGACCGCCGGGGCCGCGGTGGTTGCCCCACCGGCGATCAAGGCGATCTCGTCGACCCCCGCCTCGTGGACCCCCAGCCTGCTTCCGCCGGCCGGACCCACCGCGCAGGACGCCAGTCAGATCCGGCAACTCGTCCCGTGCGGCAACATGATGTACGCCGTCGGTGGTTTCAGTCAGATCAAGCAGGGCGGCACGACCTACACCCGCAACAACGCCTTCTCGTTCGACGCCTCCACCGGCGCGGTGTCGGACTGGGACCCCAACGTCAACGGCAAGGTCAACTCCATCGCGCTGTCGGCTGACTGTTCGACGGCCTACCTCGGTGGTGTATTCGGCATGGTCAACGTCGACCGCACAACCCCGCAGAACGCCACCAACCTGGCCGCTGTCCAGGGCGCGGGCACCACCGGAGATTTTGTCTCGACCTTCGGGCACACCGCAAACGGCCAGGTGTCGGCACTGTTGACGTCGGGCACCCACGTCCTGGTGGGGGGCTACTTCACCAAGATCAACGGCTCCAGTCGGGGCTACCTCGCCAGCCTGAACCCGCTGACCGGCGCCGACGACGGCTACGTCAACCTCAACATCTCCGGCTACTACAACTTCACCGATGCCTCCGGGGCAGTGGCGAGCAGCAACACGACCCGGGTCTACAACTTCGCCCTCAGCCCGGACGGGTCCAAGGTGCTGGTGATGGGTGACTTCACGTCCGTAGGTGGTCTGGGCCGCCGGCAGATGTTCATGCTCAACCTCGGCGTGGCCAGCGCCACGGTCAACCCGTGGTACTCCGCCGAGTTCGACAAGAACTGTGATGCCGTGGCGCCGTACTGGCTCCAGGATGCGTCGTGGTCGCCCGACGGATCCAAGATCTACATCGCGACGACGGGGATCTGGCCGTCCACCGAGACGGACCACAACGGCAAGCGGACAGAATTGTGCGACGCCGCAGCTGCTTTCCCCGCGACCGGCACCAACGTCAGTCACCTCTGGGTCAACTACACCGGCTGCGACTCGCTGTTCTCGACCGCCGCCGACGCCACGACCGTCTTCGTCGGCGGCCACCACCGGTGGCTGGACAACGGGAACGTGTGCAGCAACCACGCAACCGACACCGATCCGGGGCCGGGCGGGGTCAACGCCCCGGGTATGGGCGCGCTGAGCCCGAGCAACGGCAGGCTGAGCTTCAACCCGACCCGCGGTCGCGGGATCGGCGCCGACGACATGGTCATCACCGGTGCGGGTCTGTGGATCGCCAGTGACAACCTGCAGAACACCCAGTCCTGCGCGGGTGTCAACGGCCACGCCGGCATCTGCTTCCTGCCCTACGCCACGGCGAAGCAGCAGACCGATCACACCGGCGACGGCGTCGCCGACAAGGCCGTGTGGCGTCCGTCCAACGGCAACTGGTACGTCAAGGGCGTCACGCCCTATCCGCACTTCGGCCAGTCCGGCGATGTGCCGCTCTCCGCGGACTTCAACGGCGACGGCAAGCTCGACGTCGCGGTGTGGCGGCCCTCCGACGGCACCTGGAACATCAGCGGACAGTCCGCTGTGCCGTTCGGCCAGGCCGGCGACCAACCGGTGCCCGCCGACTACGACGGCGACGGTTCTGCCGAGATCGTCTTGTGGCGGCCTTCCGACGGGACGTGGTACGTCAACGGCGGCAGCGGGACTCAGTGGGGCCAGTCCGGCGACATCCCCGTGCCGGCTGACTACACCGGCGACGGCAAGGTCGACTTCGCCGTATGGCGGCCGTCCAACGGCACGTTCTACGTCAACGGCCAGGACGGCGGCGTGCAGTGGGGCAAGTCCGGTGACAAGCCGGTCGTTGCCGACTTCACCGGCGACGGGCGGCCCGACTTCGCCGTCTGGCGGCCGTCCAACGGGACGTGGTACATCCGTACCCTCGCCGCGAGCACCGCGTTCGGCGCCTCCACCGACATTCCGGTGCCCGGTGACTACGACGGCGACGGCAAGGCGGATATCGCCGTGTGGCGCCCGTCCAACGGCACGTGGTACGTCCGCGGCATCTCCCCCAACACGCAGTGGGGGATGCGGGGCGACGTGCCGCTCCTCGCCGTGCCCTAACACCTGAGCGCGAGCGTCGCCCCCGTACGATCACGCAGTGAGCCTGCGCCTGTACGACACTGCCGCCAGGGCGCTGCGGGAGTTCGTCCCGCTCGTGCCCGGCCGGGCCGGCATCTACCTGTGCGGCGCCACCGTGCAGGCGCCGCCGCACATCGGGCACATCCGGTCCGGGGTGAGCTTCGACATCCTCTGGCGCTGGCTCGAGCGCTCCGGCTACGACGTGACCTTCTGCCGCAACGTGACCGATATTGACGACAAGATCATCCATTCGGCCCAGCATGAGGGTGTGCCGTGGTGGCAGGTCGCACAGCGCAACGAGCGTGCCTTCGCCCGCGCCTACGACGTGCTGGGCTGCCGCCCGCCCACGGTCGAGCCGCGGGCCACCGGCCACATCCCCGAGATGATCGCGCTGATGCAGCGGCTGATCGATCTCGGTCACGCCTACGCCAGCGCCGGCGACGTCTACTTCGATGTGAACTCCTTCCCGGCCTACGGCGCGCTCTCCGGGCGCCGTCCCGCTGACATGCTCGATGCCGAGCAAGGCAACGACGCCAAGCGCGCCCAGCGCGACTTCGCCCTGTGGAAGTCGGCCAAGCCGGGGGAGCCCGGCTGGGACACGCCGTGGGGGCCGGGCCGGCCGGGCTGGCACCTCGAATGCTCGGCGATGGCCCACAAGTACCTCGGCGCTGCCTTCGACATCCACGGCGGCGGCCTCGACCTGGTCTTTCCGCATCACGAGAACGAGATCGCCCAGTCGGTCGCGGCCGGCGACGGCTTCGCGTCGTACTGGCTGCACAACGCCTGGGTGACGACCGGCGGGGAGAAGATGAGCAAGTCGCTGGGCAACTCGCTGCTGGTCACCGAGGTCGTGCAACGGGTCCGCCCGGTCGAGTTGCGCTACTACCTCGGCGCGCCGCACTACCGCTCGCACATCGAGTTCTCCGAGGCCGCGCTGCACGAGGCGGCGGCGGCCTACCAGCGGATCGAGGGTTTCGTGCAGCGCGCTACCGAACTCGTCGGCGAGGTCGGCCCATGCGAGGTCCCGGCTGGTTTCGCCACGTCGATGGACGACGACCTCGGCGTGCCCGGCGCGCTCGCAGTCCTGCACTCGGCCGTGCGCGACGGCAACTCCGCTCTGGCGGCCTCGGACAAGGAATCGGCCACCACCCTGCTGGGCGAGGTGCGCGCGATGCTTGCGGTGCTCGGGATGGACCCGCTCTCCGAGCCCTGGTCGGCGCCGGGCGGCGCTGAGGGTGCGCAACTGCGGCCGATCGTCGACCGTCTGGTGGCTGTCGCGCTCGAACAACGCCAAGCGGCCCGAGCCCGCAAGGATTTCGCGGCGGCGGACCGCATCCGCGATGAGCTCGCCGCTGCCGGCGTGAGCATCGAGGACACCCCCAACGGATCACGATGGAGCCTGAACTGATGGCCACACCCCCGCGCCGGCCACGGTCGAAGAAAGGCCCTACGGCGGGTACGGGCGGTTACGGCCGCCGCAAACTGGAGGGCAAAGGCCCTACTCCGCGGGCCGAGGAGCGCAAGGGCCATCCTGCTCAGCGCCGCGCCAAGGTCACCGGTGGCAAGGCGGGGGCGACCCGTGGCAAACGTCCGTCCACACGCGACACGGCTGAAGTCTTGGTTGGCCGCAACCCGGTGATCGAGGCGCTGCGCGCGCATGTGCCCGCCACCGCGTTGTACGTCGCGCAGGGGATGGACCTCGACGACCGGGTCACCGAGTCGATCCGGATCGCCGGTGACCGAGGCATCGCCATCCTCGAGGTGAGCCGCCACGAGCTCGACCGGATGACCAACGGCGCCCTGCACCAGGGCCTGGGCATCCAGGTGCCGCCCTACTCCTACGCCCATGCCGACGATCTGCTGGCCGCCGCGATCGACTCCGGCCGGGCACCGCTCATCGTTGCCCTCGACGGGGTGACCGATCCGCGCAACCTCGGCGCGGTCGTGCGTTCGGCGTCGGCGTTCGGTGCCCACGGCGTGCTGCTCCCGGAGCGGCGCTCGGCGTCGATGACCGCGACGGCGTGGCGCACCTCCGCCGGCACGGCCGCTCGGCTGCCCATCGCCCGGGTCACCAACCTCGTCCGCACGCTGACCGCGTACAAGAAGGCCGGTCTCAGCGTGGTCGGGCTCGACGCCGACGGCGATGTCACGCTCGACGACCTCGAGGTCGCACTGGACCCGTTGCTGCTGGTGGTGGGATCCGAGGGTCGGGGACTGTCCAGGCTGGTGGGGGAGACCTGCGACCTCACCGTGTCGATCCCGATGATGGGTGGCACCGAATCGCTCAACGCGTCCGTGGCGGCTGCCGTCGCGTTGGCCGAGGTGGCCCGGCGCCGGCGGCGCTGACCGGTCGCTGCACGCCGCCCTCAGCTGATGTCGGCTGCAGCCGACTCGCTCCACTTGCTGATGACCGCGTCGAGGTCGCTGGTCTTGACCGGTTTGGAGATGTAGTCATCCATCCCCGCGTCGAGGCAGCGCTGGCGCTCGTCGGCGATCGCGCCGGCCGTCATGGCGATGATCGGGGTATGCCTGCTCGTGCCTTCACGCAGCCGGATCTCGGCGGCGGTGGCATAGCCGTCCATCACCGGCATGTGACAGTCCATGAGGACGGCGGTGTATTCCGTCGCTTCCATCGCGGCCAGCGCAGCTACCCCGTCGGGCACCACATCGGAGCCGTACCCGAGCCGGGTGAGCATGGCCTGCGCGACGAGTTGGTTCACCGCGTTGTCCTCGACCACGAGCAGGTGGCCGCGGAGCAACGGTGCCGTCGGGGCCGGGATCGACTCGACGGCGGCTCGGGGGGCGGGAACCCGCGCCTGCGCGGGCGGACCTCCCCGCCGGGTAGGCACCACCGTGGGCAACACCTGCATGAGGCGCTTGTGCAAGGTCGACTGGCGTACCGGCTTGGTGAGCCAGCCCGAGATCACCGTCGAGCGGCTCAAGTGGGCACCGTCGTCGCCCGCTGACGTCAGCACGATCAGCCGGGTTCCGGACAGCGCCGGTTCGGAGCCGATCTGGTCGACAAGCTCGATGCCGTCCCGACCAGGCATGCGCACGTCGACGAGAACAAGCTGGTACGGGTCACCGGCGTCCACCGCGGCTCTCATCTGTTTGAGCGCCGCTCGTCCGTCGAGCGCGGGCTCGGGGCGCAGCCTCCACGCGCCAAGTTGCTCGCACAGGATCGATCGGCTGGCAGCGTTGTCGTCGACGATGAGGGCGCGCACACCGTTGTAGTGGAACGGCTCCGTGCTGGCCGTCGCCACCGCCTGGCGGGGCAGCCGCAGGACGCACCAGAACGTGCTGCCGCGGCCGACGACGCTGTCGACGCCGATCTCGCCCTGCAGCGCCTCCACCAGGCGGTGGGAGATGGCCAGCCCCAACCCGGTGCCACCGAAGCGGCGGGTGGTCGAGAGGTCGGCCTGGGTGAACGGCTCGAAGAGGCGCTCCAGGTCATCGGGCTCGATCCCGGTGCCGGTGTCGCTGACCTCGATCCGGACCCCGGCCCGGTCGGTGGCCGAGTCCGGGGCAGGGAGGGCCCGGATGATGACCTCGCCGGACTCGGTGAACTTCACCGCGTTGGAGGCCAGGTTGATCAGCACCTGGCGGATGCGCGCCGGGTCTCCCCGCAATCGCGTGGGCACGTCCGCGTGGCAGTGGGTCAGCAGCTCCAGGCCTTTGGCCCGGGCAGCCTCCGCGACCAGGTCGGCGGCCTGCTCCATGATCGCGAGCAGGTCGAAGTCGACGACTTCGAGTTCCAGCTTGCCGGCCTCGATCTTCGAGAAGTCGAGGATGTCGCTGATGATGCCTAGCAGCGAGTCACCGGCGCCCTGGACGCCCTCGGCGTACTCCCGCTGGCGCTCGTCGAGCTCGGTGTGCAGGAGGAGCTCGGTCAGTCCGATCACGCCGTTCATCGGCGTACGGATCTCGTGGCTCATCATCGCGAGGAAGTCGGACTTCAGCCGTGAGGATTCCATCGCCGCGTCCCTGGCCGCCGCCAACTCCTGACTTGCGCGCTGACGCTCGATCACGCGGGCCAGTTGGGTGCCGACCTGCGCGATCGTTTCCACCATCTCGGTCTCGGCAGGAACCGCGGCGTCGGAGAAGAACTCCAGCACCGCGGCCACCTCGCGCTCGACCAGAACGGGAAAGGCGAACACTGCCCGCAGCCCGAGGGCGGCCGCGGCGCGTACGGTGGGCGAGGACGGCCCGGCGTCCAGGTCGAATTCGCTCTGCGGCTCCGCGCTTGTCAGCACCTGCCGGGCGATCTCGGTGGATCCGCCGTTCGCGCTCAACGTCTGCAGCGTCGCCAGACGCCGGGCGTTTGCGACATTCCACAGGGGGAGCGCGACCAACCCGTCTGCGGCCTCCGACGAGGCGAGATAGGCGTGACCGGCCGACCATCCGGTGTGTGCGCAGATCTCGTGCAGCGCGACCCCGAGCGCATCGTCGATGCTCGCTGATGCGTTGGCCGCCACCGCCATCACCTGCAGCAGGCGATATCGCGCGGTGGATTCGTGCAGCGCCGCCTGCGCGCGGCGTACCTCAGAGATGTCCTGGACGGTGCCCCGCATTCTCACGGGGTTGCCATTGCTGTCCCGGATGACTTCGCCGCGGCTGCGCGCCCAGATCGTCTCGCCGTCCGCGCCGACGATCCGGTGCTCGAATCCGAAGTCGGCACCGTCGAGCGCGGCGGCAACATGCGAGGACACCAGGTCCACGTCATCGGGGTGTACATGGCTGAGATAGCCCTCGAGGGTGGCGGTCAGTTCCCGCGGTTGGAGCCCGAACATTCGGTAGGTCTCGTCCGACCAGGAGATGTGGTTGGTCTGGATGTCCCACTCCCAGCTGCCGAGACGGGCGATGCGCTGGGATTCGGCCAGCTGCTGCTCGCTCTGTCGCAGTTCTGAATCGACCCGCCTGCGATGTCCGATGTTGCTGATGAACGCCGTGGAGCCTTGGTAATGACCGTCGTCGGAGTAACGCGGGCTCACGGACATGAGGACGAACAGCGCGGTGCCGTCCTTGCGGATCATCTCGCAGTCGAGTTGTTCGCTGATGCCGCGGCTACGACGCGCCAGTCGTTCGGCTCCGAGCACCTTGCCAGGCTCGTCGAGTACGTCGAACATGGAAAGCCCGGCCATCTCCTCAGCGCTGTAGCCGAGGAGGTTGGCTATCTTGTCGTTGGCGAACGTCGTACGACCTTCGGCGTCGACGAGCCAGACGCCCTGGTTGGCCGACTCGACGATCTGGCGGTAGATGGAGTCATCACTCGCTGCTGGGTGCGGCGTCATCGGAGCAGACCCGGTGCCGGGGCTCGGGCGCGGTGGGCTCACCGACCTCCATCGACGGTTCGACCGGCTTACTTGAGAACGTCTGCCCGGATTGGGACGGATCGCCGGGCTTGTCAGATTCTTGCCGAGGGGCTGGCGGGTGGTCCCTGGCTCGGGTCGGCTTCAGTCAGCAGGCGTCGCTGGGCGATCGCCAGGACGAGGCTCACGCCGGCCGCGACCGCAACCAGGGTGAGCCCAATTCGCAGGTTCGTCCACTGGGCGACGAACCCGATCGCGGGCGGACCGGCGAGGAATCCTGTGTAGCCGATGGTCGTGACCACCCCGATCGCCGGGCCGCTCCCACTGGCGTGCGCTCCGGCGGCGTTCAGCGCGATGGGGAAGCCGCCGGCCAGTCCGGCTCCGACGGCGAAGAAACCCACGAGCGCCACGGCCGGGGCCGGTGAGAGTACGACCACCAGCGCCCCGGCCGCCGCGAGGCTGCAGCCACCGACGAGGGTGCTTGCCGGTCCGTACCTCCCGAGCACGGCCGTGCCGGCGAACCGGCTGATCGTCATGGCCAGACTGAATGCCGTGAAGCCGGCGGCGGCCGTACCTGCCCCGGTGTCGAGGACGTCGCGCATGAACAGCGCGCTCCAGTCGCTCATCGCACCCTCGCCGAGTGCGGAGCAGAACGCGATGGCGCCGAGGATCGCGATGGTGGCGTCGAACCGTCGTGGGGCGGTCCCGGGCGCATCCGCCGGGTGGGTTGTCGGGGGATCGGTCGGCAGCCAGCGGTAGGCCATTGCCACGACGACCAGGCCGATCGCCGCCGCCGCCAGGAAATGCGGTCGCATTCCGGCGCGATCAGCGGCGAGCCCACCGACTGCGGCGCCCACCATGCCGCCGGCACTGAAGGCACCGTGGAACACCGGTAGCAGTGGCCGCGCGGCCAGGCGTACCGCTGCCATCGCGTTGGTGTTCATGGCGACGTCGGTCGCCCCGGTCGTCGCGCCGTAGACGATCAGCGCGCCGGCGAGTTGGACGGGGGTGTGGGCCAGCGCGATGAGCGGGAGCGACAGGACGTTCGTCGCAGCGGCGGTCGTGACGACGTGGCGCGTGTTGAGCCGGGCACAGATCCGGCCCGTCACGGGCATGGCGACGATGGCACCGCCGGCGATACCGAGCAGTGCGAGCCCGAGCACCCCCGGCGATGAGCCGGTCTGCGAGGCGGCGTCGGGCACCCTCGCGACCCAGGAGCCGAGGATCGCGCCGTTGAGCGTGAATACCGCTGCTACGCCCCACGACTCCCGCCGCACCGGCCCTCCTCCGGGCAGGCGACCCGAGTCCGTCCGCGCCCACCGCCTCGACGCTGAACCTAGTGGTGAGCTGCCGAGTCAGCGCCGTACGCTCGACGTCACGCCCCAGTAGCTCAGTGGCCAGAGCACCGCTCTTGTAAAGCGGTGGTCGTCGGTTCGACTCCGACCTGGGGCTCCACGTCCGTCAGGCCGCTGATCAGTGGAAGTTGCGTCACGAAGACGCGAGCGCGCTTGTAGACGAGGCGATAAGGCTTGCTGTGGCCGGTGGACACGCCACACCGGGCGCCCGCCTGGCTCAGCTACGCGAGGACCTCGTGGCCGACCCTGCCGCCAACTAGCCGGCGCGCCGAGCCGATCTGTCGATGCACCGGAGGAGGCCGAAGGTTGCCCGGGCAAAGCAGGCCACCCACCGCCAGCCGCGAGGTTAGGCCTTGGTGAGGTAGTTGTGCACCGGGTACCCGCGGATTTCGGGGGCTGGGAGCCCGACCTCCTGCGTGTACGGCCCGATCTGCTCCTGGGCGAACCGATCGAAGCGCTCCTTGGAATCCCACACGTCAACGATCAGTAGGCCTTCGTCGGTGGCCGCGACCCAGTGGAAGAGCCCGCCGGGTGCGCCGGCGCCCTCCTTGCTGAATCCCATCTTTTCGATCACCTGGTCGTACTGATCCGTGGTCCCCCCGGCGAACTTCAATTCGAAGGCCATCGCCATGGTGTGGTCCTTCCTACGGTGATGCCGCCCCGCAATCGGAACCTAGTCCCGGTGGCGACCCTGCCACAACAACCTCACCTCCACGGTCCACGGCCGCCCGGCGATGGCTGACATGGCAGGACTTTTCGGTTTCGGCGGGGAAACCGGTGAACCGAGCCAGCATGGACGGCCATTCCTTGGCATCCGTCCGGTGTGGTCAGCCGCTGTCGGCGACGATCTCGCCGTCGGCGATCTCCAGGACTCGGTCGGCGAGCTCGATGAGGTCGGGGTCGTGTGTGGTGACGACGACGGTGATGCCCTGCGTAGCCAGCAGATCGTGCAGGAGCGTCATGATGCGCCGCCCGGTCGCAGAGTCGAGCTGACCGGTGGGCTCGTCCGCGAGCAACAGCCGCGGGCTTCCCGCGAGTGCGCGTGCGATGGCCACCCGTTGCTGTTCGCCGCCGGACAGTTCGTTGGGTCGCAGGTCGGCTCGGCCGGACAGCCCGACGAGTTCGAGCAGCCGGCTGACGCGTTCGGCTCGTTCGGATGGATCGGTGCGGGTCAGCCGGAGCGGCACGCCGATGTTCTCGGCTGCACTGAGGATGGGGATCAGCCCGAACGACTGGAAGACGAAACCCAGCGTGTGTCGGCGCAGAGCGAGCAGCTCCACGCGAGTCATTGCGGTGACCTCGCGACCCTCGACCCAGACCTGACCTGTGGTCGGCTCGTCCAGCCCGCCGAGCAGGTTCAGCAGCGTGGTCTTCCCCGATCCCGATCGACCATGTATGGCGACGAGCTGCTGAGGAGCGATCGTGATGGACACGTCGCGAAGCGCGTGAACGACCGAGTCGCCGACGGCATAGTCCCGGCCCAGCGAATCGGTTCGTATCGCTGTGGCGGGAGCATCGCTGTCGCCAACCACGACCGAAGGCTCTGCGGCCGGCTCACGCATCGTTGGCACCGTCACGCCAGATTCCGATGTGATCGGGCTCCAGGGCCAGGCGGACCCGTCGCTGCAGTTCGAGGGCGTCGAGGTATTCGCGCGGCAACTGCACCCGCCCGGCCCGGTCCAGCACCGCGAACTCCTCCGCGACGAACCGCATCTCGCCCTCATGATCCTGCGCCCGCCTGAAGGTTTCGGTGCTGGTGCGCCCGTCCCGCATCGCGACCGTCCGATCCACCTGAGTCGCGACCATCGGGTCGTGAGTGACGACCACGATGGTTACCCCGAGGTCGGTGCTGGCAGAACGCAGCGCCGTGAACACTTCGTGGGACGTCCGCGTGTCGAGCTCTCCGGTTGGCTCGTCGGCGAAAAGGCAGGCGGGCTCGCCGGCGAGGGCGATGGCGATGGCGACGCGTTGCTGCTCACCGCCGGACATTCGCTCGGGCCGGTGGTCCGCGCGGTTTGCCACCCCCAGCAGCTCGAGCAGATCGTGGACGCGGGTGCGCCGATGGCGGCGCGGAATACCGGCCAGTGACATGGGCAGCTCGACGTTCTCGGCTGCGGTCAGGTGTGGCAGATGGTTGCGCCCGACCTGTTGCCAGATGAAGCCGATCTGCTGACGCCGGTAGCGGGTGCGTTCCGCGCTCGACAGGCCCACGAGGTCGAAGTTGCCGACTCGTGCCGTGCCGGCCGTGAGGGTATCGAGACCCGACAAGATGTTGAGCAACGTCGACTTGCCACTGCCCGAGGCCCCCACGATCGCCATCAGCTCGCCCGGCTCGACGAGCAGGTCAAGGCCTTGCAGCGCGACGACCTCGACGCCGCCGGTCTGATAGATCTTGACCACGTTGTCGCAGACGATGTCGGCACCCGAGCCATAAGAGGGCTCCGGTGGACCCGGCAGCCTGCCGAGTCGATCGAGATCGAGTGTCATCGCTCGCCTGCTCGCAGGACAGTGCTGATGTTCGTACGACGGGTCATCGCGCTTGCCACACCGACGGCCATCAATACGACCACGAGGAGCAGCCCCGCCATGATCGCCAATGGGCCCGGGTCGATCGAGGGCGTGACCGACTCGAGCGAACCGGTGATTCCGTTCAGTCCGAGACCGGGCATGACGACCTCGGCGGTGCCGAGACCGAGAACGCACCCGAGTAGCGCCGCCACCGCAACCATCGGGGCGACCTCGGCAAGGATCACCTCGGTGGCCTGCCGATCGGCGAGGCCCAACGTGCGCAGGTAGGCAAGGTCCCGTTCGCGCGACCGAGCGGTCAGTGTCATTCCCACGATGATGCCAAGGGTGGCGTACAGGATGGCGAGGACGACGGCACCGGTGAAGGTGCCGACCATCCATGCGACGACAGGGGCATGGGCCGCGGTGGCGTACTCCGCGGATCGCGAGGACACGACGGAGTCCGGGGCTCGGGCCCGGACGGCCGCCTCGAGTGAGGCTCGCGTGGCAGCCGCGCCGCGGACGTACAGCCGGGTCGTCGTGATCGGCGCCCGCTCGGTGAGCGCGGTCAACGGCGCCAGCGCGAAGGGCCGATCTGCGGCCAGTCCGGGGAATGACGCAGCCGTCGCCGCGATCAGGGCAGGGACGGGAAGACCACCTGCGGTCAGCGTCACCAGGTCGCCGGGACGCAGGCCACGATCGGCGGACAGTCGTGCCGAGAGCACCACGGGCAGGGGTTTCTCGGCGTCGGCCGGCCCGTCGACGAACGCGCGTGGCAGGCTCACTGCGGCCGGTGTGCCGTCGACAACGGCGAGGTAGGGCGCGGCATCAATGGCGAGCAGCACCACGGGCAGGTCGTTGTTGCCGGACCGGCCGATGGCAGCTCCCGCATCGACGTACGCCCGCGCCGTCGACTCGACGCCGGCGACCTGGGACACATCGAGGCGCGGAGCCAGCGCGTCGCCCTGCGGCGCATCGATGCGATAGTCCGCGCCGACTTCGCGCCAGACGGCTCTGTCCTGGCTGGTCGTCACGGTATGGCTGACCACCGATGCGAACGTCGATAGCGCGATCGCGAGGAGCAGCACAAGCAGGGGAACGGCGGTCACGGCCGGCGCTCGGGCGACCCGGCTCAGCCCGAGGAAGCTCACCGCGCCCCGGCCCCCGGCGGCGAGCCGCGACAGCAGCCGCACGGGTGCCGGATAGGCGCGCAGGGTGAGCAGGGCCGCCGCGAGTCCGAGCAGCAGCGGCACCGCCGCGAGGTACACGTCGACCCCCGCTCTGCTATCGCCGCCCAAGCCGCGGCGGCGCAGCGTGACCACACCGGCGAGCGCGATCACCACGACCAGCCCCTCCAGCACCAGGCGGCGCGGGGACAGTCCGCCGGTGGCAAGGTCGTCCCGGGCGAGAGTCCGCAGGTCCCGTCGGGCATGGGGCACGACGGCCGCGGTCAGCAGCAGTGCGGCACAGGCGCTGAAACCGAGTGCGAGCAGCAGCCCGGCACTGACACCCCCACCTGCTCGGCCGGGGACCAGCGCGATCGCCGCGGCAGCCCCGGCAAGCGCGGCCGGGACGCAGAGCAGGACGGCTTCGACGAGGTGAGCGGCAATGACCTGACCCGTGGACCCGCCGCGGCCGCGAATCAGCGCGATGGCTCGACGCCGGCCCTCGGTGGCCAACAGCGCGACCAACGCGAGCAGGGTGAGAGCCACCCCGAGCAGGCCGATAAGGACGACCGCGAGGACGGAACGACCGAACGACCGCTCGCCCTGCACCCGATCGAGCAGTGGCAACAGGCCGGTTCGGGAGGTGGTCCGGCCCACGAAGGCGTCACCCGATGAGGGTGTCGTCGCGCTGAGCTCGTCGACATCGTGTTGCAGCGCCGTGACGTCGTCGCCGTCGACCGAGGTCTCATCGAGTTGGTAGCGCCAGTCGTACCTCATGACCAGCCCGGGCATTGCGGCGCGCACATCGGCGTACTGAGCCGGCTCGACCAGCGCGAAGCCGCGGATCAGCACCCTGTCGCCCTGCTCCTCCTCGACCGCGCGGGGGAGCCCGGTGAACGTCCAGTACGGATTGGCCGGGTCGGTGAGGGCAAAGACGCCGGCCACCCGAACGATGACCGGCCGGTTGACCTGTGACCCGTTGGACGCGCCGATCACGCTTGCCCGGGTCACCGCCTCGGTGTCGTCGGGCCGCAGGATGGCCGACTCGCCCACGCGCAGGTCCAACTGGCGGGCGTTGTCCCGGGACAGTGCGACTTCGACGACCGAAGCGGTGACCGGCACCCCCCGGTCGCCCGGAACCGTGACCGTGTCCGATGTCGGCGCGGGCGCCCGGCCGCCGACGTAGCTGATCCGCTCGGCGGCTCCGCTCTGGCTGCGCAGAGTCAGGAAGCGGGCGTACGGAACGCTGCGCTGCCCCGGCATCGACGTCAGCTCATGCCGCGCGCTGTCGATGGTGACGTCAGCGAGCTTCAGTGAGGAGCGCAACCGAGTCGGCACCCGCTGCAGGTCACTTCGGCCACGCTCGTCGACGTTGGCGAGTGGCCGCTCGGCCGGGCCGGGCTCGATCCGGCCCAGTGTCTCGAGCTGTAGCCCCTTGCTGGTCTGGCCCGTGCCCGCGAAGGCCGCCCGGAGCCCGTCGTCGGTCATCCTGTCGAGTCGGCTCGGGGCGCCCGCGAGGACAAACGCGGTGAGCGCGACCAGCCCGACAACGGTCGACCGAAAGGCCACGTTGCGTCGGGTCGCCCGCAGGATCGCCAGGCCGCCCGGCATGCGCAGTAGCGACCGGCCGGTCATCCGTCGCCGCCTGCCCTGAGCAGGGCGCCCACCCGAATCCCGCGCAGCGCGAAGGCGCTCATGGCCACGACCGCCACGGCTGTCACGATGACGCAGGTCGCGAGCACGGAGACGGTGCCCCACGGCACGACGATCCGCACGACCGGGATCGCCGCCGACCCGGCCGGAGTGAGTACGAACGCCGGCACGACGAGTCGCGTGAGCAGCAGCCCGAGCAGGGTCCCGCCGATCAGGCCCACTCCGACGACCACTGCCTGCTCCAGCGCCAGCGCACCGGTCACCTGCCGCGACGAGACACCGAGCGCGCTGAGCACGGCGAGCTCAGAGCGTCGCTGGCGTACCGCGACCACGACACTGACAGCGAAGCCGACCGCTGCGAAGATCGCAGCAGCCACGAGCGCCAGGGCCAAGCCGCCGATGATCCCAGCGGACGTCACATCACGGCTGCGCCGGTCTGCCTCCGTGACCCGGTCCAGTACGCCCGATCCGACACCGGACACGGTCGGGGCGAGTGCAGACGCGACGGCCGGCTCGCGACCGGGTTCCGTGGCCAGCCACCACTCTCGCGGTGTCAGCACCGAGCCGGTCTCTGCGTACTGCAAGGCTGAGAGCTGCGCCAAGTCGACGATCACGGCGTACGACTCGCCCGTACTTGTGGGGACGTCACGCACCGAAGCGGCTATGCGCACGTCGCGTCGCGCGCCGCCTATTTCCATCGACACCAGATCACCAATGCTGCGCCGGGTCAGCCTGAGGAGCGGGTCGGTGACGACAACGGCGAGTGGAACGCCAGCCGACGTCAGAGCGGGAGCAAGCCGGAAGGTGGAGTCTTCACCCGGTGCCGCGCCGCCTGCGGAGCTGACTTGGACCACGAGCGGGCCACCGCGGATCGGCTGGGTGACCGCCTGCACAGCGGGCTGCGCGAAGGCGCTCTGCAGGTGTTGCGCCCTGCCCGCCCACCTGATTCCGTCCAAGTCGATGCGCTGCCACGATCCACCGGCGGACGCGTCGCTCGACTTGACCGTGACCGCGACGGACGACCGACGGGGGAGGTCCGGGGTGGCCGTCGCGATCTCGATGGCGGTGAGTGCGAGCGGATAGCGGGCCGCTCCACTCGACACCGTCGCGACGTGCGCACCCGCCGTGTCGATCGCGGGGAATCGATAGAGCACGCCGCCCGCGTCGCGTACGACAACTGACATCGACACTGGCGTGCCGCCGGAGGTCACATCAAGTCGCAGCCGGCGCGCCCGACCTGGGAGCGTGATCGCGTCAGGCAATGTCCGCGCAGTCGCCAGAGCCCTGGCAAGCTGGCCGGCACCGCGGCTCGACAGATCGCTGCGTAGCCGCAACACGTCAGCCATTTCGGTCGTGTCCATGCCCAGCAGGGCTGCGGTGTCTCGCGGCGTGATCTCGACCTGGCCGCGTACGACCGGCATGCAGTGGAGTACGCCAGGGACCGCGGCCTGCCGCCCCGGCACGTCGATCGCAGTGTTCGCTGCGTACTCGCTCTGGGACACACGCACGTCGGCGCCGACGGCGAAGGCGGCCTGGTCCTGCTGCGAGGTCCGCCACGTCGCTGTGTACGCCACCGCGAAGACCCCGATCGCCAGCGCCAGCGTGAGCAGCAGCGCCGACCGGGTGTACCCGACGGGCCGGCGGGCCAGCTGCCACGCCCCGAGCGATGCCGGTAGTCCGCGTTGTCCGCTCGCCCAGCGGTCGCCTCGTTTGGCGATCACGGGTACGACCCGTAGCGCGAGCAGGGCCCCACCGAGCAGCCCGACGGCCGGTGCCGCCACGAGCAGCGGGTCGATGCCGAGCACGCCCCCAGCCGTCGCGGTGAACGCCGATCCGTAGCGGCTCAGTTGCCACAACAGCAGCAGCCCGACCGCGCCGACGACCAGGTCGAGCCGGATCCGGGAGACCAGCGCTCGCAACGGGTGCCGCCCGCGTTCGCGGCGTACCGCGGCGAAGGTACGCGCGTTGAGCACCACTGGCACGACCAAGGCAGCACAGCACAGGGCAGTTGTCACCCCCGCAGTGAGGAATGCCGTGAGCCCGACGTGTGGTTGCAGGGGCATTCCGGCCCCGACGACCGGGCCGAACCGTTCGAGGGCGCGGACCAGGAGCAGGGCAACCACCGGTCCGAGGGCAGTTGCGGGCACGACGACAAGAGCGGCTTCGAGCAGCACCACGATCCCGACCTGGCCGGCCGTCGCGCCACGCGCGCGCAACAGCGCGGTCTCCACATGTCGCGTCTCGAGCACCAGACCTGCCGCGAGTAGCAGCACGAAGCCCGCGAGGAGCGCAACCTGCGTGGTCGGAACAAGCATCTCGCCGCGGGTCACGAGCAGCGACCGCTGCGCCGGCCTGAGGAGCTGGGGGAGGCCGGTGGCGACGCTCAGGTTGCCCGCCGGCGCGGCTCGGGTGAGCTCATTGGGCAGTGCCTCGACCCCGTCTGCCAGCGCCTCGATGTCATTGACCTGCAGAGAGCCAGGATCGGGGGCGGCGCGCCAGTAGGCAGAGGCGCCGCGGGCGAGCGCCCCGGTGAATGCGCTCCGGGCGACGAAGAACGGCCAGTAGGTCACGAACGAGCCGACCTCGACGCCCCGCGTCTCGAGCGCGCTGTCCCACCACATGACCGAGCCCGCGTCACGCAGGTGATAGATCCCGACGACACGCACCTGGAGAGCGCGGCCACCGTTGCGTGCCCGCAGAGTCATCGTCTCGCCGACCCTGAGGCCGAGCGCGGTGGCGACCTGGTGGCTCACTGCGGTTTCGACCACGGCATCGTGTCGCAAGGTCGGCTCAACCGGCCACGAACCATGGACCAGCGCCGCCTCGTCAGCGAGCCGGTCGGCGAAACCGAGCACCGCTAGGTTTCGTACCCGGTCGGTCGGCTGGCCCGGCAGTTCGTAGCTCTGAGACAGCGCCGACCGGTAGGTCTCCGCACCAGCAAGGGCAGCCGCGAGGCCCGAGGTCACCGACCGGTCGGTGGCGGCGTACGAACTGGCGTCATAAGTGCCGCTCACCTGCACCCCGGTGCTGCTCGCGGGTGCCTCTGCCATGGTGCTCCGAAGGCCACGGTCCGCGACGGCTGTTGCGTAGACCGGCCCGGCGACCACTATCGCCGCGGCGAGCAGCACCAGGACAAAAGCTGCAAGCAACGCGAGCGGCTCGGCCGCGATGCGCCGAGAGATGATGCGAGCCGCCAAGCCGACAGTGGCCCTGGCCGAGCCCGAGCCCAACTGCATGCATCCTGCTTCCGTCAGAGTCAGTGGCCCCATCATGTCCGCTGATTCGGGGCGGACCACCCTCAAGGCCAGCAAGGTTGCCCAACCGAAATCTAAGGGTGCGGCGGTGACCTTTTCGGGCTCCATCCATGCGTACGGCTGCTTGACGCCTAGGTTCCGTGTTCCTCCTAGTGGGCGCGGAACTCATCCGCGCCAAATTGAGGCGAGAATCCTCTTGCGGCGGGATATCGATATGGCGATGCTTCTCCCGAGATTGGTTGGAGAGCTGATGACAGCTACCCGCGGGACGCTTCCCCAGTTGGGATCGGATCTGTTCCTGACCGATTCCGGCCTGGAAACCGATCTGTTGTTCAACCAGGGCGTTGACCTGCCGGAGTTCGCCGCCTTCCCGTTGCTGCAGAACGACGAGGGCAAGGACCGGCTGCGGTCCTACTACCGCGCGCATGCGGCGATCGCCGCTGAGGCCGACAGCGGTTTCGTCCTTGAGGCGCCTACCTGGCGGGCCAACGCCGACTGGGGTGCCCGGCTCGGCTTCGACGCCAAGGCGCTGGATGAGGTCAACAGGCTCGCCATCGACCTGCTCGTCGAGGTGCGCGGGGAGTTCGCCGGCTCGGGGCATCCGTACCCGATCAGCGGTTGCCTCGGCCCGCGAGGCGACGCCTACCGTCCCGACCGGCTGATGACGATAGACGAGGCGGCGGCCTACCACCGCGCCCAGATCGATACGTTCGCCGACACCGCTGCGGACCTGATCACCGCCATGACCATCACCTACGCGGCCGAGGCCACCGGCATCGCGCTGGCCGCCCGCGACGCCGGCATCCCGGCAGTGCTGTCGTTCACGGTCGAGACGGACGGGCGATTGCCGGACGGATCCGCGCTCGGCGACGCGATCGAATCGGTCGACGATGTCACCGGTTCCTCCCCGGCCTACTACATGGTCAACTGCGCCCACCCGACACATTTCGCCGGCGTGCTCGAGCCGGACGCGACATGGACGAGGCGAATCAGGGGGATCCGGGCCAATGCGTCGCGGATGAGCCATGAGGAACTCGACAACGCTGCCGAACTCGACGCGGGTGACCCCGAGGCCTTCGGACGCGAGTACGCAGAGCTGAGGGCCCGCGTGCCGAACCTCACCGTCCTTGGCGGCTGCTGCGGCACCGACCTCCGGCACATCAAGGAGATTGCCTCAGCCTGTCTGTGAGTACACCGGTGTGGCGGGTTCAGTCGATGATTTCGCTCACTGCGGGAAGGTCGGCCCGGTCGGCGTCGATGCTGACGACCTCGCCGGTCCAGTCTTCGACCAGATCCCATCGGACATAGCGGTCTTTGCGGTGAAGCCAGCGAACGGCGCGCCACAGCAGCCATGGTCGGCCCTCGGAGCGGCGGTCGTAGCCGATCGTGCCGCCCCAATGTCCTGGACTCACGACCAGAGCCTCGATGCGGAGTTCGCCCACCTCTGTGGCGGGCCGGCCCGGCTGTGGCTCGGCACGCAATCGCAGGTCGATGACGTTGCCTGCGCTGCCGTCACGGCAGAGCGCCCCGCGGCCGATCAGATCGCTAGCCCGCATGGTCGGCCCCCGGGAGCTTGCCGATCAGGTGGAGGTCGACCCACGCCTCGGTCTGGTACGTCTGCAATTCGCGCGCAGCGCCAGACAGCCTGATGTCGGCCCCGATCCCGGTCACCAGGGCGATCGCGATCCGGGCCGGCCCGTCCTGGTCGCGGGGCCGTAGCCGCGCCTGGATCGCCACCATCCAGCGCCCCAGCGCACCGCCGATGCGGGGCCCGAGCGCTGCCGGCCCGGCGAGGATCGCCGTCACGACCGGCTGTCCCGAGGCGTTGGGCTCGAACTCAAGGTCGTCGACCTTGCACACCATCCGACCGTCGCGGTCGATGACCTGCCGGTCGAGGAGATGGAAGACCGCGTCCAGCACGGTCCCCCGGGTCTTCACAGTCCCGCCTTCGTCGCGAACATCAGGGGAATCGCGGCGACGGAGACGACAGTGAGGATGACCAGATAGATGAGCCCGAGGCCGTTGGAGAAGTGGCCGTTGACCTTGTCGCCCATGTAGTCGCCGTCGTTGGCGACCACCAGGACCGGGAAGTAGGTCAACGGCAGAGCGACGGCGCTGAACACCAGGGAGTACTCCGTCACCTTGATCGGGTCGACGGTCGTCAGCAGCAGCATCGCTCCGGCAAGGACGCTGAGCAACAGGACCACGTGGAACCTGGCCGCCTCCCGTGGCCGGACGTACTTGCCCCACTGCCAACCGAAGTACTGCCCGATGCTGTATCCGGAGGACAACCCGGTCTCCAGCGCCGCACCGAAGGTCGCGCAGAAGATGCCGACGATGATGAACGCCAGACCGAGCTTGCCCAAGGCGAGAACGCCCGGCAGCGCGACCTGCGAGAGGTTGTCCACCTGGATGCCGGCGGGCAACAGCACGACCGCGGCCACCCCCATGATCGCCAGCGAGAGCAGCCCGCCGAGCGGAAATCCGATCGCGGAGTTGGCCCGGGCGAGCATCAGATCCTTTCTGGTCCACCGCTCTTCCACGGCGCCGGAGGACAGGAAGAAGACTTCGTACGGTGTCATCGCCGCACCGAAAAGGGCGATCGCGTAGTAGAAGTACGTGGGGTGCCCCTCGCCGGAGGGGAGCGCGGGATGCGAGACCTGGTGCAGCAACTGGCCCCAGTCCGGCCCCAGCTTCCACAGCGCAACGGCGAAGGCGACCAGGGCGAGACCGCCGAGCCCGAAGACATCCTCGAGAGTTTCGAACTTCACCCGCCACATGACGAACCAGACGAGGAACGCGACCAGCGGCACCCAGAGCAGGTAGTTGACGCTGCTCGCGAGTTGCATGGCGAGTGCTACACCTCCGATCTCGGCAGACAGCGTGAGAATGTTGATCAGGAAGGACGCCAACAGGTTGACCAGTCCGACGCGCGGCCCGAGCCGCTCGCGCACCAGGTCGAAGGTTGCTCGTCCGCTGACCGCCGCTATCCGCGCCGACATCTCGCCGAACACCATGATCCCGATCACGCCGACCACCACGACCCAGGCCAGCGACATGCCGAACCGCGAGCCGATCAGCGCGTTCGCCACCAAGTCGCCGATGTCGACGAACCCGCCGATCGCGGTGAGGATCCCCAAAGTGATTCCCAGGACGGACTTCATGAGTTGGCCGATTGGAAGCGGTTCATTGCCGTGACGAGCTTGTCCAACGCACTGGCGATCGTCGGCAACTCACTGAGCTGACCGCGGCGGACCGCAATCCGCAGCGCCGACAAGCCGTCGCCGGCCTGTGTCAGCAAGTCGTCCACAGCAGTGCGAGTCTTGTCGGCTCGGGTGTCCGGTGGCTGCACCGAGTCGAACGTGCCCTGCACGCTGCCGATGTTCTCCTCGGCCTGGCCGAGGATCACCGACAGGTACGGCACCGTGGTGTTGCCCCTTCGCTGCGCCTGCACTGCCAGCCGAGCTGTCTGCAGAGCCGAGGTCGCGGCTTTCACTGTGTTGACGGCCTTGCTCTGGTAATCGTCGTAGGTGCGCGACGGGCCGGCGCAGCCAGCGATCGCCACCAGCGCCACCAGCGCCGTCGCCACCGGACCGCTCGTTCTCACCGGTTACCTGGCCGCCGTAAGAAGAAGACCAGCACACCGACGAGCAGGGTCAGCTCGGCCCAGGCCACCAACAACACAAGTCCCTGTGTCACAGGCTCCCCCTCGGGTCGGCGGTCCTGCTCTGCCCGGTCAGCGAGCGTCTAATCCAACAGGGTCGACAAGCCCGACAGTGTCGCTCCGGGCACTCCCGTCGGGGTAGGTCAAATCCGGACGAATAGCCCCACGGTGTCACGCGACCGTCAGCACTCCCAGGCCGACGACGCAGACCGCGATGAACGCGATGGTCACGAGGTACGGTGACCCGCCCCGCCGGCTCACGGTGTGCTCGCCCATGAGATTGCGATTCCGGGCGATGCCGTACATGAATGCCAGCAGCGGCAACAGCAACACGGCGTTGAGGACCTGGCTCAACACGAGGATGGCGACGAGCGGCGCGCCCGGCACGAGGATGAATCCGGCGCCGACGACCACGACCACCGCGTAGGTGCCGTAGAAGACCGGCGCCTGGCGCAGCGAGTCGTCCAATGCGGACTCGCGGCCGAGGAACTCGCTCACGGAGTAGGCAGTCGACAGCGGCAGGATCGACGCGGCGAGCAGGGCGGCGCCGATGAGCCCGACAGCGAACAGGGTGGCCGCGAGCGGGCCGGCCAGCGGCTTGAGCGCGGCCGCCGCATCGGCCGCGTCGTTGATGTGCTTGCCGTCGCGGTGCAGTGTCGCCGCCGCCGCGATCACGACGAACGCACCGATCACGCCGGTGAGCGCAGAGCCGACGATGACGTCGATGCGCTCGTCGCGGAGATGGGCGATGGTGAGCTTCTTGTCGGCGACGTAGGACTGGATGAAGCTCAACCCCCACGGTGCCAGGGTGGTGCCGATCGTGGCAGTGACCAGCACGAGCGCGTTGCGGCCGGGGGGCAGCGACGGCACCACCGCCCCATGCAGCGCGGCGCCCCAGTCGGGTTTGGCCAGCACCCCGGCCAGCACGTACGTCACGAACACGGCGCTCAGTGCCAGCAGCGCGCGCTCGACGCGGTGGAAGCTGCCCCGCAGGACGAGGTACGACACCCCGGCGGCGGACAGCGGAACACTGACGTACCTCGGTACACCGAACAACTCGAAGCCGGCCGCGATCCCCGCGAACTCCGCACACGTCGTGCCGATGTTCGCCACCACCAGCGCGACCACCGCGGCGCTCGCCCGACGGACGCCGTAGACCTCGCGGACCAAGCCGGCCAGTCCCTGCCCGGTGATCACGCCGACCCGGGCGCTGAGGTCGTGGAACAGCATCAGCGCCACGACCGAGAGCACCAGCACCCACAGCATCTGGTAGCCGTGTTCCGCACCCAGCACGGAGTACGTCGTGATCCCGGCCGGATCGTCGTCGGATAGCCCCGCGAGCAGGCCGGGGCCGACGACCCCGGCGAGGATCGCCAGCCGGAGCCGTGGTTTCAGGGCGCGGCTACTCATGCCGCCCATGGTGGCGGCGGTGCGGCCGGCGTACACCGGCGAAGAGCTTGCCTCCCGCTCGTCTGCTCAGGAATCGGAGGTCGGTGAGCCGGCCGAGATGCTGCTCGGGGAGTACGGACGCGATCGCCGTCACCGCATTCTCGGGCAGCGCGGCGAGCATCTCCGTACCCACCCGCCGTGGGGTGAGTGTCAACGCCTCCGCCGCCGTTTCCGGAGCCACCGCGGTCAACACCTCCGCTCCTTGGCGCAGCGGCAGGTGCGTTACAAGCGCGGCCAACTCAGCCGGGCTGAGGCGCTGGACCCCTGCGCCGTCCCCCGACAGCGCCAGTGCATGCCCGCGAGCGGAGATGGGGTGCAGGTCGGACCACTCGAGGACACTCGACCGGGACCTCGAGGCCAGCCGTTTCAGTCCCAGCCGCCGCCAGATCGCGGCCGCGCCGATGTCGACGCCGACGACGCTGACGTTCCCCGTGTCGTGCGTCAGGTAGACCTCGGCGACCCGGGCGAGACGCTTGCCCCCGACGTCGAGAACCTGCGTGTCGAGCACGTCGCGGATCAGCAGCAATTCATCGGGGTCGGCGTCCCACCGGTCCGGCTCGCTCTCCTGGACCCGTACGTCACCGGGTGCGAGCGCCACCACCTCCGACCAGTCGACAGCCAGCCGCTGGTCTGTGCGACGGCCGGCCGGTCGCACGACCAGTCGCCGCAACGGCGGCTGTCTGGGGCCGAACCCAATTGTCAGCTCGGTCAAACGGCCCAGCCGCCGACCGTCCGCCGACCGCACCGGCGCGCCGACGAGGTCGCTGAGCCGCAGCACACGGCCGCTTGTGGGCAGTCGCTCGCGGAGCCCTGACACGGACTCACCTTGGCGCAAGACGTGACCGCAAGACAGTGGCTCGCCGGTGACGCCGCTATCGGCTCTGCCCGGCCGGGGCCGCAGCGATCAGGCTGTCACGCCCTCGGCCGCGCGACGCAGCGCGGCTATGTCGAGCTTGCCCATCTTGAGCATCGCCTCCATGGCACGCCGGGCCCGCTGAGGATCCGGATCGGTGAACAGTTCCTCCATCCCGGTGGGCACGACCTGCCAGGACAACCCGAACTTGTCCTTGAGCCAGCCGCACTGGCTTTCCTGGCCGCCTTCGGTCAACCTGCCCCAGTAGTAGTCGACCTCTCCCTGGTCGGCGCAGGTGATCTGAAATGAAACGGCCTCGTCGAAGGTGAACTCAGGCCCACCGTTGATGCCGACGAAACGCTGTCCGTCCAACTCGAACTCCACGGTCATGACCATGCCGGCCTCCCGAGGCCCGGCGTCGGTGTAGTGGGAAACGGACACGACCCGCGAATTCTTGAACACCGAGATATAGAACTCTGCGGCCTCCTCGGCCTGGGTATCGAACCAGAGGTTCGGGATGATCTTGTGCTCCATGGCTGGTCCCTCCTGGGCGGGTCCGTGCGGTTCACCGCTATCGAATTCTGCACGGGTAGACCGTCGCCCCGCGCGGAACTCATCGCTCCAGCGCCGATGTCCGCCGATGTCTGAGCCCCAATTGGGGGGCGTGAGTCCAATCAGCACTGTTGTGGCTGACGTGTCGCACGTAATCTTCCGGGGCTATATGTCACGGTGTACGAGGATCACACCCGACTGCGAACTAGGGGGCAGCGTGCGGCGCGTTGTCGGCACTGCCATGGCGGTCGCACTGACCGCAGCCATGCTCGTGTCCTCCTCGCCTGCGCAGGGCTCGCCGGGCGAGGACAAGCGCCGGGTCGACCGGCAGTTGAAGCAGTCCGCCACGCAGTTGGCGAATGCCGAAGCCGCCATCACCCGAGCCGAGAAGCTGCTCGCCGACGTCGCCGCCAAGCTGCCCGCCGCCGAGTTGGCAGCCGCCAAGGCCCGCGGGGCAGCAGCTGCGGCTCGGGTCCGCCGTGACATCGCCAAGCAACAGGTCGGAGTGGCGCGGGCGGAGGCGGCGGCCGCCGCCCTCGAGTTCACCGCCGCACAGGGTCGGCTCGAGGCGGCGCGTGCACAGCTGGACGGTTTCGTCTCCGACGCCTACAAGGGCGGCGGCGGCAGCGCGCTGACCGCGATGCTCGACGCCAAGAGCCCCAGCGAGCTGGCCATCCAGATCGCCACCCTGCGCTACGTCGCGAGAGGCAAAGAGGATTCCGTACGCCAGATCGAGGTGGCCCGGCTGCGGTCGGCCCAGTACCGCGCCGACGTGCAGCAGAAGAAGAAGCTCGCCGATGCGGCCGCAGTCGCGGCGAACAAGGCCTACCTCGCCAGCAAGGCCGCCGAGGCCGCGTCGGCACGCGCCGAGCAGCAGATCGTCACCCTGGTCGGCCTGCGCAGGGG
>JBAVXU010000277.1:0-2708 GCA_049698415.1 Mycobacteriales bacterium
GCGTGTCCAGCCGGGCCGCAGGCGGCACCCCGGTGCGGGCGGCGAGTTGGTCGCGTTCGTACCAGAGCCGGGCATCCGGCGGAGCCAGCCCCACCGCGCGGTCGTAACAGGCCATGGCACCTTCGGCATCGCCTTCGACGTTGAACAAGCCAACCGCCAGGTTGCGCAGGACGAACGGCGAGGCGGCAGCATCGTCGGCGAGGCCACCCCAGATCGCGATGGCCTCGGCGTGGCGGCGCCGGTCGTAGAGCCAGCGAGCCCATAGTTCTGCGGCGGCCGAGTCATCCGGGTCGAGCTGGACCGCCGCACGCAGCACCCGCTCATCGGCGAGCCGCGACGGGAAGCAGTAGCTGAGATCAGTTGTCCTGGCTGCAGCCCGCTGGTCGGCTGCCGGATCGTCGGGGGCCGCCGAGCCGGGGCCGGCAAGCAATGCGGCGCGGTGATAGCGGATGAGCGGGAGCGTGCCGGTGAAGGACTCGGCCGATGCCACCGATTCCGCCCTGACGAGAACGTTGAGGGCCGGCCCGACCCACCCTGCCGCGGCGTAGTCCAGGGCGATGTCGAGGTGGGTCTGACTGTCGCAGGCCAGCGGTTGCCCGGCGATGTCGCGCGCCCACCAGTCCAGCGGATCGCGGGCCAGCGTTTCGGCCAGCAGCCCAGCCGCGGCATCAGCATCACCGAGTTCGCGCAGCGCCAAGGTGAGCAGGTCGCGGGCTTGCAGGTGGTCGTCGTCTGCGGTGAGACATTGTCGAAGGTGCTCCACGGCACGAGGCCAGGCTTGCCGACGCGCGTCGAGTTGGGCCATCGCGAAATGCCCTGCCGCGCGGGTCCCGGCGTTCCAAGTCGACTTGGCGAAGGCGTCGTAGGACTCTCGGGGTCGGTCGAGGGCTCGCAGCACAAGACCGAGTTGGTAGTGCGCAGAACCGTCTGGCGGATTGGGGTTGAGCATGGTGAGGCGTTCGACGGCGGTTTGAGCGTGGATGAGGGCGGTGTCGTACTCCGCCCGTTCGTAGTGCACCGAGGAGAGCATCAGGTGGCTGCGCGCATCGCCTGGGTCGCGGCGCAGCGCCTCCTGCCAGTACCACTCCGGAGAGCGGGTCGGATGACGGTACTGCCGAAGGTGCACGCCGGTCAGCCACAACTCTTCGATGCTCGCGACGGCAGCCGGCTCGGGCGGCTCGGTCGCCGGCGAGGGCAGATCGGCGGAGGGACGTGGTCGGGTCCACCGCAACAGGATCGTGCCGGCATGCTCGACGGTGACCTCGACGTCATAGCGCGACAGGGTCTCGTCGAGACCGACTTCGCGTCGCACCACCGTGCCGGGAGCAGCGTCGAATCCCCACTCGGCCAGCACGGCGCCGTCAGCCACTCGGGCCAGGCGAAGCGTGACCCCGCTGCGCGGTGAGGTGAGAGTCAACGCGATCACGATGTTCGTACGGTCTCCCGGGGCGGCATCGACCCGCACATGCGCGGCGGCGTCCGTCGTTGCCGCATGCACCGGGCCGGTGCCGGCGATCGGATACCAGTACTGGCGGAACGCCTTCGTCTCCCCGGGCGCGAGGTGGCTGAAGTCCGGCTGGTTGTCCGTATAGACGCCGGCCATCAACTCGATGTACGGCCCGTCGTCGTCGGTCAGGTTGGCGTTCCACGTGTGGCCGAACTCGTGGTTGCCCCAAGTCCAGAGCTTCTTGCCCGGCGCGACGTGGTGATCGGCCCAGTGCACGAACCCGGCCTCGGCCTCATGGTCGTACCCGCCGAAGAAGTCTTCGCCGGATCCCAACGCCATGTACGACGTGGGGACCGGGATGTTGGGATACCAGTCCAGCCGGTCGGCGTCCGGATCGGCCGCGGTGACCCGGTCTGGATAGTCGACGCCGTAATAGGTGCCGCTCGCGCGGGGGTAGGTCGAGGTGGCGCGTTTGGCGTGGTCGGCGACGGCGACCACGTCCGTCGGGAAGAAGGCTTGATAGCGCTCGTTCACGCGCACGCCGGCGTTGGCCCACCACAGGAAGGTCTGCTCCTCGTCGGTGCGGTTGTAGAGGCGTACGACGAGTTCGACCACGGACCGGTCCGGGTGCAGTCGTACGCCGTGCATCCCCTTCATCCGGGCCATCGGGTCGTGATCGGAGCACCAGGCGGTGACCGAACCGTCGTCGCCGGTTTCGAGTGCGACGTCGACCGGCATGAAGGTGGCCGGGCGGTGGTGCTGGGGCCAGTTGAACTCCACCCCACCGGAGACCCATGGTCCGGCCAGGCCGACCAGCGCCGGCTTGATGACGTTCTGACGGTAGAAGAAGTCGTAGCCGTTGGTGCGGTCCACCCCTACGTGGATACGTCCACCCAACTCCGGCAACACCATCAGCCGCAGCCAGTCGTTCTCGAGGTGCACCGCATCCCACATGTGCGGGATGGCGCGCTGGCTGATGCGCTCGTAGAACGGCAACGGGTACACCCGGCCGGACGAGCCCTGATAGACCCGCGACTCCAGGAACATCGGGTGCGGTGTCGGAGGGAGGGGATGGTAGGTCTCGATCTGCACCGGTTGGCGCCAGATCGCCGCAGGAGCCCCGGCCATCGACTCCGGCCGCGGGGGAAGTACGAGCGCAGTCACGCCACGCCGACCGTGCCCGGCGACGTCACGTGGGCAGGCCGACCCGGCGCTCGCGGGTCCGTCGCTTCTGCACGATGACGGCGACGATCAGCAGCGC
>JBAVXU010000278.1:0-1708 GCA_049698415.1 Mycobacteriales bacterium
CGGCAGCCCACCTGATCGCCTTGACGATGTTCACGTAGCCGGTGCAGCGACACAGGCCTCCCGAGATCGCCTCGCGGATCTCGTAGTCAGTCATGTTCGTCGGATCGGGATGCTTGTCGATCAGCCAGCGGCCGGTGACCATCATCCCGGGGGTGCAGAACCCGCACTGCAGGGCGTGCATCTCGTGGAAGCCCTGCTGAATCGGATCGAGAACGCCGTTCTTCTCGAGACCCTCGACGGTGGAGATCTCATGTCCCTCGGCCATCGCGGCGAGGGTGGTGCAGGACTTGAGCGGCTGGCCGTCCATGAGGACGACGCAGATGCCGCAGTTCGACGTGTCGCAACCCCAGTGGGTTCCGTGCAGCTCGGCCATCTCGCGGATGTAGTGGACGAGCAGCATGCGCGGCTCGACGTCGTACGAGTGGGGCTGACCATTGATCGACATGGAAACTTGCATCGTTCAAATCCTCCTATCGGCCCGCGCGCTCGGCGGCCTTGACGAGAGCGCGCTTGCTCAGGACGCCCGCGACGTGGCGCTTGTAGTCGACCGGTCCGCGGCCGTCGGCGCTCGGGGAGCAGTCCTGCGAGGCGATGCTGCCGGCCTGGGCGAACAGCTGCTCGGAGGGGGCCTGACCGACCATCATCTCTTCGGCGCGCGTGATCTGCATCGTCGTCGGGCCGACCGCGCTGCAGGCGAGGCCCGCATCCGTGATCTTGCCGTTCTGGACCCAGAGGGCCGCCGATGCCGCGACGATCGCGAAGTCTCCGGCGCGGCGCTCGACCTTCTCGTGCGCGCTGCCGCCACCCGGCTTCAGCTTGAAGCGCACTTCCTTGAGCAGCTCGGTCGGCTGCACGGCCGTCATGTACGGACCGACGTGGAACTCGTGCATGTCGACGGAGCGCTCGGCGCCGCCCGGGCCGCGGAGGACCGCGATGCCCTTGAGGGCCGTGACGACACCGGAGAGGTCCTCGGCGGGGTCGGCCTGGCACATCGAGCCGCCCATCGTGCCGCGGTTGCGGACGACCGGGTCCGCGAGCACGTGCTCGGCCTCGAAGAAGATCGGGAAGTGCTTGGCGAGCAGGTCGCTCTCCAGCATGTCGCGATGGCGCGTCATGGCGCCGACCACGATCTCGTCGCCTTCCTGGCGAATGTAGTTGAGCTCAGGCTCGATCGGGTTCAGGTCGATGAGGTGACCTGGATCGGCCAGCCGCAGCTTCATCATGGGGATGAGGCTGTGGCCGCCGGCGAGGAAACGCGCGTTTCCGTCCAGCGCCGCCATCTGCGCGATGGCGTCGTCCATGCTGGTTGCGCGGGAATACTCAACCGGTGCAGGGGTCTGCATTGCCAAGGTGTGACGCTCCTTCCGAGAGTGGACCGACGACCGATCCTATGCACGCTACGATCGCTGGGTCAACCGCATGAAGCGATTGCTTAATTGACCCTATCGCAGCTCAAGTCGTTCGTGACTGTAGCCCGGCTCGGGAGTGTCAGGGCAGCCGCGCGAGCTCTCGGGGTCAGCGAGCCGGCCGTTTCTGGCGCGGTTGGAGCATTGCGCCGCGAGCTCGGGGACGACCTCTACATCCGCGCCGGCGGCGCGCTCGAGCTGACTCCCGGGGGGCGCCGGCTGGCGATCGCAGCCGGCGAGATGCTCACGCTGGCCGACGACGCCCGCCGCGCGGTGCGCCAGGCGGGCGGATCCCAGGCGAC
>JBAVXU010000279.1:0-4853 GCA_049698415.1 Mycobacteriales bacterium
CCATCTGACGCCTCGACCCGGCGGCGCAGCAGATCGCGCCGGATCGCCTCGCCGAGCGCGCGGGTGGCGCGGCGGTTGACCTCTGCTCCGATGACGGCGCCGGTGAAGGCCGGCCCCAGGGTGGTCAGGTTGCGGCCGAGGCGGCGCATCAACTGGTCCCGCAACTCCCGTCGGGTCGCCTGACCGAGCACGCCGCTGAGCCCGGCCTGTGGTCGTGCCAGGTCGACACCGCGACGGCGAGCCCAGGAGGTGAGGTACGCCGTCGCCTTGTCTGTTGTGGTGCCGCGTACCGGCACGCCGAAGATCTCGTGCAACTCGGCGACCAATTTGATCTCGACGGCGGCGACCGCGACGGTTTCTGCGACCAACTGCACGGGGCTCGACAGCAGGGTCGGCGGAGCGGTCCATTGGGCGGCTGCGAGCGCGCCGCCGGCCGCTCCGACCCCTGCGGACACTCGACTGGCCGAGCGCATCAAGGCATCGGCGAGCGCGTCTCCGGTTTTGCCCCCGTGATGTTCGACCAGCGTGGCCAGGTCACGAACGGGCACGTGGGGGGCGGTGTCGATGACGAGCTCGGTCAGCCAACGGCCCCCGCCGACGCCGGCCACTCCGGCCAGCTTGGCACTGCGGGCCAGACCAGTGACCAGCTTCCTGAGCAGGGTGCGGCGCTGCCGGGCGTCAAGGTGATCATCGGTGAGCCGCGCGACGGTCTCGCCCAGCTGGACATCGGTGTCCGGCTCGGTCGGTTGTCGACGGGTGGCCCGCCTCGGTCGACGGATCAGGCCGCGCAGTCCCGGCAGATCGGCTGACCGCTACGGGTCTCGGCGAGTTGGCTGCGGTGATGGACGAGGAAGCAGGAGGCGCAACGGAACTCGTCGTCTTGCATCGGGAGGACTCGTACGGTCAGTTCCTCGCCGGACAGGTCGGCACCGGGAAGTTCGAGAGATTCGGCAAGGTCGGCCTCGTCGACGTCGACGCTGCCCGACTGAGCTTCGGCCCGGCGCGCCTTGAGTTCCTCGAGGCTGTCCTCCCCGATTTCTGATTCTTCTGTACGACGCGGGGCGTCGTAGTCGGTCGCCATCTGCTCTCCACTCCCCAAAAATGTTGTCCCCGAGGCCCTACAACGTCCGTGGCCGCGGCTTTGTGCCCGATCCGCGCCGTCCAAGCAAATTCGTTCGCGTGCGTGGAGGCGCGAGCTTAGCCTCTTCGTGAGCCCCCAGCGAACCGTTCGCGCGCTGAGGATACGCACAGATTGGAGGTGACAGTCAATGAATGCCCCGCGACTCGCAGTTATTTTTTGTTCTGTCCCCTTCGTCCGTCTGTCCAGATTGGTCCGATAGCTGCCCGTTCATCCCACGGGAGCACGTCGTGGTCGTCTCAGCGGACGCCGACTCCTCCGGAGTTGCCTGTGTCAGCACACCTCGACGACCTCGGCTGGGACGACGCCTGGGCGGCTCAACTCAGCGCCCTCGCTGCGTCTCGACCCGACCTGACCGAGCAGGTCCAACGGCCCGCGCGAGTGGCCCGCACCGATCGCGGCCGATGTGTGGTGCATACCGCGGAGGACATCTGCCACGCCGAGTTGGGACCCTCGCTGGACCCGGCACCGACGACCGGTGACTGGGTGCTGCTCGACGACGCGCGTACCGTCCGGGCGGTGTTGCCCCGACGCACGTGTGTGATGCGCGGGGCGGGGCGTGGCGACACGCGCGGCCAGGTGCTGGCAGCCAATGTCGACGTGCTCTTCGTGGTAGCCGCGCTGTCCGAAGGTCCCAACCTCAGTCGACTGGAAAGACTGCTCGCGTTGGCCTGGGAGAGCGGTGCGCGGCCCGTCGTCCTGCTGACCAAGTCCGACCTGTCGTCGACAGTGGAATCGGAGCGGGCCGAGGTGTCCCAGATCGCGCCCGGCATCGACGTGATCGCGGCAAGCGCACGCACCGGTGAGGGGCTGGAGGACCTGCGCAGCACGCTGGCCCACGGCACGACCGGTGCGCTGATCGGGCCTTCGGGCAGCGGCAAATCCAGCCTCGTCAACGCCCTGCTCGGAACCGACCTGCTCCCCACCAGCGACCTCCGGGACGACGGCAAGGGCCGGCACACCAGCACGGCACGCGAACTCGTAGCCCTGCCCTGGGGAGCGGTGCTGCTCGACACTCCCGGTCTGCGCGGGGTGCAACTGTGGGATGCCGCTGATGGCATTGAACGCACCTTCAGTGACGTCGAGTCACTGGCCGAACAGTGTCGCTTCACCGACTGCGCGCACCGCGGCGAACCCGGATGCGCGATCGCAGCGGCAGTGGCGGACGGCAGTCTGGCTCAACGCCGGCTGGCCAGTTGGGAGAAGCTGCGCCGGGAACAGAGCTGGCTGGCCAGCAGGTACGACGCCCGGCTGCGCGCCGAGCAGCGCCGGCGCTGGAAGGACCTGAGCAAGCAATCCCGCCAGCGCGGCAGATGACGCGAACGTCACCGATGACGCAGATGTCCTAGGCACGGCGCGGTTGGCCCGGATACCGTCGAACAGGTGGCCACGACGACGGTGGGAGCGGCGCCGGCAATCGTCGGGCCTTACCTCGCGGACGCCCTTGACGATGTCAGGTGGCGCGGCTGCTCACTCGAACTCATCACCGGTGGCAAGTCCAACCTGACCTACCTCGTGTCCAGCGACGCGGGCCGGGTGGTGTTGCGCCGGCCGCCGTTGCACACGGTGCTGCCGACCGCGCACGACATGGTGCGCGAGCACACCGTGCTGTCGGCGCTGGCCTCGACCGAGGTGCCGGTCCCGGACGCGTTGCTGCTCTGCACCGACCCGGACGTCCTGGGCGCGCCGTTCCACGTCATGTCCTACGTACCCGGGCCGATCGCGAAGACCAGCCTGCCGCCCGGTTACGCCGACCAGCCGGCGCAGCGCGCGGCCATCGCCGACGAACTGATCGCTGTTCTGGCCCGGCTGCATTCCGTCGACATCGATGCCGCCGGCCTGAGTGGCTTCGGCCGGCCCGAGGGCTTCCTCGCCCGGCAGGTCCGGCGCTGGACCGCCCAGTGGGAGGCATCGCGCTCGGCGGAGGTGCCCGCACTGGACGCCCTCGCCGCCGGGCTGGCATCCCGCGTACCCGACAGCCCGGCGCCTTCGGTGGTGCACGGCGACTATCGGCTCGACAACGTGGTGCTCGACCGCACGGAGCCCGGCCGCATCGCGGCGATCCTCGACTGGGAGATGTCGACACTGGGTGACCCGCTGACCGATCTGGGACTTCTCCTCGTGTATTGGGCCGAGGACGACGACGATGAAGACGTGGCGAACTACGGAGCGGCCGTCCTCGGTGGTCCCGCCGTGACGGCTCTGCCCGGCTTCCCGACCCGTGCGCAGCTCACTGCTCGCTACGCCGAGACGACGGGCCGCGATCTCTCCGCACTGCCGTGGTACGTCTCATTCGCCTGTTTCAAGCTCGCTGTCGTCGTCGCCGGGATCGTCGCCCGGCACCGGGCCGGCGCGACGGTCGGTGAGGGCTTCGAAGGAATCGGCGCGGCCCTCCACCCGTTGGTGTCCCGCGGCCGGGCAGCGTTGGCCGGCGTGACATGACCTCGGGCCAGCCGTCCGGTCAGCGGGTCCGCCAGGTCAGTCGGCGGGGCCGCGACCGGGCCAGGCTGCGAGCCCTCGCTCTGTTCGTCATTCTGCTGTTGTTGACAGCGCTCGCGGTATGGCTGGTCGTACGCACCGAAGCCACCGGCGCCAAGACGGCCGCCTCGCCGTGCGCGGTCAAGAGTGGCCAGCCAGGTGCCGTCAAGTTGCGCGTGCTCAACGCCACCGCGCGTGAGGGGCTGGCCGCTCTGGTCGCAGCTCAATTGCGCAACCGTGGTTACACCGTGACGGCCGTCGGCAACGACTCCAAAGGCGTCGCCGGGCCTGCCGAGGTCCGCCACGGCGCCAAGGGTCTTGCCTCCGCCCGCCTGCTCGCCGCGACGATCAGGGGCGCGACCCTGCGCACGGATGCGCGGACCGGCACCGACGTGGACCTGGTCCTGGGCAACCAGTTCAGGACGCTGCTGCCGGTGAAGCCGGCGCCGACGCAGAGTGCGTGTGTCTCGACGGCGAAGACAACGGGATCGCCGCGACCGGCGTGAGCAGCGGCTCACCCGAGCTGCCTGCACCCGCCTTCTCGATGAGCAGCCTGGCAGACCGGCCGTCCAGCGTCACGGTCGCGATCTCGTTGCCGAAGAACGGCCCTGACAGCCGCTTCCAGGACAGCGTCAGTGGTGGCACCTTGGAGAAGACCGACAGCAGCCAACGGACCGTGCGTTCGGCGACCCGGCTCCAGGCGAGCCTGAACGCCCAGTGCATCGGCTTGGGCACGAAGTTGTGGAACGGCGAACAGGTGAGCTGGTAGACCATGCTGCTGGTGGGCTCCGGAAAGCTCGCCCTCGCCGCGTAGGCGTGATGCACGTCCCCGGAGAGAACACAGATCGTCGCCGGCGCTACGCGCCCTGCGGCACCCCGGCCGACTCCGCCCAGGATGCCGGCCAGCCGGTCGAAGGATTCGCGGAACGCCGCCCAGTGCTCGAGGTCAGCAGCGCGCCGCATCTTCTCGCCCAGCCGGGCCAGGCGCCGCCCGCGAGTGCCGGCGCAGATCACTTCGTTCCATGACTCCAGGTCGTGCAGAGCCCGCGGCAACAACCAGGGCAGGGACGTTCCGACCAGAAGGTGGTCGTAGTCGCCCTCGACCTGTTGCTCGATCCAGCCGAACTCCGGCTCGCTCAGCATCGAACGCCGACCGCTGAGGATGCGCCCGCACCGCGAGTCGATGACAAGCAGCCGGTTCCGGCCGAAGTCGCGGCGGTAGGACCACCTGGCTCCC
>JBAVXU010000280.1:0-25826 GCA_049698415.1 Mycobacteriales bacterium
AGCGTTGGGTACAGTGACTGACCGCGCGGCCCAACGGGTCGCTATCCCCGGTCCGGGTGGCGGAATGGCAGACGCGCTAGCTTGAGGTGCTAGTGCCCTTTACGGGGCGTGGGGGTTCAAGTCCCCCCTCGGACACATTGCTCGTCACACCGCCACGGCAGGCGCGTCGCTGCGCTCGTCACGGCCGATTTCTACGACCGCGCAAGCGGCGCGCCAGCTCAGCAAGCTCGACAGATCCGCGCGAGGGCGAATCTCCAAGGTCATCTCTCTGCTGGCCGATGAACCTCGACGGCCGGCGGCGAGCAACTGGGCTTCGGCCGTCAGTCGACACGCCTGGCGACGACTACCCGGCCGTTGGCGAGGGAACGGCGATGTGTTGCCTGCGCACCGATCCGGTTCGCTGTGGTCAGGAGATCCTCGTCCCGTTCGACGAGGAACCCGTCTGCGGCGAGCAGAGCAGCGAAAGCCGCCGGCGTCCACAGAGAGCGCCACGGCTCGTCAGTCAGCGGGTCGTCGAGGCCGGCGCGACGGGCGATGAACGCGCTGAGGCGACGCCCGAGACGGGCAATCCACGAGCGGTCCTGATACTGCACCACGAGGATGCTTCCGAGGGCGGAGCGCTCGCTCAGCGCGCCGAGCGTCGCCTCGACCTGCTCGCGGGTCAGGTACGGCACGACACCTTCCCATATCCAGGTGGTCGGCGAGTCCGGGTCGTGATCCAGGTCGGCCAGGGCGTCACGCGGTGAGACCGAACTCAGGTCGACCGGAACGAACTCGACGCGGCCAACGGCGAGGTTCAGTCCCTCGGCGCGGCGTCGGAAGTCCACTTGCGAAGCCGGCAGGTCGACGCAGAACACGCGGGCGGTGTGGAGCTCGGGCAGCCTCCAGGGCCGGGAGTCCAACCCGGCGCCGAGGATGACGACTTGTCGGTGATCAGCCGCCCGTACAGCGTCGTCGATGAGGATCGTGCGCGGCACCATGCCTTCGGCACACGCGCGCAGGCGCTCCCACGCCAGCCGCTCGGCTGCTTGCGAGGGTGGTGTGGTGTCCCGGGCTCGTTCCACCGCCTCTCGCTCGTCGGGTGTCAACAGGTCCGCTGCGATCGGGTCACTGAAACGGTCCGGCACCATGAGGCCGTCAGCAACGGCCCGGCCCTGGCAGACGAGCACTGCGGTCCGGCTGGCACGTGTCTGCACCACCCGGTCAGTCTGGTGCACCAAACCGCGTGCCCGGAATGGCTTTCGCGCCGGCGTGAGGCCGGTCACGACATCGCATGCGACGACGGCGTAGGCACGGTGAGGGACCGGCGGCGCACCGCTGCCTCGACCACCGACCGTGCGCGTCGCGTCGCCCTGCGGTGCCGCCGAGAGGGGTACGGCGGGATGACGGCGACATCGACGGCGACCAGATCGGTATAGGCGTCCTGCCGCAGACGCAGGACAAGACGCTGGGCGGCGTTCTTGCCCCTCGCTATCAGCGTGGCCAGCGCTATCGCACCGAAACCGCTGGTTGCCAGCAGCGACGACACCCAGTTCGGGGTCGCCCCACCGGTCAGCGCGAAGAAAGCCGCGATCAGGCCTGCTGCGACAGTGGCCAGCGACAACTGGGGCCAGAAGGCACGCAGGAGTCGCAGGAACGCCCGCTTGCTCCTCAGCCGGGCGTTCGGCCGGACCAGGGTGGTGGGGTCCTGACTGAGCACCAGCAGTTGGTACCACCGGCGAGCCTGCTCGTAGAGCTGGGTCCGTAACTCCGGGGAACGCGACCAGTCCTTGTCGACGGCGACGACACCCCACGCCTCGAGGCTGCCCGAGATGGCGGGCGCGGTCAGCGGATAGGTCAGTTGGGAGCCGAGCCGGCCCAGCATCCGGGTCAATTCACGGCGGCGATCACTGCCGAAGATGAAAGCGGGTGAGACCGCCGTCAGCGAACCGTCGACCGACCATTCGGCCTCAGGGCCGAGGCCCCAGTAGCACTCCGCCAGGCCGCGACCGAGCAGGTAGGCATTGGTCAACCGCTCGTCGCGACGGGTCAGTTCGTCCTGGATCCGTCCGTCCCACTCGAAGAAGAACGCCGCGACTCCTTGCCAACTGAGGTAGCCCTCGGCCCCCGCGTCCTTGTCCAGCGCCGCCTCACCGATCCCGTCGAAGGACGGTATTGCCTTGACCAATCCGGCTTCGAACTCGTCCACGTCGAGGAACCCGATGCCGTGCGCGAGCGAGACGAGGGTGTCGACCGACTCCCGGCGTGCCGCCTGTGTTGAGCGTTGCGAGCGAAGCGGCAGCGCGTCCTTGGGCGTGGACGGCATCGCCGTCGCGGTGGGGCGCGGGCCGTGGAACCAATTGCGGCCTCGCGCTTCGGCGAGCGTCCAGCCGAATCTCAGGACCTGATCGATCCTTGCGGCGCCCGGTTCTGCGCTCATCCGACACACCTCCCCAGGTACGAGGGCTATTCGTGAGTCCGACATCGCCGAGCGTAACCGCGTGGACGGCGCGTCGTGGGGATGTGCGCTTACCCGTTGTTCCGGACCGGACAGTCAGTGGTCGCGCTGACCCCAGCCGACGCCGCCGGTCTTGAGAAGGTCGAGGAAGGGCACGGCGTCGAACGCCTCCGGACCCAGTACGCCCGCTCCGGCCCAGGTACCTGAGGCGATCAATTCCATCGCCGTCACCGGGCACACGGCGGTCTGCCAGACCACAGCCTGGGTGTTGTACTCAGCCATCGACCAGTCGTTGTCGACGACGTGGTACAGGTAGACCTCGCGCGGCTTGCCGTCGACACCGGTCCCCTTGACCCAAGTGCCGGCGCATGTCTTGCCGTGCATCCGGTCGCCGAGACCGGCCGGGTTAGGCAGGCAGGCCGCGACGACATCACGAGGCGAGACCGACACGCTGCCCACCGGAACAGGTGAGGTCGAATCCAGCCCGAGTTTGTGCAGGGTCCGGAGTACGCCGATGAACTCCTCCCCCAGTCCGTACTTGAATGTCACCCGGCCGGCATCGAACCAGCGCGGGATGAGCAGGACCTCCTCGTGCTCGACATTGACGCACTCGACCGGGCCGATCTCGGGGAAGTCAAAGGTCTCGGGCTCGCTGAAGGGCTCGGTCGTGAACCATTCGCGACCGCGTTCCCAGATCACCGGTGGGTTGAGGCACTCCTCGATGGTGGTCCAGATCGAGAAGGTGGGAGCGAAGTCGTAACCGTCGACCGTCAGGTTGGCGCCGTCCCGGACGCCGATCTCCGCGATGTCGCTGAACAGGTGGTCGGTGGCGTACCTCGCGAAGATGTCGGACAGCCCCGGCTCGACGCCGATGCCGACCAAAGCGAGCCGGTCGGCCGCCTCCCACTCGGCGGCCAGGGCGAACTGCTCGTCACCGAGTTTGACCCCGCAATCGGTGTGCGGGCGGTCCGGATGCGGTTGGGACAGCGACATCGCCATGTCCAGGTAGTGCACGCGGGCCGAGAGGGCGGCTCGGAACAGCGGCATCACGAAGCGCGGATCGGTGGCGTTCATCAGTGCGTCGCAGCGGTGCTGGACCAGCAGCGCCGTGACCGCGGCGGTGTCGGATGCGTCGACCCGGGCGGCAGTGAAGCGGCTGTCACCGGCCTGCTCGACGACGCGGAGCGCCCGCTGTTCGTCGAAGTCCGCGACGACCATCGTCTCGAGGAACTCCCGGCGGGCGGCGATCGCGACGATGGCCCCGCCGACCCCGCCGGCACCGACCAAAAGCACCCTCAATTGCCCTCCAAACGACGTGTTCCGCAAGATCCTAGCGAATAGACTGCGATAACCCTTGTCAAGAGAGCCACAAACTGCGATAACCGTTGCGAACGACCGTCTCACAGAGGAGTCACTGGATGACGACCGAGGCACACGACCGCGTCGCGGACGACTACACCAAGGTCAAGGGGCTCAAGTCCGGCGCCCTCGGCATGCTCGCCAGCGTCGTCATCGGCATGGCGTCGACGGCCCCGGCGTACAGCCTCGCTGCCACGCTCGGGTTCATCGTCATCGCCGTGGGTGTGAAGGCGCCGGCGATCATCCTGCTCGCCTTCATCCCGATGTTTCTCATCGCGGTGGCGTACTCCGAACTCAACAAGCGCGAACCGGACTGCGGAACGACCTTCACCTGGGTAACTCGCGCGTTCGGGCCACGGATGGGTTGGATGGGCGGCTGGGGAATCATCGCCGCCGACATCATCGTGATGGCGAACCTGGCACAGATCGCCGGGATCTACGGCTTCCTGCTCGTCGGTGCCGATGGTCTGGCTGCCAGCAAGTTCTGGAGCACGTTCGCCGGGGTGATCTGGATCATCGTGATGACCTATATCTGCTACCGCGGCATCGAGTTGTCCGCGCGACTGCAGTTCGGGTTGCTCGGAATCGAACTCGTCGTCCTGGCGGCGTTCGCCATCTACGCCTTGGTCAAGGTCTACGCCGGTTCCTCACCTGCCGGATCTCTCACTCCCAGCCTGAGTTGGCTCTGGCCATCGGGGATGTCCGCCTCGGCGCTGGCCGATGCTCTGCTGCTGGCCATCTTCATTTACTGGGGATGGGACACCGCCGTCTCGGTCAACGAGGAGACCAGGGATCCGGACCGCATCCCGGGGCGTGCGGCGGTGGTCTCGACCGTCTTGCTGCTCGCGACGTACGCGATCGTCGGCATCGCGACGGTGGCGTTCGCCGGGATCGGCACCAAGGGAATCGGTCTGGGCAACGAGAAGAACGCGGACGACGTCTTCAACGCTCTGGGCAGCACGGTATTCGGCAAGGGCCTGTTCGGCTCGATCTTCGCCAGCATGCTCATCATCTCGGTGCTGACCTCGGCATCGGCATCGACCCAGACCACGATCCTGCCGACGGCGCGGACCGGGCTGTCGATGGGCGCCTACCGCGCGCTGCCGGTGCGTTTCGCGCATGTCCACCCGCGCTACCTCACCCCGACCGTGTCCACCCTGTGGATGGGCGCACTGTCGATCATCTTCTACGTCGGGCTGACGGTCGTGAGCGACAACGTCCTGCAGGACTCCATCCTTGCGGTCGGGCTGATGATCGCCTTCTACTACGGTCTGACCGGCTTTGCCTGCACGTGGTACTACCGGCACGAGCTGAAGACGCGGCGAGACCTGATGATGCGCGGGGTGCTGCCGCTGCTGGGCGGGATCATCCTGCTGGCCGTGTTTATCAAGTCCTGCATCGACTACTTCAACCCGAGCTACGGCTACACGAGCTTCTCCATCGGGGGCGTCGGAGTCGGTGGGGTGTTCCTGGTCGGCATCGGAACCCTGCTCCTCGGAGTCGTCCTGATGGAGATCTATGCCCGCATCGCGCCGGCGTTCTTCCGCAGCGAGACCCTCAAGGCCGGTTCCTCGGACCTGCTACTCGCCGGCCGCGGACAGCCCACGTTCGGCCTGCCCGACTCGTACGAAGGCACAGTGATCGCACCTGACCTGTCCAACCTGCCCCCCGGCCAACCGCCGCCGGAGCTGCCACCCACTGGTGACGAGGACCGACCGCGATGAGCCGAGGAAGTACCAGCACACCCGGCAGCACCTGGACCTAACGGCCCGGCGCAGTTACAGGTGGGTCCACGCCTCGGTGAGCACCGAGCGCAGGATCTGCTCGATCTCGTCGAAATGGGTCTGGTCGCAGATCAACGGCGGAGCGAGTTGCACCACGGGGTCGCCACGGTCGTCGGCGCGGCAGTAGAGCCCGGCGTCGAACAGCGCATGGGAGAGGAACCCGCGCAGCAGCCGTTCGGACTCCGCGTCGTCGAAGGTCTCGCGCGTGGTCTTGTCCTTGACCAGTTCGAGACCCCAGAAGTAGCCGTCGCCGCGGATCTCCCCCACGATCGGCAGGTCGAGCAACTTCGACAGGGTGTCGCGGAAGGCGCCCTCGTTGTCGAGCACGTTCTGGTTGAGGTCCTCGCGCTCCATCAGGTCGAGGTTGGCCATCGCCACCGCTGCCGACACCGGGTGCCCGCCGAAGGTGTAGCCGTGCGCGAAACTCACCTGGTCGCGCAGGAACGGCTCCATGATCCGCTCGGTCGCCAGCATCGCGCCGATCGGTGAGTAACCCGACGTCATGCCCTTGGCACAGGTCAACAGATCGGGCTGGTAGCCGAACTTCTCACAGCCGAAGGTCTTTCCGAGCCGGCCGAACGCGCAGATGACCTCGTCGCTGACGAGCAGCACGTCGTACTCATCGCAGATCTCACGCACCCGGTCGAAGTAGCCGGGGGGCGGCGGGAAGCACCCACCGGAGTTCTGGACCGGCTCCAGGAAGACGGCGGCAACGGTGTCGGCGCCTTCGAAAAGGATGGCCTGCTCGATCTGGTCGGCCGCCCACCGGCCGAACTCTTTGAGATTGTCGCCGTGCTCGGGTGCGCGGTAGAAGTTGGTGTTGGCAACCTTCGATGCGCCCGGGACCAGCGGTTCGAAGAACTTCTTGGCGTCGGGGATGCCGGTGATCGACAGCGCGCCGTGCGGTGTGCCGTGGTAGGCCACATGCCGGCTGATCACCTTGGTCTTCATCGGCTTGCCGGTGAGCTTGAAGTACTGCTTGGCGACCTTCCACGCGGTCTCGACGGCCTCACCCCCGCCGGTCGTGAAGAAGACTCGGTTGAGGTCGCCCGGCGCCAGGTGTGCCAGCCGCTCAGCCAGCTCAAGCGCGCGGGGATGGGCATAGGACCAGATCGGGAAGAACGCCAGCTCCTCGGCCTGCTTGGCGGCCACCTGAGCGAGTTCGCGCCGACCGTGGCCCACCTGGACGACGAACAGCCCGGAGAGCCCATCGAGGTAGCGCTTGCCGTTGGTGTCCCAGATGTATGCCCCTTCGCCCTTGACGATCGTCGGCACGGGCGCCGTGGCGTACGCCCCCATCCTCGAAAAGTGCATCCACAGATGGTCTGCCGCACGTGTCATAACCGCTCCATCCTCATGTGATCGATCATCGGGCCTGCCCCGCGGTTGCTTCCCCGACGACACTGATCCGGGTCGCCGTCGGCCGAGTGCTCCATTGGTACGTCTGCTTTCGCAGCTTGAGATAGACGAATGTCTCCGTCGACAGCACGCCGGGCAGCCGGCGGATCCGGCGACCGACCACGTCGAGGAGCTCATCGTCGTCTGAGCAGACCACCTCGACGAGCAGGTCGAACGAGCCGGCGGTCACCACGACGTAGTCCACCTCGTCGAGCTCCGCGAGCGCATCGGCGACCGCTTGGACGTCGCCCTCAGTACGGATACCCACCATGGCCTGGCGGTGCAGGCCGATCTGCAGCGGATCGGTCACGGCCACGATCTGCATCACGCCGGAGTCGATCAGGCGCTGCACCCGCTGGCGCACGGCGGCCTCGGACAGTCCGACCGCCTCGCCGATCCGGGCGTAGGCGCGGCGACCGTCCTGCTGGAGCTGCTCGATGATGGCGGCCGAAATATCGTCCAGGCTGGGCGATGGCCGCGGTGGCCGTTGCATGCGTGCATCGTCGCCGGTCACCCACCCCCGGCGCAAGCGAATCCGTCGCCCGAAGTTGTCTTTTCGACGGATCCATCGGTCAAAGACCTCCAGGACTGTCGAGGACGGCAGCCGGGCGCTAGATTCCGCTCATGACAACACAGCTTCGCAACTTCGTTGACGGTCACCACTCCGATTCCGGTACCGGTGTCACTTCCGAGGTGATCAATCCGGCCACCGGCAGCAGTTACGCCACCGCGCCCGTATCAGGCCCGGAGGACGTCGAGGCGGCGGTCCGAGCCGCCGCGAAGGCCTTCGAGGCCTGGCGCGACACCACCCCGTCGGAGCGGCAGCGGGCGCTGCTCCGCATCGCCGACGCGATCGAGTCCCGGGCCGATGAGTTCGTCCGGGCCGAGAGCGAGAACACCGGCAAGCCGCTCGGCCTGACCGCGAGCGAGGAACTGCCGCCGATGATCGACCAGATCAGGTTCTTCGCCGGCGCGGCCCGCTGTCTCGAGGGTCGCTCTGCCGGGGAGTACCTCGCCGGGCACACCTCCTTCGTCCGACGCGAACCGGTCGGTGTCTGCGCACAGGTGACCCCGTGGAACTACCCGATGATGATGGCGGTGTGGAAGTGGGCGCCTGCCATCGCAGCCGGGAACACTGTCGTGCTCAAGCCGTCCGACACGACGCCGGTGACGACCCTGCTGATGGCCGAACTGATGAGCGAGTTCCTGCCCGACGGGGTGTTCAACGTCGTCTGCGGTGATCGGGACACCGGCCGCGCACTGGTCACCCATCCGGTGCCGGCGATGGCGTCCATCACCGGGAGCGTGCGCGCAGGAATCGAGGTCGCCTCGGCCGCGGCATCCGACGTCAAGCGGGTCCATCTCGAGTTGGGTGGCAAGGCGCCGGTCGTGGTTTTCGACGACGCCGATGTTGCGGCGGCCGCCGAGGCGATCGCGGTCGCCGGCTACTTCAACGCGGGACAGGACTGCACGTCGGCCACCCGCGTACTCGCAGGCCCGCGGGTGCACGACGACTTCCTGTCTGCCCTGTCGGAGCAGGCGCGCACCGCCTCCAAGACCGGGATGCCCGACGACGAGGACGTGCTGTTCGGCCCGCTCAACAACCAGACCCAGTTGGCCCGGGTCACCGGGCTGCTCTCCCGGCTGCCCGACTCGGCGTCGGTCGATGCCGGCGGCTCGGCCGTCGGCGGCGCAGGCTTCTTCCACGAGGCGACCGTCGTGTCCGGGCTCGGGCAGGACGACGAGGCGATTCAGGAGGAGATCTTCGGTCCGGTCATCACCGTGCAGCGGTTCACCGACGAGGACGAGGCGGTGCGCTGGGCCAACGGCGTGCAGTATGGCCTCGCCTCCAGCGTCTGGACGCGCGACCATGCCCGCGCGATGCGGATGTCGCGCCGACTGGACTTCGGCTGCGTCTGGATCAACACCCACATCCCGCTGGTCGCCGAGATGCCGCACGGCGGGTTCAAGCGATCGGGGTACGGCAAGGACCTGTCGATGTATGGCCTCGAGGACTACACCCGCATCAAGCACGTGATGACCGCACTCTGAGGTCCGGGCCGGATCTGCGGGGCGTGCGCCTCGGCTAGGTCGCGCGCATCTTGTTGTCGCGCGGGTCGTGGGTGAGCTCAGCCAGCCCGAGTGCTTCGAGCAGCGGTGGGAGGTACATCCCGAACCGCCCTCGGTAGCCCTTGCGCAGGCCGTACCACCCGCCGACCGGGTTGCTCTCGGAGCGACCCCACGCCTCTATCGTGCCGTCCTTGGGCGGCTTCTTCTCGTCCGAGGCGCCGAGTGGCACCCAGTCGCCCTGCGCCTTGAGCCACGTGTGCAGATCCTCGATGCCGCGCAAGTGGTACTTCAGTGTCGTGGAGCCGACCTGGCAGACCAGCGCCGGCGGATCCGAACTGTCGTCGCGGTACATCGAGTATTCCGAGCTACCCGGGGCAGTGGTGAGTTGCCACGGGTCGTCCTTGGTGCCAGTGCCGTTGACCATGGGTCATCTCCCTTCGACTGCCGCGAGATAGTGCGGCAGCAACGTCTCCCAACCGGCGCCGTTGCGGTCGCGCCAGTCCTGACCATCGTCACCGAGGCGTTCCCAGCCGCGATGCTCGATGTCGATGCGGGTCGTCACGCTTTCCACTCCGCTGAAGCGGATGTCCACCTCCGTCGCGGAGTCCGGATCCCGGTTCAGGTGCCACAGGTAGCCCAGATGGGTCGGCGGCTCCCACACCGTGACCTCGCCCCAGTCGTGCTCGTTGCCGTCGGGCGCGCGTTCGTAGATTCGACCGCCGGCGCCCGCCTCCAGCACGACGGAGTCGGGTCTGCCGCTGACGGTGTGGTCGGCCGGCCACCACGTACCGATCGCCGACGTCCACACGGCGAAGGCGTGCTCGACCGAGCAGGACACGTCGAAAGAGATCCGCAGCGGTGCGATCATGACCTGCCGACCCGGTCGGTGTTCTCAGCAAGCAAGCGGAAGCGGGCCGCGGCCTCGCCCCACACCCGTTCGAGATAGGCCTGCACGGCGTGGATCCCCTCGTCCTGCAGGTGATAGATCCGCCGTGTCCCCCGCGCTTCCTCGGTGACGAGCCCGGCCTCCTTGAGGAGGCGGAGGTGGCGTGAGACGGCCGGCCGGCTGATGGGCAGCGCCGTGGCGATCTCCTGAACGGACTTGTCGCCGTCGCCGAGCAAGCTGAGGATGGCGCGGCGGTTGCCATCACCGAGTGCCTCGAACGGATCGCCCACCGGGCCTGCCTGCGCCAACCTGCTGTCCTCCTCAGGGTCCTGGTACGTAACCCGAAGGCTACCGTAACCGAAAGGTTACTGATACCCGATGGTCGTCATCGCCACGATGCCGTAGGTGACGATGTACGCGTGAGCCTTCCTTGGCTTCGGCCCGAGTTCTCCCCGCTGGGGACCGTCCTGGGATTCACCCTGCTGGCCTACCTCATCGTGATCGAGCCGTGGCTCGGGATGCGCAGCCTGGCCCGGCTGCGCCGGCGCCGCGGCAACGGATCGGCCGCGCTGTCCCGCGTCTACGTCCAGACGCTGGCGACGGAGACCGGCTGGCTCGGGATGGTCGGCCTGATTCTGTGGGCCTCCCCCGGCCTTCATCCCAGCGCGCTGGGCCTGCGCGCTCCTGCCGGGCCGCTCGTCCCCTTGGCATTGGGTTTCACCGTGGCAGCGGTCCTCCTGCAGCTCACGGTCGGGCTGCTCCTCCGGCTACGCGGGGTGAGCGCACAGGCGCCTGGCGACTTCGCGTACCTCCTGCCGGTGACCTCGGCGCAACGCCGGCTGGCCGGCGTCGTGGCGCTCGGAGCGAGCGTGAGCGAGGAGGTGGTCGTCCGAGGACTGCTCATCGCGTTCGGGGTGGGGGTGCTGGGTGCGCCGCCCCTGCTGGCCGTCGCTGGGACGACGGTGCTGTTCGGGGCGATGCATGCCTATCAAGGCCGCTCAGGCGTGCTGTTCACCACGGTCCTCGGCGCCGTCCTGGCGGCGCTCTATCTGATGACCGGGAGCCTGCTGCTCCCCATCCTGCTGCACGTCGCGATCAACACCCGCGCCCTGCTCATCACCCGCTACGCGGACCCGGCAGTCGAGTCATGAGTTGCATGTGTTGGTGCCGGCGTCGGTGAACGTGAACCCCTGGGCAGGGACGAACGCCCAGTCGTAGCTCGACGCGTGCAAGGTGAGTTTGAGGACACCCTTGCTCGTGTTGTTGCGGACCTCGCTGTTGGCCACCGGCGTTCCGAAGCCGTACAGCCCGTTACCGCCGGTGCCGACAACGAACTCGCGCATCCCGTTGGCGGCGGCGGTGCCGGAGGGATCCTGCTTGGCGAATCGTTCGTACTGATGCTCGTGTCCGTTGAGGACGACGTCGACGTTGGCGGCATACAACTCGTTCCAGATGGCAGCCATCGCCGGGTCGCTGCCGTGACTGATGCCTGAGGACCACCGCGGATGATGGAAGGCCGCCGCGATGCAGGTCTTGGTGGACGTCGCCAGGTCCTGCTGCAACCAGGAGAGCTGGGGCGAACCCGCAGAGCAGGCGACGTACAGGCAGTCGTTGTGGTTGGTGTTGAGCACGACCACATGCCACGCACCGACATCGAAGCTGTAGTAGCCCTTGCAGTCGGCCGTGCACGCGGTCTCGGTCGGCGAGGCGGCAGTTCCGAAGTAGCTGAAGTAACCCGATGCGGTGGTGTCAGCGAGATATTCGTGGTTGCCGACGACGGGGGCGGTCTTGGTCTTGAACCGGCCCCATGTCGGGTTGTAGTAGGTGTTGTAGTCGGCAAGCGCGCCGTCGGGGTACTGGTCATCGCCCAGCGTCAGCACCTTGTCAGGGTTCAGCGACAGCACAAGATCGGAGGTGAGTTTGTTGCCGCCGACCTTGGTCCGGGTCGAGATGTCGCCTGCGGCGACGATCACCGGGTCAGCGGGGGTCGTACTGGTGGTGGTGACCACGAGTTGAGGTGTGGCCACCGGGGCCGTGCTCTCCCGGGTGGCCAGCCGAAGCGTGGTAGCGCTCGCGCTGAGGATCGAGAAGCTGTAGGTCCCGTCGCCGGTCACCGCACCGGTCACGTCGGCTGCGTAATAGCCCTTGGCCGAACCAGCCGGGGAGGAGTACGTCGGTGGCGCTGTCGCCAGATCCTTGCTGTTGTTCCACGTCGCCGTAGTCGCGTCCCAGGAGTCCGTCACCTGCCGGACCATGAGCGCAGGCACCGGCTGGCTGGCGGCGTAGTAGCGCAGTACCGCACTGCTGACCGTGCCTGCAGTGCCGGCGACGACGAACTTGACCAAGCCACGCTTCTCGTCGGCCTTGTCGACGGAGCAGACGGCGGCGCCATTTCCGCACACAGCCATCTTCACTGCGCCGCCGTAGGTGGTGTTCGGCGCAGCGCTGTTGAGTTGGGTGTCCTGGGTGGCGTCGAATGTGGTGGTGGCCCCTGCGGCCGCCTCGGCCCGCGGAGTCGATGCGCCGGGGCCGGCGGTGAGAGTGACGGCTGCGACGGGCACGGCAATCAGGGCGGTGACGAGCACGCGACTCATCGACGTTCCCGTGACCCGCATGTGACTTCCCCCTCCTGCCCACCCGGAAACAGCCCCCCGGCACCGCGACATCGTACGTCCGGCCAGGCACTACCCGGATCGATTCCCTGCAGCCCGGGGTACGAACCCGCCCACATCAACCTCGGCCGTCCAAAGCCTTACCCTGAGCGTTGTGACAGTCACTGAAGAGCCCTCGATCTCGAATCTGACCGGGGCTGCCCGCAAACCGTCGACCATGCTGCGCGCGATCGTGCTCGTGGCCGTCGTGATCCTCGCCGCGGTCGCCGGCGCCGTCGTCGGCCGGGTCAGCGCCGGATCGACCCCCGGCGACGACAGCGTCGACGCCGGATTCGCCCGGGACATGTCCACGCACCATTCGCAGGCGGTCGAGATGGCGATCCTGGTGGCCGAACGCAGTTCGAGCACCGAGATCAAGGTGCTGGCCTATGACATCGCCCTGACCCAGCAGGAACAGATCGGCCGGATGAAGGGGTGGCTGGTCTCGTGGCACCTGTCACCGACCGGGAGCCGGCCACCGATGGCATGGATGTCCGGCCACGCGGGGCACGGTGGGCCGCAGATGTCCTTGTTGCCCGACGGACGGATGCCCGGGATGGCCAGTCAGGCCGACATGGCCAGGTTGCGGTCGCTGACGGGCCGACCGGCCGAGGTGCTGTTCCTGCGCCTGATGGTGGTCCACCACCGCGCCGGAATCACTATGGCGGAGTACGCCGCTCAGCACGCGGACAAGGCGGACATCCGCGAACTGGCCGATGCCATGGCTGCCGGCCAGACCTCCGAGATCCAGGTCCTCAACGGCTACCTCAGGGATCGCGGGGCACCCCCGGCCTGATCGGGTGGAGCCACGGTCACCTGCCCGGCCGCGCCAAGGCGTAGAACGCCACCGCAGCCGCGGCCGCCACGTTGAGCGAGTCGACCCCACGCGACATCGGTATGCGCACCCGCTCGTCGATGGCGCCCAGCGCTGCGGCCGTCAGGCCCGGTCCCTCGGCACCGAGGACGAGTGCGACCCTCTCCGCAGCTGTCACCGTGAGCTTGTCGAGCGCGGTCGCGCTCGGATCGGGCGTCAGCGCGAGGATCCGGAAACCTGCCTCCCGCAAGGCTTGGCTGCCCTCGGGCCAGGAGGGCATCCGTGCGTACGGCACGACGAACACCTCCCCCATCGAGACCCGGACGGCCCGGCGGTAAAGCGGATCGGAGCAGGCCGCAGTCAGCAGGACGGCGTCCATGCCCAGCCCCGCAGCACAGCGAAAGATGGCTCCCACGTTGGTATGTGTGTTGACGTCCTCGAGCACGACTACCCGGCGGGCGCCGTCGAGCACGGATCTCACATCGGGGAGCGCCGGGCGGTGTACCGACGCCAGCCCGCCTCGGTGGAACTGGAATCCGATGACTGCCTTGAGCACCTCGGGACTGGCCAGATAGATCGGGGCGCCGGAGGAGGGCAGTCCCCGCAGCGTGTCCAGCCAGCGCGGGCTGACCAGGATCGAGCGCAGCCGGCAGCCTGCCTGGACGGCTCGCCGGATCACCAGTTCGCCCTCGGCGATGAACAAGCCGTTGGGCGGCTCGAACTTGGTCCGCAGATCGACATCGGTCAGGCAGCGGTAGTCGGCGATCCTCGGGTCGTCGGGATCGCTGATCTCGATGATGCTGTCCATGCCTGCATCCTGCCGGGCTGAGCCGAACGCGGGGGCTGTGGGGTTCAGTGCGTGGCCGTTCGTGCCGAAACGACCTGCGTGCCCTGTTTTCCCCGCTCCCGCGGGCTGTCGTCGCTGGCCGTCGCCGTACTGGCCAGCGTCGTACTCGGCGCAGACCTGAGCGCAGCCGGGCCCGCGTCGGCCGGCCCACTCCCGCAGACGCCGGAGCAGGATGCCGTGGTGTTGCTGGCGAAGGTCAGGGTCCTCCAGGCCAGGACCGACGCGGCGCTTCGCAAGTACGACAGCGCGATGGCCAAGGTCGCCGCTGGTGTCACGACGAGCCTCCAGACGGCCGCGGCCGCGCGGTCGGCACGCAGCAGCGAGGCCCACGCTCAGGACAGGCTCGATCAGCAGGTTCTCGCGCTCTACGTCTCCGGCGGGCGAGCCGGCTTGGTCTCGGCGCTGATCAGCAGCGGTGGCATCGAGGGCTTCGCGCACCGTGCCGCATTGCTGCAGCGGGTGGCGTCGGAAGGCCAGCGGGAAGCCACCGACTCCGCGATCGCGGTCAGAACAGCCTCATCTGCGGCGGACAAGGCAGGCAAGCAGGCGGCTGCCGGAATCGCGACGGCGGCGGAGATCGGCGCCGCGCTGTCGGATCTGCAGGTGCTGCTCGACCAGCAGGGCAGCCTGCTCGCCGCCGCCAACGCTGCGGTGCGCCACCAGCGCGCCGTTGAGGCGGCGGCGGCAGCGCTGCGTGCCGCGCAGGCTGCGGCGGCGGCCATCTCCGGTTCGGGTCGGCTGGTCGGGCCGATGCCCGGCTCGGCGGAATACTTCCGGCTCTATCACTCGGCTGCCACCACCTGCCCCGGCCTGTCGTGGACGGTTCTGGCGGCGGTCGGGCAGGTCGAATCAGGACATGGCCGCAACATGGGGCCGTCGGTTTCCGGCGCGCAGGGGCCGATGCAGTTCATGCCGGCGACGTTCGCGCGATACGCCGTCGATGGTGACCGGGACGGGCGCCGCGACATCTGGAGCCCTGCCGACTCGATCTTCACCGCCGCGCACTACCTGTGTGCCAATCGCGGCGGCACCGGACCGGACGGACTGCGGCAGGCCGTCTGGCACTACAACCACGCCGAATGGTACGTCGACATGGTGCTCGCGCTTGCCGCGCGCTACGCCGGGGCGGCGTAGGCCAGAACGTCGCGGTTGGCTCTATCCGGCTGGTGGCGAGGAGTCACTCCGGAGGGGGCTCGCTGTTGCCACCGGGCGCCGCCGGCAGGCCGGGCAGCCCTGGTGGCTGCCCGATCGCGGCCTCCTGGGCAGCCCGTTCGGCCTCGGCGGCGGCTCGCTCGGCCTCGAGCACCGCCTCGGACGGGCTCGTGTCGACCGCTGGTGCGGGCTTTCGCGGGCCCACCGCGCCTTCGCTGGCCACCCGGCCGATGACACCGCCGAGTCCCTTGAGGGCTTCGCCCAACTCCGACGGGACGATCCACAGCTTGTTGGAGTCGCCCTGCGCGATCTGCGGGAGCATCTGGAGGTATTGATAGGCGAGCAGTTTGGGGTCCGGGTCGCCGGCGTGGATCGCCGCGAAGACGGTCTCGATCGCCTTGGCCTGGCCCTGTGCCTGCAGCACCCGGGCCTCTCGATCGCCTTGTGCGCGCAGGATCGCCGACTGCTTCTCGCCCTCTGCGGTGAGGATGGAGGACTGCTTGCCGCCCTCCGCCGTGAGGATCGCTGCCCGCTTGTCACGGTCGGCGCGCATCTGCTTCTCCATCGAGTCCTGAATGGACCGCGGCGGGTCGATCGCCTTGAGCTCCACGCGATTGACCCGCACACCCCACTTGCCGGTCGCCTCGTCGAGGACACCGCGCAGCCGGCCGTTGATCGCATCGCGGCTGGTCAGGGTCGCCTCGAGATCCATCGCGCCGATGACGTTGCGCAGGGTCGTGACCGTCAGTTGCTCGATGGCCTGGATGTAATTGGCGATCTCGTAGGTCGCGGCCTTGGGATCGGTGACCTGGAAATAGATCACCGTGTCGATGCCGACGACCAGGTTGTCGCTGGTGATGACCGGCTGGGGCGGGAAAGACACCACCTGCTCGCGCAGGTCGATCAGCGGCCGGACCCGGTCGACGTAGGGCACCACGATCGCCAGCCCGGGAGTCAGCGTTCGGTAGTACCTGCCGAGTCGCTCGACGATCGCCGCCCGAGCCTGCGGGATGATCCGCACGGTGCGCAGAAGGAACAGGATCGCCAGGATCACGATGACGATGGCGACGATCGCGCCGGTGCTCATGGCTGCCTCCAGACCAGCGCTGTCGCGCCGGAGATTTCCATCACGTGGACGTGTTCGCCGGGTGAGAAGGCCTGGGTCGAGTCGAACGCTCGGGCGGACCACACCTCGCCGCCGATCTTGACCTGACCGGAGTGGCCGTCGACGGGCTCGAGCACCACGGCGGGGGCGCCGGTGAGGGACTCGACGCCGGTGCGCGTGTGGCCGACTCTGAGGTGGCGGCGGGCGATCGGGCGCACCACGAGCAGGAGTGCGGCACTGACGATCGCGAAGACGATGGCTTCGAGGATCAAGGGCGTGTCGAAGGCGGCGGCGGCGGCGGCAGCGGCAGCACCGGCGGCCAGCATGATGAGAACGAGGTCGAGCGAGAGGAGCTCGGCCGCAGCGAGAACCGCGGCCGCGCCAAGCCACAACAACCAATTGGGCACGACACCAATCCTGTCATGCCACGACGGTTTTAGCCGCTGGCGGGCCCGAGCTGTTGATGCAGGCTAAGGCCCGTTGCGCGGGGCCGGGAGGCCCCGCGCGGACGGAACGCTAGGTGAAGATGCTCACCCCACCAGGCCCGACGAGGAGTCCGACGATGATCAGGACGATGCCCAGGAGCACCTGACCACGGACCAGGGTGACGATCCCCCAGATGACGAGTACGGCTGCGATGAGCCACAGAATCATATTCATGCGTGGTGGGGTTCCCGAGGCGGATGCGGCGAAACCCCTACCACCGGGTACGCCTGATCAGTGGCCAGGCAGCAGCCTGCCGGGCAGTGGTCGGGACCAGGCCCCATCTCGCCGCATACCTGCCGCAAATCCTCCGTTGCGGTTCGTTCCAGGACCAACTGCCGCACGATCGCCACGAACCGTCGATCACGTCCTGCTGTGGCCGCTCGTACGAACCCGACACCGAGCCGGTGCGCAGTCGCCGCCGCCTCCGTGTCGAGGTCCCAGGCAACTTCCAGGTGGTCGCTGACGAACCCGATCGGGCTGACCACCACATCAGTCGTCCCAGAGCCGGCAAGCTCTTCGAGCCGGTCGTTGATGTCGGGCTCCAACCACGGAGTACGCGGCGAGCCGCTGCGGCTCTGCCAGGCCAGGTCCCAGCCGAGGTCCGGGGCGGCGGCAGCCGCCACGAGTGCCGCAGTCTCCTGGAGCTGGCGGACGTACAGGTCGCCGTCCGGGCCGCTGTTGCGGGCCATGGACAACGGGATGCTGTGCGCTGTGAACAGCAGCCGGGTGCTCGCCCGGTGAGCCTCGGGCAGAGTCGCCAGGGCGGCCCGCACCGCGTCGGCGTTGGCGTCGACGAAACCCGGATGGTTGAAGTAGTGCCGCAGCTTGTCGATCCGGGGTGCCTCCGGGCCGGCAGCCAGCCGGGCCTGCTCGATGTCTTCTTGGTATTGCCGGCACCCGGAGTACGACGAATAGGCCGAGGTGACGAAGGCCAGTGCCTTCCTGACGCCGTCGCCGGCCATCGATCGAACGGTGTCGGCGAGGTAGGGATGCCAGTTGCGGTTGCCCCAGTAGACCGGTAGCTCCAGTCCGTGATCGGCGAAGTCCTGCCTGATCGACGCGAGCAGGAGGCGGTTCTCGGCATTGATCGGCGACGCCCCGCCGAAGTGGTGATAGTGCTCTGCGACCGCGAGCAGCCTCGGCCGCGGGATATCACGACCTCGGGTGACGTTCTCGAGGAACGGCAGCACGTCTTCGGGGCCGTCGGGTCCGCCGAAGGACACTAGGACGACGGCGTCATAGGGATCGGTCACGACATCCAGTCTGCGTGGTCCCGGATCTGCCGGCTCGGCCGGGAGGGCTCAGACCCCGACCGCGTGGAAACCACCGTCGGCGTGGACGATCTCGCCAGTGGTGGCCGGGAACCAGTCGGAGAGCAACGCCACGCACGCCTTGGCGGCCGGTCCGGTGTCCTCGACGTCCCAGCCCAGCGGCGAGCGCTCGTCCCAGGCCGATTCGAACTGCTCGAACCCGGGGATGCTCTTGGCGGCCATCGTGCGCAGCGGGCCGGCTGCCACGAGGTTCACACGTACGCCGTATTCACCCAGTTCGCGAGCGAGGTAGCGCGCCGCTGATTCCATCCCCGCCTTGGCCACGCCCATCCAACCGTAGGCCGGCCAAGCGACACCGGCGTCGAAGTCCAGCCCGACCACCGACGCGTGTTCGCCGAACAGCGGGCGGGCCGCCCGTACGAGCGAGGCAAGGGACCAGGTCGACACCTTGACGGCGACCGCGACGTCGTCCCACGGAACGGTGGAGAAGTCGTCGCCGAGCGCGTTCTGCGGCGCGAAACCGATCGCGTGCAGCACCCCGTCGAGTCGGTCTGTGTGTTCGCGGACCCGGTCGGCCAGCGAGCCCAGTTGCTCCTCGTCGGAGACGTCCAGCTCGAGCACCGGGGCGGGTTCCGGCAGCCGGGTGGCGATGCGCCGGGTGATGGACAGCCCTCGTCCGAAGCCGGTCAGCACCACCTGAGCTCCTTGCTCCTGGGCCAGCCGGGCGACGGTGAACGCGATCGAGGCCTCGGTGAGAACACCGGTGACGAGTACGCGCTTGCCGTCGAGCAGTCCGCTCACGGTGGATCTCCTCATCTGTCGTGGACAACGTTGAATCGGGACTCGCTAGTGGCCCATCCCAAGGCCACCGTCGACCGGGATGACCGCCCCGGTGACATAGGCCGCCTCGGCCCCGGCCAGCCAGGTGACCACACCTGCCACCTCTTCCGGTTGCGCGAGCCGGCCCAGCGGCACACTGGCCAGGATGTCCTTCTTGCGGTCCTCGCCGAGCTTGGCAGTCATGTCGGTGTCCACGAAGCCGGGGGCGACGACGTTGGCCGTGATGCCGCGTGAGCCGAGTTCGCGGGCGATCGATCGCGCGAGTCCGATCAGCCCCGACTTGGATGCCGCGTAGTTGACCTGGCCCGCGGACCCGGTCATCGCCACCACCGAGGACATGAAGACCATCCGGCCGGCCCGCGCACGCAGCATGGCCTTGGCGGCGCGCTTGGCGACCCGATAGGCGCCGGTGAGGTTGGCGTCGAGGACGGCGGTGAACTGGTCCTCGCTCATCCGGAGCAGCAGGGTGTCGTCGGTGATTCCGGCATTGGACACCAGAACCTCGACCGGCCCGTGTTCGGCCTCGACCGCGGTGAACGCCTCATCGACCTGGGTGGCATCGGTGACATCGCAGCGCACGCCGAAGAGGCCATCGGGGACGTCGCTGCCCCGATGGGTGATCGCAACTCGGTCACCGAGCGCCGCGAAGGATTGCGCGATGGCCAGCCCGATGCCGCGGTTGCCGCCTGTCACCAGAACGGAGCGGGCCACCTTGCCTCCTGCCTGCCCGGCGCGTAGCCCGGCGCGTGTCAGCGACTGATCAGGTTCCCCGGCGAGGTTATCGGGACGGGGCAGTCAGGGCAGGCGCGAGGTCCACACCAGCGACATGGCTCCGGCAGCTAACGCCAGGATCAGCCCGGCCCCGAGGAACCACGCCGTGATCTCACGCGAGACGCGGCGGTAGCCGATGGAACTGCCCAGATCGCGATAGACCTCGCGCAACTGCGTGCCGCTGGCCGCCGCGTAGTAGCGCCCAGAGGTGTCATCGGCAAGCTGGCGCAGAGCGGCCCGGTCGACGGGCACCGGCACCAACTGGCCCTGCAGTTCGACGCTGCCGCCGTCGGTGCCGAAGGCGATCGTCGACACCGGGATGTGGGCGTCGCGCGCGGCCGCAGCGGCCGAGTCGTTGGTGCGTCCGGCCGTCCGGAAGCCGTCGGAGAGCAGAACGATGCGCCCCGGTGCGGCCTGTTTGGCACCGTCAGGAGGTACGGCCGCCAGCGCCGTCAGAGCGGCGAAGACCGCCTCACCGGTGGCCGTCGACTCCGCGAGCTGGAGATCGTCGATCGCGGTGTTGAGCTGGCCGTGGTCCTTGGTCGGGGACACGACGACCGAGGCACTGCCCGCGAACGAGACCAGTCCCACGTTGAAGGTGGCCGGGAGTTCATTGACGAACTCCTTGGCGGCTGCCTTGGCCGCCGCGACCCGGCTGGGCCGCACATCCGTGGCCATCATCGACAGCGAGACGTCCAGTGCGATCATCACCGTTGCGCGTTCGCGCGGCACCTTGACGAAGCTGCTGGGCCGAGCCATCGCCGTCACCAGGGCCACCAGGCTGAGCAGGGACACGGCTGCGGCGACGTGACGTCGCCAGCCCGGCCCGCGCGGAGCCACCGAGCGCAGCAGCGCCAGATTGGTGAAGCGCACGGCGTACGCACGTCGGCGCCACGCGACGAAGCCATATCCGCCGGCCAGGGCTGCCACCGCGATCAGCGACAGCAGCCATTGCGCCGCGAGAAAACTGATCATCGCAGCGCGCCGGCCGAACGACCGCGGCGCCGGGCCGCCACGAACCTCACGATGTCGAGCAGCCAGTCGCGGTCGGTGCGCAACTGCAGGTGCGCCGCACCGGCCCGGCGCAAGGAGGCTGCGACCGCGCTGCGCTGTGCGGCGGCGGCTGCGGCGTAGCGGTCCTGGAGCTTGCGGCTGCCCGTCTGCACCTCGAGCACCTGACCGGTCTCGGGGTCGACGACCGTCAGCACGCCGACCGACGGCAGCTCGAGCTCGCGTGGGTCGAGTACCTCGACGGCGAGCACCTCGTGCCGCCCGCGCAGGGCACGGAGCGGGCGCTCCCACGAGGCCGGATCGGCGAGGAAGTCGGAGATGACGACGGCCAGGCCGCGGCGCCGGACCGGTCTGGCGAGCAGCGAGATCGCCGCGGCGAGGTCCGTAGGCTCTCCCGGCGCCGCCCGTGGCGTCCGGATCACCTGGTGCATGAGTGCCTGGGCGGCCACCCGACCACCACGGGCCGGGACGCGTACGACGCGGTCTCCAGTGGCGACCACCGCGCCGACCCGGTTGCCACCGCGCACCGTGAGGTGGGTGACGGCCGCCAGCGCGGCCACTGCCAGATCGCGCTTCTCGCACTCGGCGGTGCCGAAGTCGAGGCTGGCCGACAGATCGACGAGCACCCACGTCTCGAGCTCACGGTCGGCGATGGTTTCGCGTACGTGCGGCACGGTGGTGCGTGCCGTGACCGGCCAGTCCATCCGGCGGACGTCGTCGCCGGGGCGGTATTCGCGCGACTCCCCCGCTTCGCTGCCCGGCCCCGGCAGGAGACCGAGGTGGTCGCCCTGGAGCAGCCCGTCCAGGCGGCGCCGGATCTTGAGCTCGAGCCGCCGCAGCACGACCTCTGCCGCCCGCAGGTCGAGCTGTTCCGGATCCGGGCGCGCAGCCACCGTCAGGCCGGCCGCTGATAGTTGGGCGGCGCAGTGCCCCCGGGCGTCGGCGAGGGGGTGGGCAGCAGGGTTTCCCGGCGGTCCGCGCTCTGCCGCGGGCTCACCTGCGGAACGGGAACCGCCGCCAGGATGCGGTGCACGATCTGCTCGGCCGGGATGCCGTCGGCAAGTGCGTCGTAGGACAGCACCAGCCGGTGCCGCAGGACGTCCGGAGCAACATCGACGAGATCCTGCGGAAGGGTGTAGTCGCGGCCGCGCATCAGGGCCAGCGCGCGACTTGCGGCCACGATCCCCAGCGACGCGCGCGGACTCGCGCCGTAGGCCACGTGATCGGCGACCTCCGGCAGACCGGCCGAGCGCGGATCGCGAGTGGTGAGCACGAGGCGTACGGCGTAGTCGACGAGGGCCGAGTGGACGAACACCCGGTCCGCTGCTCCCTGCAGGCGCAGCAGGTCAGCCGGCGTCAGGACACCGTCAGCACGCGGCGGGTCGACACCCATCCGGTAGACGATCTCGCGTTCTTCCGAGGCCGTGGGGTAGCCCACGTTGACCTTCATCAGGAACCTGTCCCGCTGAGCCTCCGGAAGCGGGTAGACCCCCTCGGACTCGATCGGGTTCTGGGTGGCGAGGACGAGGAACGGCGCAGGTACGTCGTAGGTGATCCCGCCGATCGAGACCTGCCGTTCAGCCATCACCTCGAGCAGGGCCGACTGCACCTTGGCCGGCGCACGGTTGATCTCGTCGGCGAGGACGAAGTTGGCGAACACCGGCCCGAGCTCGACGTCGAAGGTCTCGCTGGAAGCCTTGTAGACACGGGTTCCGATGATGTCGGCCGGAACCAGGTCGGGGGTGAACTGCAGCCGGGCGAACTTGCCGCCGGCGACGACGGCCAGCGTTTCGACGGCCAGCGTCTTGGCAACGCCCGGGACGCCTTCGAGCAGGCAGTGCCCGCGCGCCAGCAGGCAGACCAGCATCCGCTCGACCATCTGGTCCTGGCCGACGATGACCCGCTTGATCTCGAACAGCGCTCGCTCGAGGCGGCCGGCCTCCTGCGCGGGGGTGGGCGCGCGCTCGGCCCCCACGTCGTCGCTGCTCACTCGGACTCTTCGATGCGGAATCCCACCTTCATGGTGACCTGGAAGTGCTGCACCTGCCCCTCGACGATGTGCCCACGGATCTCGGTGGCTTCGAACCAGTCGAGGTTGCGTACGGTCCTGCCCGCACGTGTGACCGCGTTGCGGATCGCGTCGTCGATGCTGGTGCTGCTCGTCCCGACGATCTCGGTGACGCCATACGTCCGGTCTGTCATGGTGCGCTCCTTCGTGGCGCTGGAGGGCCAGTGTCCCCCACGGAGACGTAACGCGGCTGTGAGTTGGGCACGGCCGTTGCGGGCCGTGGTCCCGCACATGCCGGCCTACTGGCCGGTGGGGTCGGTGTCCTGGAAGCCGACCACCGAGGGGTCGTGATCCAGGCAGGCGACCAGCTTGGCCCGGTCCGGCACGCCCAGCCCGGTCACGTCGAAGCGCAGGGGATAACGCCGGTTGACGGGGGTGTCCGGCCCGGGCGGTAGCGCCTTGGCCCCCCCGACCCCGTCGCAGGCCTGGCGTACGCGGGCGACGTCGGCCGGGGTGCGCTTGTCGTCGAAGACGACCGACAGGCTGCGCTTGGACAGGGTCCGGCCGACAGACCCGCAGGCGGCCACGGTGCCGCACGTGCTGAGCACGACGACGACGCCCGCGACGGTGCGAGTCACCCGGCCGAGGCGATGTGGCGGGGTTGCTCTCACAACAACAGCGTAGTGAGCCAATAAGCTGGGTCGGTGACCGTGGCGCTCTATCCCACCGACGTGACGTGGAGCCCGGTGTCGCCACGGCTCGTCGTGGTCCGCCGCACCCTTGCCCTCGGCCTGCTCACCCCGCTGGCGCTGGTGCTCTGCCTCATCGCTCTCGCGACGGCGCCGCCGTACGTCGCCGCGGGCGCAGCCGTGCTCGCGCTGGTGCTGCTGGCCTGGCTGTGGTGGGCCATCGGGCGGGCGTGCGCGTCGTGGGGCTACGCAGAGCGTGCCGACGACCTGCTCGTCCGGCACGGCTATCTCGTACGCCGGTTGTCGGTCGTGCCGTACGGCCGGATGCAGTTCATCGATGTCACCGCGGGGCCGATCGACCGCAGGATCGGAATCGCCACCGTCCAACTGCACACGGCCGCGGCCGCGAGCGACGCCCGGATCCCCGGTCTGCCGCACGAAGAGGCGGGCCGGCTGCGGGATCGGCTTGCCGCGCTGGGCGAAGCCCGGGCCGCCGGGCTGTGAGTTCGCCGGCTCCCGCCGTCGCCGCCGGCCCCGCACCACTGCAGCGGCTGCATCCGCTGACACCGGTGCTGCGCGGGGCGAAGTTCTTCATCGCGGCAGTGGCCGTGCTGTCGGCCCGGGAGCTCTCGCAGTTCGGCATCCGCCGGGCGCTGATCGGCCTGGCCGTCGTGATCGTCGTGGCGTTCGTCCTCTCGTACGTGTCGTGGCGCTTCACGTGGTACCGCGTCGAGGGCAAGGAGTTGCACCTGGAATCCGGCGTCCTCTTCCGCAGGTCGCGCCGGGTGCCCCTCGAGAGGGTGCAGGCGATCGACATCGTGCGCCCGCTGGTGGGCCGGATCCTGGGCCTCGCCGAACTGCGGCTGGAGGTGGTGGGACAGGGGGCCACGGAGGCCCCACTGGCCTATCTGACCGAGGCAGAGGCGCACCGGCTCCGGGCCCGGCTGCTCGCCCTCGCCGCCGGGGTCGACGCCGACACCCCCGCGCCCGACGAGGAGGTGCTGGCCCGGGTCCCATCCCGTGACCTCGTCATTTCGGTGCTCCTGCTGGGTCAGGTCGTGGTCGGGGTCCCGCTACTGATCCTCGCGGGGGCGGTGATGCTGGTGATCGATATCAAGGCCTTCTTCGCATCGCTGCCCGTGCTCGGCTCGTTCGCGTACGGCATCGGCACCGTCAGCGTCCGCCGCGTGCTCATGGAGTACGGCTTCACGCTGGCCGAGTCACCCGACGGCCTCCGGCTGCGGCACGGCCTGCTGGAGACACGCGCACAGACCGTTCCCCCCGGCCGGGTGCAGGCAATCCGGCTGATACAGCCGGTGCTGTGGCGCCACCGCGACTGGGTCCGCGTCGAGGTCGACGTCGCGGGCTACGCCGCCGGCGACGAGGCCAAGTCGGTCACCGGAGCTCTGCTCCCGGTTGCTCCGCGCCCGGTTGCCGAGGCCGTCCTCAGGCGGGTGCTGGGCGGGGTCGATGTCGCGACGATGCAGCGGCGACCGGTGCCTCGTCGGGCCGCCTGGCTCGATCCGGTTCAGTGGCGCCAGATGGCCATCGGGCTGACGCCGGAGATGCTCGTGGTGTTCTCCGGGCGCCTGCGCCGGGTGACCGACGTCATCCCGCTGGCCAAGGTGCAGAGCCTGCGGCTCGTGCAGGGTCCGCTCCAGCGCGGGCTCGGCCTGGCCACCCTGCATCCGGACACCGCGGGACGGAATCTGTCAGCCGTGATGGCTCACCGGGATGCCGGTGAGGTGCTGGCCCTCGTACACGAGGTCAGCGACCTGGCGCGAACGCAGCGGGAGATCCGCCGCAGGCCGCGCTGAGCGGTCAGTACGGGCGGGTTCCCAGCGGTAGCAGGCCGCCGTAGTACAGGCTGCGGACATGCACCGGGATGCCCTCCGTGGGCGCCTCGATGATGGAGCCGCCGCCGATGTACATCGCGACGTGGTGGATGCCGCTCGGTGACCCGTTGTACGACCAGAAGACCAGGTCACCGGGGATCAGCGAGCCGATCGAGACGTGCGCGCCGGAGGTGTACTGGTAGCCGCTGAAGTGCGGCAGGTAGACGCCGGCTTGGGCGTAGGACCACAACATCAGGCCCGAGCAGTCGTAGGAGTCGGGTCCCGCGGCTCCCCAGACGTAGGGCTTGCCAAGCTGTGACAGCGCCGCGTTGATGGCGATCGCTGCGGCGCTGCCGCCGCGCGGATGATGACTGGGAGTCGGTCCCGGCGACGGGCGGCCGCTGCCCCGGCT
>JBAVXU010000281.1:0-6800 GCA_049698415.1 Mycobacteriales bacterium
GGGCGATGTGGCGGGCCTGCACCTTGTCACCGAGTGCCCTGATGGCCTCCGGGGACGGGCCGATCCAGGTCAGCCCGGCGTCGATCACGGCGACGGCGAAGTCGGCGTTCTCGGCGAGGAATCCGTATCCGGGGTGGACCGCGTCCGCCCCGCTGCGCTGGGCCACGTCGATCAGCTTGTCGATGCGGAGGTAGGTCTCGGCCGCGGTCGAGCCGTCGAGGGAGTACGCCTCGTCGGCGGCCCGGGCGTGCACGGCGTCGCGGTCGGGCTCGGCATAGACCGCCACGCTGGTCAGTCCGGCATCGCGGCACGCCCGGGCGACCCGGACGGCGATCTCGCCCCGGTTGGCGATCAGCACCTTGCGCATGAGCGGCAGTCTAGGGTGGCGGGTCGAGGCTCGCGGAGCGACGGTCAACAGGACGGAGAACACGGTGCGGCTGCTTGTCACCGGAGGCGCAGGCTATATCGGCAGCGTGGCGGCGGCGATGCTGGTCGACCGGGGCCACGAGGTCGTCGTGCTCGACAGCGGGGCCACCGGCCATTCCGACGCCGTACCCCCCGGCGCGGAGTTCGTGCCCGCCGACCTGCTCGACGCCGAGGCTCTGGTCGGCAAACTGGCCGGAGGCTTCGACGGCGTGCTGCATTTCGCCGCCCGTGCGCTGGTCGGCGAGTCGGTCGAGCGTCCCGATCTGTACTTCCGGACCAACGTCGTCGGCACGCTCAACCTGCTCGACGCGATGCGCGCCAACGATGTGGACCGGATCGTGTTCTCCTCGACGGCGGCGACCTACGGCGAACCCGATTCGATCCCCATCACCGAGGATGCGCCGACCCGGCCGACCAATCCGTACGGCGCCTCCAAGCTCGCCGTCGACAGCCTGCTGCGCTCCTACGCCCCGGCATATCAGATGGCCGCGGTGAGCCTGCGTTACTTCAACGTGGCCGGGGCCTACGGCGGCGCACGCGAGCGGCACGACCCTGAGACGCACCTGATCCCCAACCTGCTCAAGGCCGTGCACCGCGACGGCGGTGCGCCGTTCACCTTGCACGGCACCGACTACGACACTCCCGACGGCACCTGCATCCGCGACTACGTCCATGTGGAGGATCTCGCCGAGGCGCATCTGCTGGCCCTGATGGACGCCAAGCCCGGCGAACACCGGATCTACAACCTCGGAAGCGGCTCTGGCTACTCCGTCCGCGAAGTCCTCGAGGTGGTCGAGCAGGTCACCGGTCGGCAGGTCCCGATCGTCGAGGGTCCACGCCGGCCCGGAGACCCCGCTCGCCTGGTGGCCTCGAGTGAGCGGATCGAGAGCGAGTTGGGCTGGCATCGCAACAAGAGTCTGCAGGACATGGTTCGCGACGCCTGGCAGGCAATGCCCTAACCGATGCCGGCCACGGCGGTCCGCTTCCGGTCAGCGCGGCAGGGCCGAGGCACGCCAGGCGCCGCGTCCGGGCATCAGTGGCGCCTTCATCGCCGCCGAGCGGTCACGCCACAGCGGTCGCGGCTCGTCATCACCGATCTGCTCGGCAGCCCGGGCAGCGAGCAGGGCGACGACGGCGGCCGCGATCGCCTCGTCGTCATCACGGTCGCCGGTCACAGCGGAATGTTGCCGTGCTTCTTGGGCGGCAGTGTCTCGCGCTTGCCGCGCAGCGCGCGCAGCGCCTTGAGCACCTGCACTCGCGTCTCGGACGGTGCGATCACCGCGTCGACGTAGCCTCGCTCGGCCGCGGCGTAGGGATTGGCGAGCGTGTCTTCGTACTCCGTGATCAACTCGGCCCGGCGGGCGTCGGAATCCTCGGCATCGCCGATCTCGCGCCGGTACAGGATGTTCACCGCCCCCTGTGCGCCCATCACCGCGATCTGGGCGGTCGGCCAGGCGAGGTTGACGTCGGCGCCGAGGTGCTTGGAGCCCATGACGTCGTAGGCGCCGCCGTAAGCCTTGCGGGTGATGACGGTGACCTTGGGCACGGTTGCCTCGGCGTAGGCGTAGATCAGCTTGGCTCCGCGCCGGATGATGCCGTCCCATTCCTGGCTGGTGCCGGGCAGGAACCCCGGCACGTCGACGAAGGTGAGCACAGGGATGTTGAAGGCGTCGCAGGTACGTACGAACCGTGCGGCCTTCTCGGAGGCGTCGATATCGAGTGTGCCGGCGAACTGCATCGGCTGGTTGGCGACCACGCCCACCGACTGACCGGCGACCCGGCCGAAGCCGCAGAGCATGTTCTGCGCGAAGAGCGCGTGCACCTCGAGGAACTCGCCCTCGTCGAGCACGTGCTGGATGACGGTGTGCATGTCGTAGGGCTGGTTGGCGGAGTCCGGAATGAGGGTGTCGAGCTCACGGTCGGCGTCGCTGACCTCCACTGTGGACTCACCGGCGAAGGCGGGTGGCTCGTCGAGGTTGTTGCTCGGCAGGTACGACAGCAGGGCGCGGGCGAGTTCGAGACATTCCTTCTCGTCGGCGGCCTGGAAGTGCGCCACTCCCGACTTGGTGTTGTGCGCGTGGGCACCGCCGAGGTCCTCGAATGCGACGTCCTCACCGGTGACGGTCTTGATGACGTCGGGGCCGGTGATGAACATGTGTGATGTCTGGTCGACCATGAGGGTGAAGTCGGTCAGGGCGGGGGAGTAGACCGCGCCGCCGGCGCACGGTCCCATGATGAGGCTCAACTGGGGGATGACGCCGGACGCCCGGACGTTTCGGAAGAAGATCTCGCCGTAGAGTCCGAGGGACACCACTCCCTCCTGGATGCGCGCACCTCCGGAGTCGTTGATACCGATCACCGGGCAGCCGGTCTTCATGGCGAGGTCCATCACCTTGACGATCTTTTCCCCGAACACCTCGCCGAGGCTGCCGCCGAACACCGTGAAGTCCTGGCTGAACAGACACACCGGGCGGCCGTCGACCGTGCCGTAGCCGGTCACCACGCCGTCGCCGTACGGGCGGTTGGTGTCGAGTCCGAACGCCGTCGACCGATGACGTGCCAGCGCGTCGGTCTCGACGAAGGAATCCGGGTCGAGGAACGCCTCGATCCGCTCCCGGGCGGTCATCTTGCCGCGCGCATGCTGCTTCTCGACGGCGCGCTCCGAGCCGGCGTGCACGGCCTCGGCCTGCCGGCGTTCGAGGTCGGCCAGCCGCCCCGCGGTCGTATGGATGTCCGGCTGGTCGCTCACCGCACGACGCCCATCGCCACCCGCTCCTCGCTTCGCCAGATCCTCGTCGGCTGCCTGCCCGATCCCCGCTCGCCGTAGCGTAGCGATGTGCCTCCTGCCTACTCCGACCTCGAGCGCCCGCCCCTGTCCGGCCCGGTCCTGACCCGGTCTCTCGTACGGGAAGGGACGCCGTGGACGCAGGTGCGGGTGGTCGGCGAGACCGTCTCGACGCATGCCGATGTGTCAGCGCTGGCGCGGGCCGGGCAGGCCGAGGGACTGGTCCTGGTGGCGGAGTCGCAGACCGGCGGCCGCGGGCGACTGGATCGCGCCTGGGTCTCGCCGCCGCAGGCCGGCCTGACGTTCTCGGTGCTGTTGCGGCCCGATGTCGCGCGCGAGCGGTGGGGATGGCTGCCGTTGGTGGCGGGTGTCGCCGTGGCCCGGGCGGTGGCCACCCTCACCGAGGTGGAGGCCGTGCTGAAGTGGCCGAACGACGTCCTGGTCGGCACCGGCCGGCGCAAGGTGGCCGGCCTGCTCGCGGAGGTCAGCGGTGATGCGGTGGTGGTAGGGGCCGGTGTCAACGTGCTGACCCGGCCTGCTGAGTTGCCCACCGCAGACGCGACATCGCTGGCCATCGAGGGTGCGTCGGTCACCGACCGGTCGACGATCCTGGTGGCGATCCTCAGGGCGCTGGCAGCCGACTACACCGCCTGGTGCGCCGGGGCCGACGTCCGGGCTGCCTATTTGGCAGTGTGTGACACCGTCGGCCGCTCGGTTCGGGTGGCCTTTCCCGACGGCACCGAGTTGCACGGCGTCGCCATGGACGTCGACGATGCCGGGCGACTCGTGGTCAGCGACTCCGAGGGGACGCTGACCGCGGTCGCGGCCGGCGACGTCGTCCACGTGCGATCGGCCGGCGACATCAACGGACAATGACGCTCTTGGTGTCGGCGAACAACCTGCTGCCGTCCTTGGCCGAGGCTTCGTAGGCGATCAGCTGGTAGTTGCCTGCGGAAGGCAACGAGATGCTCAGGTGCCAGGTGCCCCGCCCCGGGCCGCCAACGCTGGCGGTGGTGAAGCCGTGGCGAACTACCGTCGTTCCCTGGCGTACCTCCCAGGAGACCGTCGCCTCGAACACGGTCGCCTCACCGGCCATGGTGAACGTACGCGGCACCGAACCCGCCTCTGTCGGACTCGACACCCACACGGGGCCGAGAACCGCCGTCGACGATCCGCGAGCGACCGGGGCCGGCGTGAGTGGCTGGCCGTTGACCCGTATCTCGACCTTCGTGATGGTGCCGCTGGCCGCCGTCACGGTCCACACCATCTGCTGGATCGCTTGCTGCGTCGGCGCATCGGGAGCGGCCCCCATGTCGACCGTCGCCACGTCCCCCTGCGTGGTGATGCCGAGGACCTTCGCTGACTTCGGCCAGAGGCTGCGGTAGTCCGGGTCGATGGGAGGCTCATTGATCATGGCTTCGACAGCGTTGCGGATGACTTCCTTGGTGGCGCCCCGGGAGTGGAACTCGCGGTAGAGGCGTACCCCGGCCGGCCCGGCGTCGGCGACGTAGTAGACCGCGACCGCCCTCGACACCGCGGCCGCGGCTGTCGGGGACGCGTCGACCGCTGTCGTCGGGGTCGCCTCAGGACCGGCCTGGTTCGGCTTGCCGTTGCCGCAGCCGGCGATGGACACCAGTGCCAGGCCGGCCAGGCTTGACGTGATCAGTAGGTGCAGGCGGCGCGTCATGCTTCCTCCAGGTGCCAGGCTGGCCGAGTATTGGCAGCCACCAAGGAGGACGCATGCCGTACCCGGATCGTTTACTCGCCGATGACGAAGAGGTTGTCCATCGCCTCCATCCGCACTGGAAGGTGCTGGTCCTGCCGGTGCTCGTCTTTCTCGTCGCGGCCGGTCTGACCGCCTACGGTGCATCTACTGTCAGTAGCGACATCCTACGTTATGTAATCATCGGTGCAGGCGTTCTGGTCGTGCTGATTCTCACCGTTGCGCCCTTCCTCCGCTGGCGCACCACCCACTTCGTCATCACGACCCACCGGGTCCTGGTCCGGCGCGGCATCCTGTCGCGGTCCGGGCGCGACGTGCCCCTGACGAGGATCAACGACGTGAGCTTCGAGCACTCGTTCTTCGAGCGTCTGCTCGGGTGCGGCACGCTGGTGATCGAATCCGCCGGCGAGCGCGGCCAGGTCAGCCTGGACGACGTTCCGCACGTCGAGCGCACCCAGGGCGAGCTCTATCAACTCATCGAGAACGCCTCGGACCGTCGCGACGACCGGCCGGAGCGCCGCGAGGACTGATCCCGGCGCGCGGCCTCAGCCGGCGACGATGAGTACGACCGCGACCGTGGCCATGCCGAGCCCGAGCATCTGCAGGCGCCCGAAGCGCTCGCTCAATGCGAACCTGGCCAGCAGGACGGTGACGGCGGGGTAGAGCGAGGCGATGACCGATGCGAGGGCGAGCAACCCGCGGTGGGTGGCGAGGAAGAAGAGCACCGTGGCGGTCGCCGCGAGCCCGCCGACGGCGGCCGAGCCTGCGACCACGACACCGCTGGGCCGGCGGGCGGCCCGGCCGACAACCGCCGCGACCAGCAGAACCACCCACGATGCCGTCGCCGCGGCGGCGACCGGCCATAGCCCGACACCCGGCCCGGCCCGGCCCAGGCCGAGGAACAGCAGGCCGAATCCCAGCCCGGCCAACAGCCCGTCGAGGACACCGGCGGCCGACGACGCCGCGCCATCGACGGCATGCTGATCGCCGCTCGAGACCAGCCAGACCGCCGGGAGGGCGAGCACGATCCCTCCGGCCGCGAGCATCGACGGCCGCTCGCCCAGAAGCAGACCGGCAAGTACGGGCACCCCGGCGGCGATGACGCCGCTGATCGGCGCGACAACCGACATCCGGCCGGCGCCGAGGCCGCGATAGAGCGCCAGCACACCCAGCGCTCCGCCGACGCCGCCGGCCGCTCCCCAGCCCATCGACAGAGCTGACGGGTCGACGTGGCTGGTGAACGGCAGCGCGGCCAGGGTGGCCAGCGTGGCGAAGGTCTGAGCGACGACGGCGACCTGCAGGAAGCTGGCTCGGCGTGAGAGCAGGCCGCCGATGAAATCCGATGCGCCATAGGCGACGGCCGCCGCCAGGGCGAGAAGAACGCTCACGCGTGCCCGCGCGTCGGCCGAGCGTACGGAATGGTGCAGAACGCCCAGCTGGGCGGCTTTCCGGCCACATCTCCGGATCGCCTGCGCCGCTTCAGCATCGAGGGCGAGAATAACTGCCGCGGGGCGACTGGGCTCGAGGGGGCTGCCATGCGTGTGTCGAGTTCAGTCACGTCTGTTTCGTGGATTCCCAGCGAGGCCATCACCGGCGTGGCGCTCAAGCTGCCGTTCGAGATGGGCGTCGCCCACTACGACGCGCCGCCCCCGGACACCATCAGCGACATCGACGCCTTCATCGGAGGCGACAACTGCCGCTTCGCCAACCAACTCGGCGGCTGGATCGACGTCGAGGACGGCAAGATCGTGGGCCACGGGGTGACCGGCATGGGCCGGATCGGGTCGTCGACCTTGCGAGTACGCGGCCGGGCGCTGACGTTCGCCGCGATACCACTGCCGGATCTGACCACCGTCAAGCGCATCG
>JBAVXU010000282.1:0-5251 GCA_049698415.1 Mycobacteriales bacterium
GCGCCGGGGTCGAGGCGCAGCCGCCCGGCGGGTGCGGACGCGTGCGCCAGCCACAACAGCCGCGACGCGGTCCGGCGGCCGGTGGGTGCGAAGTAGGTTCCGACGCTCTCCCCCGCGAGTGCCTGGCGGACCGCGGTGGACGCGGCGAGGACGACGGGTACGCCGGCCCCCGTCGCCACCATTGCCGCGTCGATCTTCGACGCGATGCCACCAGTGCCCAGAGCGCCCGCCGACGGCGGACCCGCGACCACGGAGTCGAGGTCGGTGGGGTGTGCGACATGCTCGATCAGCCGTGCCCCGGCGGTGGCCGGGTCTCGGTCGTACAGGCCGTCGACGTCGGAGAGCAGGATCAGCGCGTCGGCCCGCACCAGGTGGCTGACCAGAGCTGCCAGCCGGTCGTTCTCGCCGAAGCGGATCTCTTCTGTGGCCACAGTGTCGTTCTCGTTGACGATCGGTAGCACGCGCAGCTGGAGCAAGCGTTCCAACGCCTGCCGGGCGTTGCGGTAGTGCGCCCGCCGGATCAGGTCGTCGACGGTGAGCAGCACCTGCGCGACCGTGCCTGCGTAGCGCGCGAAGCTGGTGGCGTAGACCTCGACCAGCCGACTCTGTCCCACGCTGGCGGTGGCCTGCAGCGTGGCCAGGTCGCGCGGGCGCCGGGTCAGGCCGAGCGGCGCCAGCCCGGCCGCGATGGCGCCGGAGGAGACGATGACCAGCTCCGTGCCGCCGGCGTGGCGCTCGGCCACGGCATCGACCAGGGCGTCGACGCGGTCGCCATCCAGTCCGCCGGCGGCCGTCGCCAGCGACGACGATCCGATTTTGACGACGACCCGGCGGGCCGAGGTGATGTCCGGCCGAGCGCTCATCTGCCGGACAGAGCTCCCGTCACGAATCCTGCGGGCGCCGGCGGGCGCGCTTGGCCTCGCGGCGCTCGTCCGCGCGGACCCGATGGTCCCGGTCGATCCGGGCGTCGGTGCCGCGCAAGGTGGGTATCAGCTCGACGTCGCCCGCCGGCGTCATCGGCTCCCAGTCGAAAGTCACATCCCCGATCGTCACCGGCGCGCCGGGCCGGGCACCGGCCTCCGCCAGCGCCTTCTCGACACCGAGGCGGGCCAGCCGGTCGCCGAGGTAGCCGACCGCCTCGTCGTTGCTGAAATCTGTCTGGCGGACCCAGCGCAGCGGCTTCACCCCGCGCACGACGAACGCGTCGTCCTCGTCCGGGTCCGCCTCGACGGTGAACCCGACCTCGTCGACGGCCCGCGGGCGCAGCACGATCCGGGTCGCTGCTGGGTCGGGCAGGGTGGCGCGGTAATCGGCGACCGCACCGCCCAGCGCGAACGACAGCGCGCGTAGCCCCTCACCGGTGGCTGCGCTGACCATGAAGACCGGCCAGCCCCGCTCGGCAAGCTCGGGCCGGATCAGGTCGGCAAGCTCGCGGCCCTGCGGCACGTCGACCTTGTTGAGGACGACCAGCCGCGGCCGGCCGGACAGCCCGCCGTACTGCGCCAGCTCCTGCTCCAGTGCGTCGACGTCGGATACGGGGTCTCGGCCGGGCTCCTCGGTCGCGGTGTCGACGACGTGCACCAGAACGGCGCACCGCTCGATGTGACGCAGGAAGTCCAGCCCCAGCCCACGCCCCTGCGCGGCACCGGGAATCAGTCCGGGGACATCGGCGATGGTGAAGGTCGTCTCGCCGGCGGAGACCACGCCGAGATTGGGCACCAGGGTGGTGAACGGGTAGTCGGCGATCTTGGGCCGCGCCGAGGACAGCACCGAGATGAGCGATGACTTGCCGGCGCTGGGAAACCCGATCAGGCCGACATCGGCCACGCTCTTGAGCACCAGCACGACGTCGGCGCTCTCGCCGGGCTCGCCGAAGAGCGCGAACCCTGGAGCCTTGCGCCGCGCGGAGGCGAGTGCCGCGTTGCCGAGCCCACCGCGGCCACCTGCCGCCGCGATGTACTTCGTACCCGCGCCGACCAGGTCGGCCAGGACCTCACCATCGGGGCTCTGCACGACCGTCCCGTCGGGGACGGACAGTTCGAGCGTCTCCCCCACCGCACCGTTGCGGTTGCTGCCCTGGCCGGGCCGGCCGTTGGGGGCGCGCTGATGGGGGTGATGGTGGAAGTCGAGCAGGGTGTGCGCGTTGGGATCGACCAGGAGTACGACGTCGCCGCCGTTGCCGCCGTTGCCGCCGTCCGGGCCGCCGAGCGGCTTGAACTTCTCGCGGTGAACCGATGAGCAGCCGTGCCCGCCATCACCCGCGGCAATGTGCAGGACGACGCGGTCGATGAAGCTCGCCATGGTCTGACCGGGCGGGGTCTAGCCCTCCACCGGGACGATGCTGACGATCTTGCGGTTGCGCCGCGTCGAGAACTCGACGGCTCCGGCGCTCAGGGCGAACAGCGTGTCGTCCTTGCCGCGGCCGACGGCCGGGCCGGGATGGAAGTGCGTGCCGCGCTGGCGCACGATGATCTCACCGGCGCTGACGACCTGGCCGCCGAAGCGCTTCACGCCGAGGTACTGCGCGTTGGAGTCGCGACCGTTGCGCGACGACGATGCGCCCTTCTTGTGTGCCATCTCGGCGCCCCTACTTCCCGCTCTTGATGCCGGTGACCTTGACCTGCGTGTGCGGCTGCCGGTGGCCTTGTCGCTTGAGGTACCTGGTCTTGTTCTTGAACTTGGTGATCTTGATCTTGGGGCCCTTGGTGTGGGCGACGACCTCGCCGGTGACGGTCAGCTTGGCCAGCTCGGCCGCGTCGGTCGTGACCTTGTCACCGTCGACGAGCAGCAGTGCGGGCAGGGTCAGGCTCGCACCGGGCTCCCCGACGAGCTTCTCGACCTCGATGACGTCGCCCTCGGCGACGCGGTACTGCTTGCCGCCCGTCTTGACAATGGCGTACACGGCTGCGTCGGCTCCTCGGCTCGGAATGGTCTGTTGCGCTGCACGGGACGGGCTCAGAAGCACGACCGGCGTGGGCAACAGGAAGCAACCCGCCGTGGCGGGTCGGTTCTCAGGGTACGGGGCCGCCCCAGGCGGGTCAAACGCCCGGGGTGCCTGCCGCGACCCGCTCGGCCGCCGTGCCCTCAGCGGGCGGTCCGGCCGGCCGGGAGGCTGCACGACGTCGGCGCCGCTGTCCGGATTGTTCGACCGGCGCAGCTCGGTCGAGCGCACCTCCGGCCGGCTCGTCGACGACGACCGGCTCGCTCAGAACCCCGTCGTCAGGTGTGACGGCAACGGGTTCGAGCCGCGGACGGCTCGGCTCGCCGGGCTCACTCGGCTCGCTGGCATCCACGTCGTCGTGATCGGGCATCGCGGGCGCCTGGTCTGCCGAAGCACTGACCGCCGGCTCACTGACCGCCGACTCGTCGGCGGGTTCGGCCGAATCCTCGGCAGTGCTCGGCTCCGGTTCGGGCCGGTCGCCCCTGCCGCCGCGGTTGCGGCGGCCCTTGGGCTCGCTGACCTGATGGTGCTGCTCGGCGGCAGTTGAGTGTTCGACCGGCTCCATGTGCACGATCAGGCCGCGGCCCTTGCACACCTCGCACGGCTCGGAGAACACCTCGAGCAGCCCTTGGCCGACCCGCTTGCGAGTCATCTGCACCAAACCCAGCGAGGTGACCTCGGCCACCTGGTGCCGGGTGCGGTCGCGGCTCAGGCACTCGGTCAACCGGCGTAGCACCAGATCGCGGTTGGCCTCGAGGATCATGTCGATGAAGTCGACGACGATCATCCCGCCGACGTCGCGAAGGCGCAGTTGGCGGACCAGCTCTTCGGCTGCTTCGAGGTTGTTGCGGGTGACCGTCTCCTCGAGGTTGCCGCCCTTGCCGGTGAACTTGCCTGTGTTGACGTCGACGACGGTCATGGCCTCGGTCCGGTCGATGACCAGCGAACCGCCGCTGGGCAGCCAGACCTTGCGGTCCAGTGCCTTGGCCAACTGCTCGTCGATGCGTAGCTCGGCGAACACGTCGGTGTCCCCGGGATGGCGCAGCAACCGGTCGATGAGATCGGGCGATACGTGCTTGACGTACTCCTCCACCAGCTCCCAGGCCTCGTCGCCGGAGACGATGAGCTGGTTGAAGTCCTCGTTGAAGATGTCGCGCACGACCCGGATCACCAGGTCGGGCTCGCCGTAGAGCAGCGCCGGAGCCGCAACGGCGCCGGCCTTCTTCTGGATGGCCTCCCACTGCGCCTGCAGGCGTTTGACGTCGCGGGTCAGCTCGTCCTCGCTGGCACCTTCGGCGGCGGTACGGATGATGACGCCGGCGTCGTCCGGGACGATCTTCTTGAGAATGTCCTTGAGCCGCTTGCGTTCGTTCTCAGGCAGCTTGCGGCTGATCCCCGTCATCGATCCTTCGGGGACATAGACCAGGAACCGCCCCGGCAGGCTGATCTGGCTGGTCAGTCGGGCACCCTTGTGGCCGACCGGGTCCTTGGTCACCTGGGTGAGCACGGACTGGCCGGACTTGAGCGCGTCCTCGATCTTGCGCGCCTTGCCCTCCATGCCCGAGGCATCCCAGTTGACCTCGCCGGCATAGAGCACGGCGTTGCGGCTCTTGCCGATGTCGATGAAGGCCGCCTCCATGCTCGGCAGGACGTTCTGCACCTTGCCGAGATAGATGTTGCCGGCGTAGGCGGTGGCGCTGGCCTTGGTGACGTAGTGCTCGACCAGAACGCCGTCCTCGAGGACGGCCACCTGGGTGCGGTCCTTGACCTGGCGTACGACCATCACCCGGTCGACGGACTCGCGCCTGGCGAGGAACTCCGCCTCGGTGATGATGGCCGGGCGGCGGCGACCTTGGTCGCGGCCCTCCCGGCGACGCTGGCGCTTGGCCTCGAGGCGGACAGAGCCCTTGACGCCCTGAACCTCGTCGTCGGCGTCGCGGCCCCTCGGCTTGGCCTTTCGTACCTTGACCACGGTGTTGGGCGGATCGTCGGGCGAGTGGCCTTCGGCCCCGCCCTCGGCGCCCTCGCCGGTGGAACGGCGGCGACGACGCCTGCGACGCGGGCCGCCCGCGCCTTCGCTGTCATCGGTGGGTTCGTCACCCTCACCGCTCGCCTTCGACTGCTCGTCGGCACTGTCGGCAGTCGAGGACTCGGCGTCGGTGGAGCCTTCGCCACCGCCCTTGCCCCGGCCGCGGCCACGACGGCCACGGCGGCGAGCCGGGCGGTCGCCGTCGGGAGACCGCTCGGCGGCCGGTCCGGCAGCCGATGCCGAGGAGGCAGGAGCCGCAGGTGCGGCCTTCGCCCCATCGG
>JBAVXU010000283.1:0-24302 GCA_049698415.1 Mycobacteriales bacterium
ACCGGGGCCTCGAGTGTTGTGGTCGACCTGCAGCACCTGCCGGGGCAGGGTGTCGTCGTACGCCGGGCCGGAGCAGGTGCGGGGACCACGACGGCCACCGATACGACGTCGGCGGCGACCCTTGATACTCGACCCCTCGCCGTGCTGGCGAAGCACTACGTGGTCAGCGTCGCTGCGCACATGGGGCACTGCGCCGGCCGGCCGGCCGACGTCGTCGAGGCCAGACGTCGAGGTGAGTCGGAGGTCTCCGGCAGGTTCTGGCTTGATTCCCAGACCGGACTGCTGTTGCGCCGGGAGCTTTACGACGGCACCGGCCGCGCGGTGCGATCCGCTGCCTTCATCGATGTCGACATGAGCGTCGAGCAGCCGTGGTCCGCCTCCGAGGACACCGCTCCGTCGGGCACCGGCGCGACCATGACCGCCAACCAGCTCGTCGACCTACGCAGGTCCGGATGGGCCGCGCCGCGCGCCGTGGGTGACGGCTTGGAGCTCTTCGACGCCCGCAAGCACGACGGCGTCCTGCACCTGAGCTATACCGACGGCCTGTTCGCGGTGTCCGTCTTCAGCCAGCGCGGCCGGCTCAATGCGAAGTCGGTCGCCGGTTGGCAGCGCAAGCCGATGGGCGGCACCGAGGTCTGGACCGTGCCCGGTTTGACCCAGCGGGTCGTCTGGGCCGAACACGGCTGGGTTCGTACGGTCGTGGCGGACGCGCCTGATCCAGTCGTCTCGGCGACGGTCGCGGTGTTCACGCCTGCCGTGCACGACAGCCTGACCGACCGTGTTCGGCGTGGATTGCGTCGAATGGGATCCTGGGTGAACCCCACCCGGTAGTACCCCCAATCCGGCTGCAGGCAGGCGAACGAAGATTTCACACCCGGCGCGGCATAGTCGAGGCCAACAGCGCCCAGGAAGGGAACGACCCCGATGACACACACGCCGCATGGCCCGTCCTTCCCCTACGGGCAGACGCCGCCGTCATCGCCTTCTCCGGGTTACCAACCCCCGTCCACCCCGCCCCAGCACCAGACCCAGCCCCAGCAGCCGACCCAGCCCCAGCAGCCGACCCAGCCCCAGCACCAGACCCAGCCCCAGCAGCCGACCCAGCACCAGACCCAGCCGGGATCAGCTGCCGGTGGGCGTCCGGAGTCGGCATGGTGGGCGACCGGCGCTCAGCAGGATCCATGGCGCGATCCGCGCTCGCAGCCCAACTGGGCACAGCCCACACAGCAACTGCCTCCGAGCCAGTGGGCGGGCAGCCCGGCCACGACGGCGGCTGCGCCGCGCCGCGGCCTCGGACTCGTGGTTGTGGTGGCCCTTGTCGCCGGCCTGTTGGCCGGTGGCACGGCAGGCGTGGCGGCCTACAAGATCGCCGATCGCAACTCGGCCACGCCGGTGTCGCAGAGCGGCGGCACCCAACTTGGCGCCCCGGCCTCTGCCAACCGGGCCCCCACCTCGGTCGCCGGCATCGCCGCAGCGGTGCTGCCCAGCGTCGTGTCGATCCAGGTGACCACGTCCACCGGCAAGGGGACCGGCTCGGGCTTCGTGATCACCAAGGACGGCTACATCATGACGAACAACCACGTGGTTGCCGGTGCTGACAACGGCGGCAAGATCGTGGTGGCGTTCAAGGACGGGACGCGCACCGACGCGACCGTCAAGGGTCGCGATCCGTACTCCGACGTGGCCGTGATCAAGGTGACGGGCAAGGAACTCAAGCCGCTCACGCTCGGCGACTCGTCGTCAGCGGCCGTGGGTGACCCGGTGGTCGCCGTAGGCTCCCCGTTGGGGCTGGCCGGCACCGTGACCTCCGGAATCGTGTCCGCACTGAACCGTCCCGTACAGACCGGTGGATCCGGTGGCTCGGGCGCAGAGTCCAGCCAGTCCTTCCTGTCGGCGATCCAGACCGATGCCGCGATCAATCCCGGCAACAGCGGCGGACCGCTGCTCGACGGCAACGCTCGGGTCATCGGGATCAACTCCGCCATCGCGACCCTGTCGTCGGGGTCATCCCAGGCGGGCAGCATCGGCCTGGGCTTCGCCATCCCTATCAACCAGGCGAAGCGGGTGGCCGATCAGCTCATCCAGACCGGCAAGGCGACCCGGACCATCATCGGGGCCTCGATCGATGATCAGTACTCCGGAGCCGTTGCGGGCGCCCGGTTGGCCAGCGTCGCGACCGGCGGTCCGGCTGCCAAGGCGGGACTGCAGAGCGGCGACATCGTGACCAAGTTCGGATCACAGCCGGTGGAGGACCCGGTGTCGCTGATCGCGGACATCCGCGCGCTGGCGCCAGGGACCCAGGTCACCGTGGAGTACGACCGCGGCGGCAACGCCGGCTCGGTGCGCGTCACCCTCGGCCAGGCATGAGCAGATGACGGTCAGCCGGGGCAGGCCGCAAACTGCGCTCGCGGGCTTACGCTGGTCTGGTGTTTAACTCCCTCGGGTGGCCCGAGATCGGGTTGCTCATCGTGCTCGCGCTGTTCATCTTCGGCCCGGAGCGGCTGCCGAAGATGATCGGCGAGGCCGGCCGCATGCTGCGCACGCTGCGAGCCATGGCCAACAACGCGCGCGAGGATCTCAAGACGGAGTTGGGTCCCGAGCTGGGGGATCTGGATCTGGCCTCGCTCAACCCCAAGACGTTCATCAGGCAGAACCTCTTCGACGGGCAGGACCCTGCTGAGGCGCTCGGCCTGAACGGCTACCGCATCGACGACGGTCCGAGTGACGCGCCGCCGGCCGCGCCGCCGAACGGTCGACCGAAGCAACACAAGCCACTGACCGCCGGCGAGCGCGCACCCTTCGACGTCGACGCCACCTGATCGGGCGACCTCAGGAGCGCACCGGCGAGAGCGAGAGCGAGCGCCCGGCCAGGCCGCGCTGGCGACTTGCCAGCTTGTCGGCAACACCGAGCAGCGCCGCACCGGCCGGCGAGTCAGGGTGGTCGAGCACCAGCGGCCGACCGGCATCCCCACCCTCGCGCAGTCGCACGTCCATCGGGATCTGACCGAGCAGGGGCACCGTCGTCCCGGTGGTACGCGACAGTGACGCTGCGACCTGCTCGCCGCCACCGCTGCCGAACAACTCCAGCCGCGAACCGTCGGGCTGGTCCAGCCAACTCATGTTCTCGACCACGCCGACGATCTGCTGGTGAGTCTGCATGGCGATCGACCCGGCGCGTTCGGCCACCTCGGCGGCCGCCTGCTGCGGGGTCGTCACGATGAGGATCTCGGTGCTCGGCACCATCTGCGCCACTGAGATCGCGATGTCACCGGTGCCCGGCGGGAGGTCCATCAGGAGGACGTCGAGGTCTCCCCAGAAGACGTCGGCGAGGAACTGCTGCAGCGCCCGGTGCAGCATCGGCCCGCGCCAGACGACTGCGGTGTTGCCTTTGGTGAACATCCCGATCGAGATCACCCGCACACCGTGCGCCTGCGGCGGCATGATCATCTGCTCGACCTGGGTCGGGCGGTCGGAGACACCGAGCATCCGCGGGACCGAGAAGCCGTAGATGTCGGCGTCGAGCACGCCCACCGACAGGCCGCGTTGCGCCAGAGCCGCGGCGAGGTTGACCGTGACGGAGGACTTGCCCACCCCGCCCTTGCCCGAGGCGACCGCGTAGACCCGGGTCAGGGAGCCGGGCTGGGCGAACGGGATCTCCTTGGCCGGGGCCCCCCCGCGCAGCTGTGTCTGCAACTCCTTGCGCTGCTCGTCGCTCATCACGTCGAGGGTCACCCGGACGGCGGCCACGCCGGGGACCTGCCCGACAGCCGCAGTGACGTCTTCGGTCAGCTTGTCCTTGAGCGGGCAGGCCGCGATGGTCAGGTAGATCGCCACGTCGATGCTGCCGTCCGGCTGGGCCTCGACGCTCTTGACCATGCCGATCTCGGTGATCGGCCGTCGGATCTCGGGGTCGCTGACGGTCGCCAGCGCGGCGTTGACGCGTTCGAGCAGGTCCGTAGGCATATTGCCTACATCGTACGGCGGTCCCTCAGGCGCGCTCGCCGTCGCGGTCGCGTTCACGTTCGCGTTCGCCGCCCTCGCCGAGCCGGGCGACCTCGGAGCGGATGAAGTCGCGGGTGGCCACCTCGCCGATCGCCACCCGCAGGGCGGCCAGTTCGCGGGCGAGGTACTCGATGTCGGCCTTGGTCGCCTCGGCCCTGACCCGGTCCTCCTCCAGCGAGACGCGGTCGCGGTCGGCCTGGCGGTTCTGCGCGAGCAGGATCAGCGGCGCGGCGTAGGACGCCTGCAGGGACAGCAGCAGGGTCAGGAAGGTGAAGGTGTACGGATCGAAGCGCAGGCCCCGCGGTGCCAGCGCGTTCCAGCCGAACCAGATGGCGATGAAGATCGTCATGTAGACGAGGAACCGGGCGGTGCCCAGGGCGCGGGCGAAGCTCTCGGCTATCCGGCCGAACGTCTCGGGGGAGTAGCTGGGCCGCGGCACCCCGCGCCGCGGAGTCCTCGGCTGGTCCAGCCTGATCCTGGTGCGCTCAGCCATGAGTGCCCTCGCGCCAGTTGGCCGGCAGCAGATGGTCGAGGACGTCGTCGACGGTGACCGCACCCACCAGTCGGCGGCTGTCGTCGACGACCGGAACCGCCACCAGGTTGTACGTCGCGAGATAGCTGGCGACGTCGTGCAGGCTGGTGTCGGGCTCCAACGGGTCGATGTCGTCGTCGATGACTCCGCCGATCAGGTCCGACGGTGGCTCTCGCAGCAGCCGCTGGATGTGCGCCATCCCGAGGTACTTGCCGGTCGGGGTGTCCATCGGCGGCCGGCAGACGTAGACCTGCGCCGCGAGGGCCGGGGTGAGCGCCGGGTCGCGGATCCGCGCCAGTGCCTCGGCGACTGTGGCGTCAGGCAGCAGGATCACCGGCTCGGAGGTCATCAGTGCACCGGCGGTGTCCTCCGAATAGCGCAACAGGCGGCGTACGGGCGCCGCCTCATCGGGTTCCATCAGTGTCAGCAGCCGCTCCTGCTCCCCGGCGGGGAGTTCGTGCAGCAGGTCGGCGGCATCGTCTGGATCCATCGCCTCGAGCACGTCGGCGGCTCGCTCCCCGGTGAGCGAGGACAGGATCTTGATCTGGTCCTCCTCGGGAAGTTCCTCGAGGACGTCGGCCAGCCGCTCGTCGTCGAGGGCCTGCGCGACCTCGTGCCGGCGCTTGTCGGAGAGGTCCTTGAACACCCCCGCGAGGTCGGCGGGGCGCATCTTGTCGAAGACCGCCAGCAGGTTGGCCGCCCCCTGCTCGCCCTCGGGCAGGTGCAGCCCGGTGACCTGGTCCCAGTCGAGCTGGTGGACCTGGCCGCGGCGGCGGCTGAGCCGGTGGTGGGTGAGTTCGCGTACGGCCAGCTTGGTCAGCACCCAGTCGCGGCTGCGGGTCTGCTCCATGGCGGCGTCGATCAGCACGGCCTTCTGTCCGCCGTCACGCAGGCTCACCCGGCGGTCGAGCAACTCCCCGATGACCAGCAGCTCACCGGGACGCTGCTCGTAGCGCTTGAGGCTGACCTGGCCGGTGCCGAGCACCACCGCATCCACGTCGACGCTGGTGACCCGGCCGATGGGTACGAAGATCCGCCGGCGCTGCTGGATCTCGACGACCAGGCCGAGCACCCGCGGAGCGTGGGTGTCCGAGCGCAGGCTCACCACGGCGTCACGGACGCGGCCGACCGGATCGCCGTTGGGATCGAAAACCGCGATTCCGGAGAGCCGCGCCAAATACACCCTGGTCGCGGTCGTCACGAGGGTCAGAGTAGTTGCCGGGGCCTGCGTACCCTGCCGATTGTGCCCGCGCCGCTTCAGTTGGTGATCTTCGACTGTGACGGCGTCCTGGTCGACAGTGAGCGGATCTCGGTCCGGGTCGACGTCGCCGTGCTGGCCGAGCTGGGCTGGGCGCTCAGCGAGGAGGAGGTCGTCGAGCGGTTCGTAGGGCGCTCGGCGGAGTACATGGCGGCCGAGGTCGAGGCCCGGGTGGGACCGCTCCCGCCGGGCTGGGACTTCGAGAACACCTCCCGCTACCGCGAGGCCTTCGCCGCCGAGCTCACCCCGGTCGAGGGCGTGGTCGAGGCGCTGGACCGGATCGAGTTGCCGACTTGCGTGGCCTCCAGCGGAAGCCACGACAAGATGCGGTTCACCCTCGGGCTGACCGGTCTGTACGACCGCTTCGAGGGCCGTATCTTCAGCGCGAGCGAGGTGCCTCGCGGCAAGCCCGCTCCTGATCTCTTCCTGCACGCTGCTGCCCGCCTCGGCGCCGACCCGGCGGCCTGCGCCGTCGTCGAGGACAGCAGCTACGGCGTCGAGGCGGCGAGGGCGGCGGGGATGCGAGTGTTCGGTTTCGCAGGCGGCTTGACCCCGGCGCACCTGTTGGCCGGGCCGGCGACGGTCGTCTTCGACTCGATGGGGCAGCTACCTGACCTGCTCATCGCCGCCGACGACCTCGACGGCCCACTGTGTACGGAACGCGTACCTCCGTCGTCGCCACGCTAGGGCGAGGTGGCTCGGCGCCGGAGGTGGTCGGCAGCGAGGCGCCCGACTCGAAGACCCCCCCGGTAGGGAGCAGGCGGAAGACCGTGCACCGCTGCGCCCACCGCTCTGCGGCGGCGGCACCGTCGGGCGGGTTGAGCCTCTTGGCAAGAAGTACGGGCACGACCTCGTCCCACTCCTCGAGGCCCGGCGTCACCCGCCACACGCTGGCTTCCCAGGTGATGACGCGGCCCCAGTTGGAGGCTGAACGGACGATGACCTCGCAGGTGGGATAGACGCCGAGATCCGGCGGCAGCGGTTGCTCGCCGGGTCCGGTCACGACGTAGGCCGCGCCTTCGTGCCAGACGTGCCAGGCCGCGGTCACCGGAACCGTTCCGCTGGTGGCGATCCACACCAGGTCGGATTTCTTGGTGGCTTCTTCGATCAGCGCCGGCATCTCCGTCACGGCTGCAGCCTCTCACGGCAGGTACGCACCACACGGCACGTAGGGTCGCGGAATGCTGCACTACGAGATCGTCGATGTCTTCACCGACCTGGCCTTCGCCGGTAACCCGTTGGCCGTCGTCCTCGACGGCGAATCGCTGAGCACGCAGCAGATGCAGTCGATAGCCAACGAGTTCAACCTGTCCGAGACGGCGTTCGTGCTGCCCAGCGATCGGGCGGACTACCGGTTGCGGATCTTCACGCCGAGCGTCGAGTTGCCCTTTGCCGGGCACCCCTCGGTGGGTTCGGCGCACACCCTGGCCCGGTTGGGCCGACTGCCGGCCGGCGATGTCGTACAGGAGTGCGGGGCGGGGCTGTTGCCCGTCCACATCGGCACCGAGACCGTGACGCTGACCGGCGGGCGACCGGTTGTCGGGCCGCCCATGGACCCGGGGCCGCTGCTCGCCTCGGTGGGTCTCGACGACGACGATTTCGTCGGGCCGCCACCGCGGCTGGCCGGCTGCGGCATCTCCTGGGCCTACCTCGGCGTGCGGCCCGAGGCGCTGGCCCGTACCCAGCCCAACATTGCCCTGCTCCGACCACTCGGCGCCGACTCGGGGGTCAGCGTGTCGGCGTGGGACCCGGCATCTCGTACGGCCCGGGCCAGGGTCTTCGCCGCGGAGGTGGGTGTCACCGAGGATCCGGCTACCGGCTCGGCGGCACTGGGTTACGGCCTGTGGCTGGTGGCCAGCGGGCTCGCAGGGGCCGACGGGACGACGGCGTACACCGTGAAGCAGGGGGTCGAGATGGGCCGGCCGTCGACCCTGCGTTGCGCCGTGGAGGCGGCCGACGGTCACGCCGTCTCAGCCACCGTGGCCGGGACCGCCGTGCCGATCGCGCGTGGCGAGATCCGCGAACCGTAGCCGTGACCCGATCATCCGCCGGCGGCTCCGGCCGGCCGCCGCGGAGGCAGGGAGAGATGGCCCACGAACCGATGGGTCTGCCCCCGCGCCGCGATGTCGTACTCATCTCGATCGCCATCCTCGGCGTCTCGACGTCGGCACCGTTGATCGCGGCGATCGCCGCGCCCGCACTGGCCATCGCGTTCTGGCGCAACGCGATGGCGGTGGTGGCGCTGGGGCCGGTGGCACTGGCCAGGTTCCGTCCCGAGTTCGCGCGGTTGGGCCGGCGTGAGTGGCTGGTCTGCGTGCTGGCCGGTGTGTTGCTGGCGGCGCACTTCGCGACCTGGGTGCCCAGCGTCAAGCTCACCAGTGTCGCCTCCGCGACGGCGTTGGTGGCCACCCAGCCGATCTGGGCGGCGGTGCTGGCCCGGCTGCTCGGCCGGCGGGTCAAGCGGGTGGCATGGCTGGGGATCGCGGTCGGCGTCGTCGGGGTGGCGTTGATCACCGGCGTCGACTTCACCATCTCGGCCCGGGCGGTGACCGGTGACGCGCTGGCCGTCGTAGGTGGTGCGATGTCGGCGGCCTACGTCACCGCCGGCGGGTCGGTTCGCCGGACCGTGTCGACGACGGTCTATACGACGACCGCGTACTCCGTCTGCGGGCTCGTCCTGCTCGTCGTGTGCCTGGTCAGTGGCCAGCAACTGGGTGGCTACAGCGCGCGGACCTGGGCGATGCTGGTCGCCCTGACCGTCGCTGCACAACTGATCGGGCACTCCCTGATCAACCGGGTGCTGTCCTCGACCAGCGCCACTGTCGTCAGTCTGGCCATCCTGTTCGAGGTGCCGGGCGCCGTGCTACTGGCGCTGGTCTTCCTCGGCCAGCGCCCGCCGCTGGCGGCGATCCCGGGGCTGCTCCTGCTCCTCGCCGGCTTGGCCATCGTGACCCGCTCCGGGACCCGCAGCGTCCCTCTCGAGTAGGTCGACGGCCGAGGCGTCAACGCCACTGGGTGTCGAGCAGCATTTCCATCGTTTCGAACGGTGCGCTCGCCTCGTCGTTGTGCTCACCGGGCTGCAGCATGCTCAGCGCCCGGTTCCACACCAGGGCGCGCGCCGGGACCGCCACCCGGCAGGCCAGCCGCAGGGTGCGGGCAAGTGCGGCGTGCGGTGCCAGGTCACTGAACACCTCGAGGTAGGGGTCGATGACCGCCCGGACGGCAGGCGAGTCGTGACCCACCTCGAGGGCGTGGCGCAGCACCCGCCGGACCACCAGCATCACGGCGAACGGATGTGCCACGACGCTGTCCCCCCAGTCGTAGAACTTCGCCCGGCTGGCGTCAGAGGCGCCCCAGGCGAAGACGTTCCCCGGGTGCAGGTCGTTGTGGTCGAGACTCGGGGGCCCGGGTGCGGTCGCGAGTTCCGTGCACCAGGACGCGAACTCATCGCGCAGCCCGGCCAGCCGGCCGCAGGTCGCGAGTTCGGTCTCGCCGCCGTGCTGCTGGGCGTAGTCGTTGATGACCAGCATTGCCTCGTCGAACCGGGTCGGCATGATCTCGGCGCGCATGTCTGTCACGCCGAGCGACAGCATCCGGTCCACGTGCGGGGTGAGGCCGCGCTGCAGTCGTGCGTACTCCGGCAGGATGAGGCGCAGCGCATCGACCAGGGCCGGGCCGCTGACCTGGTCGCCGAGGACCGGCCCACCGTCGGGCAACAGGATCCAGCCCCGCTGCGCGTCTGCTGCGATCGGGGCCAGGACGTGATCCGGCGCGACGTCGTGCAGCAGTGCGTACAACCCCACCTCGAACGACGTCTTGGGTCCGGGTGCCTTGAACCAGACCCGGCCACCGCTGGTCGGTGCGGTCAGTGCCGTGCCCCACGGGCGCAGTCGTGGTTGCTCGACGTCGCCAGTGCGACGGATACCCGCGTCGGCCAACCGCTCGTCCATCCACCCGACCGCCTGCTTGCGCCAGGGCGCCGACGACCAGAGCGCCATGCCGCTCTTGGCTGCCTGAGTCGCGGAGCTTTCTCCCGGCGTTAGATCGGTCACACGGAATGGTCACCCGCGCCCATCCGGCTCGGCAAGCACATTTGACCCGGCTAGCATCCGCGGAATGGAAACCCTGCGACCCCGACGCTCGTGCCTGGCCGTGCCCGGCAGCTCGACCAAGATGCTGACCAAGGCGCAGGGCCTGCCTGCCGACCAGGTCTTTCTCGACCTCGAGGACGCCGTCGCTCCCGATGCCAAGGCCGGCGCGCGCGCCAACATCGTCGAGGCGCTCACCAGCGGGGACTGGTCGGGCAAGACCCGCGTCGTACGCATCAACGATGCGACGACGCAGTGGGCCTATCGAGACCTGGTGGAGGTCGTCGAGGGCGCCGGGTCGCATCTGGACTGCATCATGCTGCCCAAGGTGCAAAGCGCCGAGCAGGTGCACTGGCTGGACATGACGCTCACCCAGATCGAGCAGGCGATGGGATACGACGTCGGACGGATCGGCATCGAGGCGCAGATCGAGACCGCGCAGGGACTGATCAACGTCAACGCGATCGCCAACGCCTCGGACCGGATCGAGACGATCGTGTTCGGGCCGGCCGACTTCATGGCCTCGATCAACATGCCTGGCCTGGTCGTCGGCGGCCTCAATCCCGACTACCCGGCTGACCCGTACCACTACATCCTGATGCAGATCCTGATGGCCGCCCGCGCCCGCGGTGTGCAGGCGATCGACGGCCCCTACCTGCAGATCCGTGACGTCGACGGATTCCGCAGCGTGGCCAAGAGATCGCACGCGCTCGGGTTCGACGGCAAGTGGGTGCTGCACCCGGGTCAGATCGACGTCGCCAACGAGGTCTACTCACCCGATCAGGAGGACTACGACCACGCGGAGCTGATCCTCGACGCCTACGAGCACTACACCACGGTCGAGAAACTCGGCGCGGTCATGCTTGGCGACGAGATGATCGACGAGGCATCGCGCAAGATGGCGACGGTCATCGCCGCCAAGGGTCGCGCCGCGGGCTTGCAGCGCACCTCGAAGTTCGAGCCACCCGCCAAGGACTGAGCTCGGCTCAGCGGGCCGAGCTCAGAACGTGGGTGCGGGGCTTGGCGTCGGGAAGTGGCTCACTGCGGTGCCGACGGCCAACAGCGTGACGATGAGGAAGATGATCGCGATGATGCCGATGACGATCTGAATCACGCTGATGATGATGCCGGCCAGCGCCAGGCCGTCCCCGGCCTCGCCGCTCTGCCTGATCTGCTTGCGCGCGATGATGCCGCAGATCAGGCCGGCCGGCGCGAAGACGAAAGCGCCCACCAGCGAGATGATCGCCAGGGTGTTGGTCGGCGGGCCTTGCGGTGGGGGCGGCGGGTAGTAGCCACCCGGCGGCGGCCCCTGCTGATAGCTCATCTGCGTACCTCGTCCGGATCGGCTGGCCCCATGATCGCGAGAGTATTGGTCGGCAGGGCCCCCGGGTAGGAAACCCTCCGCGACACGCGATACTTCAGGCCCACGGACGAACGGAGGCCCCATGGCGCGGCTGGCCCAGACAGAGGGTTTGACCGAGGATCAGCGCGACATCCTGGCCACGGTGCGCGAGTTCGTCGACAAGGAGATCCTGCCCTACGCCACCGATCTCGAGCACAAGGACGAGTTCCCGACCGCGATCGTCGAGGGCATGAAGGAGATGGGCCTGTTCGGCCTGATGATCGGCGAGGAGTTCGGCGGCCTCGGCGAATCACTGCTCACCTACGCGCTGGTGGTCGAGGAGATCGCGCGGGGCTGGATGAGCATCTCGGGGATCATCAACACCCATTTCATGGTGGCCTACCTGCTGAGGCAGTACGGCACCGACGAGCAGAAGCAGCACTTCCTGCCCCGGATGGCCACCGGTGAGATCCGCGGGGCGTTCTCGATGTCCGAGCCGGGCTGCGGTTCCGACGTCGCGGCGATCACGACCAAGGCCGTCCGCGACGGCGACGACTGGGTGCTCGACGGGCAGAAGATGTGGATCACCAACGGGCTGCGCTCGTCGGTGGTCCTGACGTTGGTCAAGACCGACACCGGCGACGAGTCGGTCTATCGCAACATGACGGCGTTCCTGGTCGAGAAGGACCCCGGCGCGACCACCACCGGGGGGGTCACCATCCCTGGCCACATCGAGAAGATGGGCTACAAGGGTGTCGAGTCCACCGAGATGATCCTGACCGGCCACCGCGTTCCCACGTCACGAGCGCTCGGTGGTGAGGCGGGGATCGGGCGCGGTTTCTATCAGATGATGGACGGCATCGAGGTGGGCCGGGTCAACGTGGCCGCACGCGGCGCCGGGGTGGCACAGCGAGCATTCGAGCTCGGCATCGCCTACGCCCAGCAGCGGGTCGCGTTCGGCAAGCCGATCGCCCAGCACCAGGCGATCCAGTTCAAGCTGGCCGAGATGGGCACCAAGGTCGAGGCCGCGCACGCCCTGATGGTGCGAGCCGCGAAGATGAAGGACGCCGGGGAGCGCAACGACCTCGAGGCGGGCATGGCGAAGTACCTCGCGTCGGAGTTCTGCAAGGAGGTCGTGGAGGATTCGTTGCGCATCCACGGCGGATACGGCTACAGCATCGAGTACGAAATCGAACGCCTCTACCGCGAGGCACCCATGCTGCTCATCGGCGAGGGCACCGCCGAGATCCAGAAGATGATCATCGGTCGCAGGTTGCTGGAGGAGTACGCCCTCAAGCAGTGAGCGCGGATCCGGCGGAGCATCACGGTGCGCGCTGCAGCAGAGAGCCGAACCGTCCGAACAGCGCATCACTTGCGGCCTGCGCGGCCGCGGAGACGTGACCGAGGCCGAGGAAGCCGTGGACGAGTCCCGGATGCGCGATGTGCTCGACCGCGACGCCGGCTCCGCGCAGTCTGCGAGCGAGTTCGTCTCCCTCGTCGCGCAGCGGGTCGTGCTCGGCGGTGGCGATGATCGTCGGCGGGAGACCATGCAGTTCGGCAAAAAGCGGGCTGAGCGCCGGGTCCGTGCGGCGCGCGGCATCCGGAACCCACTGCTCGACGAACCAGCGCAGTTCGGCTGCGGTCAGATTCCAGCCGATGCCCTTCTGCTCCACGCTGGGCGCCGACAAGGTCAGATCGGCGTTGGGGTAGGCCAACAGCAGGGCCGAGGGGGTCCGGCCGAGATCGCGCAGCCGTAGGCCTGCCAGCAGGGCTATCGCGGCGCCGGCGCTGTCCCCGGCCAGCGCGGTGCCGATCCCGAGTGCCACGCCCAGGTCGGCGCTGCGGTCACCCGCCCACGCGAACGCCGCCACCGCATCGTCGACGGCGGCCGGGCCGGGGTGCTCAGGTGCGAGCCGGTAGTCGACCGCCAGCACGGCCGCGTCGGCGACCGCGGCCAGCCGACGGCAGGTGGAGTCGTAGGTGTCCAGGTCTCCCATGACGAACCCGCCGCCGTGCAGATAGACCACGAGCGGCAGTGGCCGCAGCGCCGGCCGATAGAGCCGCACCGCCAGGTCCGCGGCGACCATGTCACGGACCTCCGGCAGTTGTGGTCCGGGCGGACGACACGCCGTCCGACGGCGAGCACCCTCTCGCAGGCCGGCCGCGCCGAGTTCGGCGAACGTCGGGCCGGTATCTGCACGGACCTCGGCCAACCACCGGGCCAGGCCCTCGTCGGCCAACTCGTCTGGTGGTGGCACCGGCGGACTCAGTAGTGGGCGACGACGCGCCGGCCGGGGCCGTCGACCGTGACGGTGCCGCCGTACGGCAGCACCCACTGCGGGTCGGTGTGGCCGATCTCCACCCCGAACACGATCATCGCCGCGGGGTTGTAGCGGGAGAACGCCGACAACACCGCTGATCGCTGATCTGCGCGATAACGGCGACGCTCCTCCGCACGGCGATGGTGTTCGAGGCTGCTGGCCTTGGCCAGGCCGACCACGACGGCGGGGAACTGCGCCAGCAGGCCGCGTTCGCCGGCGTTGCGCAGCATGCGGGACACCTCCAGCGCGCTGGGCAGCTCCTCGGAGGTCTCGAGCAGCAGCACGCACCCCGCGTAGTCCTCGACCGGTCGCAGCCAGCGGTCGGCCGCGAGATTCCAGTGCAGGATCTCGAGATTTCCGCCCCAGGTGGGAGCGGTCACGACGGCGTCCGGCTGATGCCAGTGGCGTTCCGGGGTGGACTGGGTCGGTGCCTGCCGCTCCATCTCGTCCGGCTCACCCCAGTGCACCTCGTCCTCGGTGAAGACCGCGCTCGGACGCAACTCCAGGTCGCCCCCGCTGAACAGGGCGGCCCGCAGTGAGGCACCGGAGGCCGGGTGCACGCCACCGGTCCGTCCGATGTGGACCATGGTCGACCCGCCGTGGTAGCTGGCCAGCCCGAGCGTCCACAGCCAGTTGAGCAGGTTGGTGTTGTCGCTGTATCCGAAGAACGCCTTCGGGTTGGCCAGGAACACCGCGGGGTCAAGGTGTGGCAGCACGGTGATCTGATCGTCGCCACCGATCGAGGCCAGCACAGCGCGGATGTCGGGGTCGGCGAATGCGGCCATCAGATCCTGCGCCCGGTCGACTGTGGTCGCGCCGACCCGTCGGGTGGTGGGGTACTCCACCGGGACCAGCCCGAACTCCTCGCGCAGCCGCTGCATCGAGCGCTCGTGCCGCTGGGGGTACGCCCCCGGGGCGGCGAACGACGGCGACAGCACCGCCACCCGGTCGCCGGGAGTGACTTTGGCAGGCAGGACGAGCGAGGGCCGCATGTCCTCATCTCACCGCACCTGCTGCTCCCGGCGCGATCCCTTTCGGCCGTGTCAGCCGCCCGGCGGGCGCCACTTCGGCCCGCGGTGGGCGACCCACCACGAGCGCAGCGTCTCGACCTTGGCGTCGTACTCCGGATCGCGCAGCACCCAGCCCTGCCGGGGGGCGGCCAGCCGGTCGCGGGAGATCGGGGAGTGGGCGAACACGGCGATGGAGATGGACGTTGGTCGTTCCTCGATCTGCGAGATGCTGGCCCAGGGCAGCCGCTGAGGGCCGAGCAGACGCAGATAGACCAGGTGGGTGGCGGTGAGCTTGACTCCGTAGACCTGGGGGATCATCAACACCGCCGTGAGCACGATCAGCAGCACGGGCGGCCGGCGGGACAGCGCGTAGGCCGCGGCCATCACGGCGGCGGCAAACAGCGGAAGGGCCAGGAACTGACGGGCCGCCGGACGCAGCCGTACCTCCTGTTCCACCCGTCGAGTGTGTCACCAGCCAGCAGGAAGGAGCACCAGCGCATGCAGTTCGGCCGCTACTACGAGGAGTTCACCGTCGGTGACACCTACAAGCACTGGCCCGGAAAGACGGTCACGGAGTACGACGACCACCTGTTCTGCCTGCTGACGATGAACCACCACCCGTTGCACCTCGACGCGCACTACGCCGAGTCCTCGACCCAGTTCGGGCGCAACGTCGTGGTCGGCAACTACATCTACTCCCTGCTGCTGGGCATGTCGGTGCCCGACGTCAGCGGCAAGGCCATCGCCAACCTCGAGGTGGAGTCGCTGCGCCACGTGGCACCGACATTCCACGGCGACACGGTCTACGGCGAGACCACCGTGCTCGACAAGACCGAGTCGACGTCCAAGACCGACCGGGGCATCGTGTCGGTGCAGACGACGGGCTACAACCAGGACGGCACAGTGGTGTGCATCTTCCGGCGCAAGGTGATGGTCCCGAAGCGGTCCTACGGTGAGGAGCACGGCGGCGAGCAGCCGGGGCGCCCTGATTATCACGCCTGAGATGATCCATCCGGCGTAACTTGGGAAGCGCAGCGGAGCAGCCGGCGCTTTCCCGGCGGCTAACAGGAGGTTTTCGTGCGTACCTTGGTCCTGATCTTGTTCGTCCTGCTCATCCTGGTCCTCGCGTGGTTCGCGTTCGGAAGCTCGGTCCGGCCGCGCTCGCGCCGCACCGTGGTGCAGCGCCCCGCGGCACGCCGAGTCGTCCGCCGACGGACGACGGTCGTCGAGCACGAACCCGACGTGGTCGAGGAGCGTCGCATCATCGAGTAGGCCGATGTCATGACCGGAGCTCCACGCTGCCCTCGCTGTGACCGGGCGCTGCGCGCACCGAGCCTGATGTCGAGTGACTGGCGCTGCGAACTGCACGGCGTCGTCCACCCCTACTACGTCGCGGCCAGCGTCGGCCCGGACGCCGTCGCCAACGTCAAGCGGCACGCCGCCATCCCGTTGTGGACCCCACTCCCGCTGCTGCCGGGCTGGACGGTGACCGGGGTCGGGCACGCCGGCGACGAGCGCAGCGGCGGTCGAGCCACCGCACTGGCCTGCTCGGGACCGGCACCACTCGGCGGAGTCGCCGACATGGTGCTCGTGGCCGAGGAGATGGGTGTCGGGCTGGGCGCGCGTTATGCCGGCGTGCGCGGGCCCGATCCGGGCGCGGAGTTCAGCAACACCCCGCCCGCGGCGAAGGTACGCGTCGCCGGGCATCCGACCCCGTTGTGGTCGCTGCCCCTCGACGACGACCGCTGTGCCTTCGTCGGTGAGGCCGGCGGCCTGTGGCTATGGGCGGTGCTGTGGCCGGCCGACGCGGGGTATGTGTTCATCGAGCACGTCGAGTTGCAGGACCTGCGCGAGGATCCGCCGGGCGAGCTGATCTTCGGCGCCCCCTCGCCTTACCTCCGCCCAGGGTCGCCCTGATCCGGCCTCAGTGCGCGGTGTTCGAGGTGAAGGCGAACTCCCCCAGCCGCACCGCCGGAGCCGCGGCAGCACCGAAGAACACGTCGCTGGCCACCTCGACGTCGCGGCCGACGTCTTCGACGGTGTCCAGCGCCGCCAGGATCGACTGCGTGAAGCGCAGGTTGCGCACCGCGCCGACGATGTGGCCGTCCTCGATCAGGAACGTCCCGTCGCGGGTCATCCCGGTGATCGAGGTGCGCAGCGCGTGCACGACGTTGGTGTAGTGGAACCTGGTGATGTACAACCCTCGCTCGCATCCGGCGACGAGATCGTCGAGCGTGGCGTTGCCGCCCTCCATCACGATGTGGCCCGGGAACGGGCCGTACGGGTTGGGCGGAGCGAGCGCGTGCCCCGTCGATGTGGTCCCGGCCGCCCGAGCACTGGCGCGGTCGTGTCCGACGGCCTTGGCGATGCCGTTCTCGATCAGGGCGACGCGCCGCTTGGGGGTGCCTTCGGCATCGAACGGAACCCCTGGCAGCAGCGGTGAGAGTGCGTCGTCGACGATGGTCACCCGCTCGGAGCAGACCCGGTCGCCGAGCCGGCCGGAAAGCGCCGACCGGCCGTCGTTGAAGTCCTTGCCGCCCAGTGCGATGTAGTCGAGGAACTGCACCAGCACCTCGGTGGCGCCGGGCTCGAGCACCACAGTCCAGGTGCCCGGGTCGACATCGCGCGGTGTGCGGCCCGTCTCGACCTTCGTGCCGGCCCGAGCGCCCAGCCGCGACATGTCCAGACCCGAGATCGAGGCCGCGCCGCCCTCGGCGTAGCCGGTGCTGTCCGCGTCGCTGGCGAGGATGCTTGCAGCAGCGCTGGTGCCGGCATGCGACGCCGCGAGACCGTAGGAATTGGCGATCGCGCGTTCGAGCCGGCCGGTCTCGACGAAACCGGCACCGAGCACGCCGCGCGGCAGTTCGGCCAGGATCGTGGCCACCATCGCTGCGCGCTCGGCCGGCGAGCAATCGGCCGTGGCGCTGTCGTCGCTGCCGGCGTTGGAGTACGCCTGGTCGCCGTCCGGCATCCCGGCGTACTCCGGATCCGGCGGGCTGACCCGGGCGATGTCGCGGGCCTGCACAGCCGCTTGCGCGATGGCCTCGTGACTGAGCTCGCTGGTCACCGCGACGCCGACTCGCATGCCGTCGACGACCACGCGCACCCGTGCCTCGCCGTCGATCCGGCCGACGTTCTGGTGGATGCGCGAGTCGGCGAACCTGGTCAGCGCCGTGTCGGAGCGGCTCAGTGCCACCTCGACGGCGTCGCAGTCGCCGAGACTGAGGGCGTCGGCGGCGAGGTCGATCAGCGGGCTCATCAGCGCACCCCCACCGTGGCGCGGAACCGGCCGGTCGGCGCTCCGTGCGCCACCCTGGCCACCTGCCCGGGTTGGCCCTTGCCGCAGTTGGGGACACCCCACACGGTCCAGTCGTCTCGACCGCCCAGCGCGTCGCAGGAGCGCCAGAAGTCCAGGCAGCGCCCGGCGTACGTTCCGTTGCGGTACATCCGGCCGCGCTGGCCGTTACGGATCTCGTAGGCGACCTCGCAGCCGAACTGGAAGTTGTCGCGCCGGTCGTCGATGGACCACGAGTAGTTGGTGTCCATGAGTACGCCGTCCGGTGTGTCGGCGATGAGGTCCTCGAGTCCGACGCTGTCGTCGGGACCGGGATGCAGCGAGACGTTGTTCATCCGTACGAGCGGGATCGTGCCCCAGGAATCGGCGCGCGCCGTGCCGTTGGATCGCTGGCCGATCACCGCCGCCGTCTCCCGGTTGCTCAGGAAGCCGACCAGCACGCCCTCGGAGATGATCGGCGAACTGTTCGCCGGCACGCCCTCGTCGTCCCAGCCGAACGTGCCCAGGGCGCCGGGAGTCGTCGCGTCCGCGGTCACGTTGATCAGCGGCGAGCCGTACCTCAGCGTGTCCAGGTCGGAGACCTGCACGAACGACGTGCCGGCGAACGCACGCTCCATGCCCATGATCCGGTCGAGTTCGGTGGGGTGTCCGACCGATTCGTGCACCTGCAAGGCGAGTTGGTTCGAGCCCACCAGGAGTACGGCGTCCTCACGGAACGGCAGATCGGGGGCGTCGAGGAGGGCGACCGCCTCGTTGGCCGTGTCCAGTGCGTGGCCGACAAGGTCGAGCCCGAGCACGGCCTCCCAGCCGCCGCAGACGAATTGCCCGCGGAAGGAGTTGGGATAGGACCGCCGCTGTGCCTCGCCCCCGCCGATCGCGTAGGCCTCCACCCCGCCGCCGACCTGCACCACGGTCTGGTCGAGGTGGCCGTCCTCGGTGGAGCGGAACGCGGTGCGTCGTCGCCAGGTGTCCGCCGTCGCCTCGATCCAGGCCAGCCCGGGCGCCTCTCTGCCCGCGGCCGCTGCCGCCAGCAGGTGATCGATCTTCTCCGCGAGTGGTACGTCGAGCGGGTCCCGGTCGTGCGGCGTGACGTACTCACCGCGCGCCGGTGGGGAGTCGTCGAGCCGGACCCGGTGCTCGCCTTGAACGGTCGCGCTCGCCCGGGCGATGTCACATGCGCGCTCGGCGGTCGTTCGTATCTCCGCCGGATCCGCGTCGGAGGTCGCCGCGAAACCCCAGGAGCCGTCGATGAGGACACGGATGCCCAGTCCCTGCGACATCGCGCGGCCCACACCGTTGACCCGGTCGTCGCGGACCGTGATCGACTCCGAGTCCTCGCGTACGGCCCGCACATCGGCGTACTGCACGCCGGGAAGAGCGCGCACCGCCTCAAGGCCCGCCTCGGACAGTCCGGCAAGATCAGAAGGGTGCATACCGGCAGCCTAGGTGTCGGCGTGGGAAACTCGTGATTCGGATCAAAGGAGGTACAAATAGCCTGTCGCCGTCCGCCCTGCCCCCGTTAGGAGTATCACCTGCCATGGTGAAAAAGATCTTGGGCTGGCTGGCGATCGCGTTCGCGGTGTTCTATCTGCTGAGTTCTCCGGTCGAGGCGGCTGCCGCCATCAAGGCCGTCGGTGACGGCCTCGTGCACGCCGCCGACCAACTCGCCAAGTTCTTCAGCAGCCTGGCTCCATGAGCAGGTCGCCGGGGGCCTACCCGGACTCTGAATCCATCCTCGAGAAATACTTCCTGCCCTCCGAGCGGATCGCGGAGAACGTACGCCTGCACTGGTCGGTGATCATCGAGCCGTTCCTGAGCGCGATGGGATCGTTGATCATCGCCTTCTACATCGTCGGCAACATGTCGAGCCGGGGCGGCGTCTTCGACGACGCACTCATCCTGGCGGCGTTCGGGATGATCATGCGCCTGGTCTACCGCGTCCTCGAATGGGACTTCGACCGCTTCATCGTCACCAACCGGCGGATCGCCCTCGTGCAGGGTCTGCTCTGGAGCCGCAAGGTGGCGATGATGCCGCTGGAGCGGGTCACCGACATGACCTACAGCCAGTCAGCGGCCGGGCGGTTGTTCGGCTGGGGCACGTTCGTCGTGGAGTCCGCCGGGCAGGAGCAGGCGTTGCGCACGGTCGACCGCATCCCGTCGCCGGATCGTCTCTATCGCACGATGCTGACCCTGCTGTTCGCGCCGAAGGCCCCCGCGAAGTCCGGGCAGCGGTCGCCCTGGCCACCGGCCGAGTTGCCTCCGCCGCGTGACTCCGACGGGAGCTGACCCTGTCCGGGGGCGGAGCTGAGCGGACACCGTTGCGGATCGACCTGCACACGCATTCCACCGCGAGCGACGGCACACTCTCGCCGGCCGAGTTGATGCGCGCGGCCGCCACGGCGCGGCTCGACGTCATCGCGCTGACCGATCACGACACCACCCGGGGCTGGGACGAGGCGGCAGAAGCGCTGCCGGCCGGCCTGAGCTTGGTACGCGGCGCGGAGTTGTCGTGCCGGCACTCAGCGGCGGGCGGTGCCACCTCGGCTGCCACTGCCCCTGACGACAACGGCGACGGAATCAGCTTGCACCTGCTCGCTTTCCTGTTCGACCCGGCGGAGCCGGCGCTGGCCGAGCAGCGTCGCCGCGTGCGCGAGGGTCGACTGCTGCGGGGACGGACGATGCTGGATCGGCTGACGGCCGCCGGGTTCGACCTGTCGTGGGACGAGGTGTTGCAGGACGCTCGCGGTGGCACGGTCGGCCGCCCGCACCTCGCCCGAGCCCTGGTCCGAGGCGGCTACGTGTCCGATGTGGACACCGCGTTCGGGCCCCAGTGGCTGGCGACGCGCGGGCCGTACTGGTCGGCGAAGTACGAGATCGGGGCGGCGGCAGCGATCGGCCTGGTGCGCGCCGCCGGCGGGGTGTCCGTCCTTGCGCACCCACGAGCCGGCAAGCGCGGTCGCACCCTGACCGACGCCGACATCGCCGATCTGGCTGCTGCCGGGCTGACCGGCCTCGAGGTCGAGCACGAGGACCATTCACCGGACGAGCGCCGGCAGTTGGTCGGACTGGCCGACGACCTCGGACTGATCACCACCGGCTCGAGTGACTTCCACGGCACCAACAAGTCCACCCAACTGGGTTCCTGGCTCACCGAACCCGCGGCCTACGACGCGATCACGGCCGCGGCGACCGGGTGTGCTGTGATCACCGGATGAGCGACTTCATCGATCCGAAGTTCTTCGGCGAGGCGTTCGTCACCCTCTTCGTGATCATGGACCCGCCCGGCACGCTCCCGGTGTTCCTCGCGCTCACAGCGCGGCGAACCACCAAGTTCCGCCAGCGCGCTTCCCTGCTCGCAGTCCTGGTGTCCTTGACAGTCATCTGTTCGTTCGCCGTGTTCGGTCAGGCGATCCTGCGCTACCTCGGCATCGGCATCCCGGCGCTGCAAGGCGCCGGGGGCCTGTTGCTGCTGCTCGTGGCCCTGCAGTTGCTCACCGGCCAGGCGGAGCACCCGGTCGAGGTCGAGGACGTCAACGTGGCGCTCGTGCCTCTGGGCACTCCGTTGCTCGCCGGTCCCGGAGCCATCGTCGCCACCATCGTGTTCGTCCGCCGGGCCGACGAGACCGCACAGATCATCTCCCTGGCGTTGGCCATCGTCGCAGTCCACCTCGTGCTGTTCCTGTTCCTGCGGTTCTCCCAGGTGATCATCAAGGTGATCCGCGAGAGCGGCGTCGTCCTCGTCACCAGGATCGCCGGTCTGCTGCTGTCCGCCATCGCCGTGCAGCTGATCGCGTCGTCGGTCAAGGGGTTCATTACCGGGCAATGACGTACCCCGGCGTTACGGTCGGGCAATGGAGCGCGGTGGACAGCAGTTGGGGTTGCGCGGCATGCCCACGCCCCGGCTGCGTTGCACCCCGACCAAACTCTCGGCCTACGAAGACTGCCCGCGCCGCTACCGCATGACCTATCTGGACCGGCCCGTCCCGCCCAAGGGCCCGCCCTGGGCGCACAACTCGCTGGGCCTGTCCGTCCACAACACGATGCGGGCCTGGCACGAGTTGCCGGCACAGCGGCGCACTCCCGGTGCAGCCGCCGCGCTGCTGACCACGAGCTGGGTTCGCGACGGATTCCGCGATGACGCGCAGTCCGACGACTGGTCGCTTCGCGCGCAGGGCTGGGTCGAGTCCTACGCCGCGACGCTGGATCCCGATGTGGAGCCGGCCGGCCTCGAGCGCACGGTTGGGGTGCCGACCGACAAGCTGGCCTTCTCCGGCAGGATCGACCGGATCGACGACCGCGACGGCGAGCTGGTCGTCGTCGACTACAAGACCGGACGGCAGCCGCCGACCATTGATGACGCCCGCGGCAGCCGCGCGCTGGCGCTCTACGTCCTGGCCGTGCGGCGGACCTTCCGCCGGCTGTGCCGCCGGGTGGAGCTGCACCACCTGCCGAGCGGGACCGTCGCCGCCTGGGAGCACGACGACGTGGGACTCGACCGGCAACTGCGCCGGGCCGAGGACACCGCGGCGGACATCATCACGGCTTCGGACACCTTGTCCGCCGGCGGTCCCGCCGACGAGTTGTTCCCGCCGCGCACCGGCCGGCACTGCGGCCTGTGCGACTTCCGGCGGCACTGCCCCGAGGGCCAGGCGGCCTCTGCCGCCCGCGAGCCGTGGTCGGTCCTGGCCGCCGACCCCCTCTGACCTGGGCTTTTCCAGCCCATCCCGACGGGTCTGTGCCCGCATCCCGCTCGTCCGCTCAGGGCGAACGAGCAGCAGGAATCTCTGTCCGCCCCCGGCGTTGAGTCAGATGGACTCAAGGAGACGACAGTGACTGACGCCGTGGATATCCGAACCCTGCCCGTTGTTCCCGTGACCGATGGTGTGGTGCTGCCGGGCATGACCGTGCCCGTCATGCTGGACAACCCCGAGACCGAAGGCGCGGTGCACGCCGCCGAGTCACTCGGCGAGTCCGGCGCCGCCGCCGAACTGCTCATCGTGCCGCGCGTCGAGGGCGACTACGCCTCCGTCGGAGTCATCGCCGTCCTCGAGCAGGTCGGTCATCTGCCCGGGGGCCAGGCCGTCGCCGTCGTACGCGCCACCACCAGGGCTCGCGTCGAGGGCGGCACCACCGGCCCCGGCAACGCCCTGTGGGTCGAGGCATCGCCGCTCGCCGAGCCGCCGAACAGCCCGGACGTGCCCGAGTTGGCTCGGGAGTACAAACACCTGGTGACCACCGTGTTGCAGCAGCGCGACGCGTGGCAACTGGTCGACTCCGTGCAGTCGATCAAGGACCCCTCGGTCCTCAGTGACACCGCCGGCTACGCGCCGTACCTCTCTGTCGAGCAGAAGCAGCAGCTGCTCGAGACACTCGACGTCGGCGAGCGGCTACGCCAGGTCATCCACTGGACCCGGGAGCACCTGGCCGAGCTCGACGTTGCCGAGACGATCCGCAAGGACGTCCAGGAGGGCATGGACAAGCAGCAGCGGGAGTTCCTGCTCCGCCAGCAACTCGGCGCTATCCGCAGGGAGCTCTCAGAACTGTCCGGCACGCCAGAGAACGAGGAGCAGGACTACCGCGCGCGGGTCGAAGCCGCCGACCTGCCCGCCAAGGTCGGCGAAGCCGCGCTGCGTGAGGTCGAGAAGTTGGAGCGGACCAGCGACCAGTCTCCCGAGGTCGGCTGGATCCGGAGCTGGCTCGACACGGTCCTCGAACTGCCGTGGAACAACCGCACCGACGATGCCTACGACATCTCGGCCGCGCGCGAGATCCTCGACGCGGACCACTCCGGGCTCGACGACGTCAAGGAGCGCATCACCGAGTACCTCGCGGTGCGCAAGCGGCGCGAGGAGCGCGGGCTGGGGGTCGTGGGTGGGCGGCGCAGCGGTGCCGTGCTCGCTCTGGTCGGGCCGCCGGGCGTCGGCAAGACCTCACTCGGTGAGTCGGTCGCTCGGGCCATGGGCCGCAAGTTCACCCGGGTCGCCCTCGGCGGCATCCGCGACGAGGCAGAGATCCGCGGCCACCGCCGGACCTATGTCGGAGCTCTTCCCGGTCGCATCGTGCGGGCGATCCGCGAAGCCGGCTCGATGAACCCTGTCATCCTGCTCGACGAGGTCGACAAGGTCGGCAGCGATTACCGCGGCGATCCCACCGCGGCACTGCTCGAGGTGCTCGACCCGGCGCAGAACCACACCTTCCGCGACCACTACCTCGAGATCGAGCTCGACCTCTCCGACGTGCTGTTCCTCGCGACCGCCAACGTCATGGAGGCGATCCCCGAGCCGCTGCTCGACCGGATGGAGATCGTCCGGCTCGACGGCTACACCGAGGACGACAAGGTCGAGATCGCGCGCGACCACCTGCTGCCCAGGCAGATGGAGCGGGCCGGACTGACCGCCGACGAGGTCAGCCTGCACGACGACGCGCTGCGGCTGCTGGCCGCGGAGTACACCCG
>JBAVXU010000284.1:0-3132 GCA_049698415.1 Mycobacteriales bacterium
CCGGAGACGTCGCCGAGTTGGGCCGGCCGGCGACCGGCGTACGCAGCTACCTGGCCGTACGCGGTGGGATCGCTGTCGACGAGGTCCTCGGGTCGCGCTCGACCGACACGCTGTCCGGGCTGGGACCGGCCATATTGGCCGAGGGCACCCGGTTGCCGATCGGCCCGCACGTCCACGACCTGCCCAACGTTGACGTCGCCCCGGTCGCCGCGCTGGGCGACAGGATCGAGCTGACCGCCCTGCTCGGTCCGCGCGACGACTGGTTCACCACGGAGGCACTCGAGGTGCTGGGCGCGGAGGCGTACGACGTGACGTCGGACTCCGACCGGGTGGGGCTGCGGCTGCGCGGCCCGAAGCTGACCCGCAGCAACACCGAGGAGTTGCCGTCGGAGGGGGTGGTGACCGGTGCTGTGCAAGTGACGCCCGACGGGATGCCGGTGCTGTTCCTGGCCGACCATCCCGTCACCGGTGGCTATCCGGTGATCGCCGTCGTCGACGCCGTTGTGCTCCACCTCGCAGCGCAGGCCCGGCCGGGACAGCAGATCCGGTTCCGCTTGACGAAACCCCCGGATCTGCGCTCGCCCGGTTAGCCGGATCCGCAGGCGTTCCGAACCACGACTGGCGGGGCCGGGCCGTACGCTGCGGCGGTGTCGTACGGCCCGTCGGTGAGCGAACCCACCCGCCTCATCGAGCAGGTGCTGCACTGGTCGTCCACCACCCCTGACGCGATCGCGATCATCGGGGCACGCGGTCGCACCGTCAGCTACGCCGAGCTTGGCAGGCAGGTGCGTTCGATCGCCGGCGGTCTGGTCGAGGCGGGGATGAAGCCGGTCGACGGGGTGCTGTTCTCGGTCCGGCCCTCCATCGAGGCATTGGTTCTCGCCCTCGGCGCTGTCGCCGGTGGCGGGGTGCTGGTCTTCGCCGATCCCGGCGCCGGACCGGAGGTGTTCGCTGCGCGCGTGCGCCGGGCCAATCCCAAATGGGCGATCGCCGAGTCGCTGCTCTATGCCGCGTCCGGGTCGCGGCCCGGTCGCGTCATCGCCCGTCGGCGCGGGCTGCTGCTGCCCGATCTTGCGGCCGTGAAGGTGCAGCACGTGTTCGCCGGGCGGCGGTTGCCCGGCGTGCCGAAGAACGCGTTGCCGATCGACAGCCTGCGAGCGGCCACGCCCATCGAGCGGCCGGTCGAGCGCTGGCCGACGGCGCCGGCCGTCATCATCTTCACCGCGGGTACGACCCAGCAGCCGCGCACGGTCGTACACACCCTGGACACGCTCACCGCAGGCCTGGACCTGCTGCGCCGGCGGCTGGATCTGGGTGCCGGCGACATCGTGCACACCGATCAGTTGATGCTGGGTCTGCCGGCGCTCGCTGGTGGCGCCACCTGGTCGCTGACGTCGACCCCGCTGCGACCGCGCGCCTTCGTGACGCAGTTGCGCAAGCGCCGGGTGACACACGCGTTCGTCATACCTGCCGACATGGCGCGCATCCTCGACGTGACCGAGACTCTGCCCGAGCACGTGCGCTGCCTGCTGCTCGGTGCCGCTCCGGTGTTGCCCCCGCTGCTGAAACGGGTCGTGTCGGCGGCACCCGCCGCCGAGGTGCTCTCGGTGTACGGGATGACCGAGGCGGCGCCCATCGCCGTCGTGACCGCGGCGGAGAAGCTCGCACATTTCGCGGCCGGACAGGCCGGCGATCTGCTCGGCCGACCGCTGCCGGGACTCACTGCCAGGATCGAGCCCGACGGCGAGCTGGTGATCGGCGGGCCGCACATCGCCGGTTATCTCGGTCACCCGACGCCGGCCGAGATCGGCACCGGTGACCTGGCCACCATCGACGGCTCCGGCCGCATGGTGCTGTTGGGCCGCAAGCAGAACATGATCATCGGCGTGTGGGGCGAATGAACCGTGAGGGTCAGCCCGCGGAGCGTCGCGGGCCCGGCGCCCCGGGTGGTGCGACGACCGGTTCGAGATCCGACGGCAGCGCGCCCTCGACCAGGAAGATCGGATTGGTGATCGCCTCCATGTCGAGGCGGCCGGCGGCCGGGCTGACCGGGTCGAGGAATGGCTGCCCGTGCACCTCGGCCCGAAGGTAGCCGCCGGCAGCGATCGGCAGCGTGACCCGGACCTCCTGCTCCTGCTCGGTGATCGGAGTGACCGAGTGCAGCGCCCCGTCGACGATCAGGTGCAGGCGCATTCCCGCCGCCCGCCGGACCAGGGCGTGAAAACTGACCTGATCCGAAGGCCGGCCGTGGATGGTGCCGCCGACGATCTGGGCCTGTCCACCGGGCCCGGTGGCCGATAGGTAGATCTCGACGCCGTCGGGTCGCCGAGTGATGAAGGTCCGGCCCTTGCGCAGCGCTGCGACGATGGCCGCCTTGGACAGCTTGGCGGCGTAGACGACCGTCGTCGGCGTGCCGAACACCACGCCGTTGGTGTTGACGGTGCCGTGCAGGTCGCTGCCACCGTTGGCCCAGATGCGCCAGCCCTGCTGCAACAGGCGGTCCCACTCCGCGAGCGCGGCGAGGTTGTCGGGCTGGAACACACCGGTCCACACCTCCCAGCCGTCGGGCCGGGCGGCCGGATCATGCGCGCCGTCCGCGACGAACTGCCAGGCCAACGATCCACTCGCTGGATGGGCGGCGGCGACGTAGGCCTGCATTTCTCTTGTCACGGCAAGGAAATCGGCGATTCGTGCATGCCCGGTGGGAAGCGGAAGCCCGGCGGGTGACTGCCGCCAGTCGAGCCAGTCACCCGGCGCGATCCCGCTGACGGTGGCATGGCCATGGAACCAGTTGGTCATCTCCTCGCCGGCGATCAGCAGGACGTCGGCGCCGGCATCGCGCGCAAGATGGAGGTTCTGCGTGACGACGTTGTGGTCGGTCATGGCGAGGTAGTCAAGGCCGTGCCTGCGGGCGTGGGACGCCCACTCGGCCGGGGTCAGTGCGGATCCGCTCTTCCACGCGTCGCTGCTCTCCGGTGTGTGGCAGTGCAGGTCGCCGCGGTACCACCCCGCTCGGTCGACCACGACTCCCGGCTCCGGCCCGAATCCGGCAGCGGGTTGCTGCCGGCCGAAGGTGAGCACGACGGTTGCCGTCACGTTGGTCGGGACGGTGACCCGGAACACCGGCACTAT
>JBAVXU010000285.1:0-1820 GCA_049698415.1 Mycobacteriales bacterium
TCAGCAGGCCGTCGGCGTGCGGTGTGCCGGCGACGAAGGCGACTTCGAGGTCGGTGCTCACGGCCGGTGTGCCGGGCAGGCCGAGGCTGGTCCACGCGTTCACGATCTGCTCCGCGGCCATCGGGAAGCCGGCGCTGCCGGCCCCTGCCACGCCGACGTGGCCGCCGATCACGGTCCGGGCGTGCAGGTCACCCATCGCCTGGGCCAGCGCAGCCCGCACCACGTCGGCGATGTCCCCGGGGCTCGAGCGCTGATTGGCACCACCAGCCTCGCCTCGCCCCAGGACGGTGCCGTCGGGATCGGCGGCGACGGCGCGGGTGGTGCTCCCGCCCGCATCGACTCCCAGGACCACATCCACCAGGCGCAGGCTAGCCCGGCGCAGGTGTACGGGCGACGTGTCAGGTCCGTATCCGTCCCAAATTGACGGATAACAGGATAAGTAGGTAACTTTCCAACGTGCCGCCAAAACCAGCCGGCGCTGCTCCGGCGCCCGGCTCATCCACTGACGTCCGCATTCGAGCGGCCCTGCCGTCGTTGGCGCCGGCCGAGCGGCGAGTGGGGCAGGTGGTCTTCCGCGACGCTGCCCGCGCCGCCACCATGACGATCACCGAACTGGCCGAGGAGGCGCAGACCTCCGAGACCACCGTCATCCGGTTCTGCCGGGCGCTGGGCTTCCGTGGCTATCCCGAGTTGCGGCTCACCCTCGCGACGGAGGCCGGCCGGGTCGAGGGCGGATCCAACGGTCGCCGGATCGTGGGCAGCGACATCGGCCCGGGTGACGACCTGGCCCAGGTGGTCGACAAGATCGCGTTCGCCGATGCTCGCGCCGTCGAGGACACCGCCGCCCAACTCGACATCAAGGTGCTCGGCCGCGTCGTCGACGCACTGGCCGGCGCACGGCGCATCGACATCTACGGCGTGGGAGCCAGTGCGTCGGTCGGCGCCGACTTCCAGCAGAAGTTGCACCGCATCGGCCGAGTGGCTTTCGCCTGGTCCGACGTGCACATCGCGCTCACCAGCGCCGCCCTGTTGACGACGGGCGACGTCGCGGTCGGCATCTCACACACGGGGTCCACCGTGGACACCATCGACGCGATGACGCAGGCCGCCGGGCACGGCGCCACGACCATCGCACTGACCAACTTCCCGACGTCACCGCTGGCCGATCTGGCCGATCTCGTGCTCACCACCGCCGCGCGGGAGACGACGTTCCGCTCCGGCGCGATGTCCAGCCGGCTGGCGCAGCTCACCGTCGTCGACTGCATGTTCGTCGGGGTCGCGCAGCGGTCTTACGCGGAGACGAGGGCGGCCCTGGAATCGACGTACGAAGCGGTCGCCGCGCGGCGGATGCAGACGCGCCGGGGACGCCGATGACGGCGACGTGGCCAGCGCGCGTCGTCTCGCCGACCGAGGAGCGCAACCCGCACACGACCACGATCGACGAGGTGCCGACTGCCGAGGTGCTGCGGATGATCAGCTCCGAGGACCTGCTGGTGGCGCCGTCGGTGGCAGCCGTTCTCCCCGCTCTGGCGGGCGCGGTCGACTGTGCCGTCACCGCGCTCGAGTCCGGCCACCGGGTGCACTACTTCGGCGCCGGCAGTTCCGGCCGTACGGCGGTGCTCGACGCCGCCGAGCTCGGACCGACCTACGCGCTCGAGCCCGGAAGGGTGGTCGCGCACATGGCCGGCGGCCTGGGCGCCGTCGAGAGCGCCGTAGAAGATGTCGAGGACGATCCGGCGGCCGGTCAGGCGGATGCCGCCGACGTGGTTGCCGGCGACGTCGTCGTCGGGCTGACGGCCAGCGGCCGAACTCCCTACGTC
>JBAVXU010000286.1:0-3253 GCA_049698415.1 Mycobacteriales bacterium
GGCGTTGCCAGGTCGGTCGACGCGGCCAGGGTGAGCGGGGACGCCGGGCCGCTCGGATGGTGGGCCTGCGTGCTCGGTGCCGGTTTCGACTCCAGGGTCAACGAGCTGGCCAACCGGGTGCGCTGGCCGCGCGGCCGATGGCGCTACGACCTGGCCATCTTCGCCGAGCTGGCCACCCTGCACCCGCACGAGTTCGTCCTCGAGGTCGACGGCCGTCGCGAAGAGCTGCTGGCGACGTTCGTCGCCGTGGGCAACGCCCCGGCCTATGGCGGCGGCATGCGGATCGCTCCCGCGGCCGACCTGTCCGACGGTCAGCTCGACGTCACGGTCGTCGGCCGCCTGTCGCGGCTGGAACTCATCCGGGTCAAGTCGACCGTCTACACCGGCACCCACATCGATCACCCTGCGGTGCAGACCAGGCGCGGCAGGGTCGTACGCATGGAGAGCCCCGGCCTGGTCGCGTACGCCGACGGTGAGCGGCTGGGTGAGCTGCCGGTGAGCTCCGAATGCGTGCCCGGGGCGATTCGAGTGTTCGACGGGCAGGAGCGGTCGTAGCCTGGGTGACATGACCCGCCCCGCGGAGCGATCTGATTCCCGGGGGCGGAGCCGGCACCCGGCCCTCGACGCGTTCGCCGGCGGCTACCCCTTCGCGCTCGATCCGTTCCAGCGCAGCGCCTGCGAGGCACTCGAGGACGGTCGGGGGGTCCTGGTCGCCGCGCCGACCGGCGCCGGCAAGACGGTCGTGGGGGAGTTCGGCGTCCACCTGGCTCTGCGGCTGGGTCGCAAATGCTTCTACACCACACCGATCAAGGCACTGTCGAACCAGAAGTACGCCGACCTGGTCGCACGGCACGGATCACACAACGTCGGCCTGCTCACCGGCGACAACTCGGTCAACGGCGACGCGGCCGTCGTGGTGATGACCACCGAGGTGCTGCGCAACATGCTCTACGTCGGGTCCGCCGGCCTGCACAACCTCGGCTTCGTCGTGATGGACGAGGTCCACTATCTCGCCGACCGGTTCCGCGGCGCCGTCTGGGAGGAGGTGATCATCCACCTGCCCGAGAGCGTCACGCTGGTGTCGCTGTCGGCGACCGTGAGCAATGCCGAGGAGTTCGGCGAGTGGCTGGTGACGGTCCGTGGCGACACCGCGGTCATCGTCGAGGAGCACCGCCCGGTCCCACTGTCACAGCACATGCTGGTGGGCCGACGCCTGTTCGACCTGTTCGACCCCGGCGCGGAGCGCGAGGTCAACCCGGATCTGCGGCGGTTCATCCGCGAGCAGGACCGGCACGCGGGCCGCGGGCCGCGCCGTGGCCGGCCACCTCGCGGACGTCACGCCGGACCGAGCCGGGCCACGGTCATCGAGCGGCTCGACCGGGAGGGGCTGCTGCCCGCCATCACGTTCATCTTCAGCCGGATCGGTTGTGACGCCGCTGTGGCGCAGTGCCTGCGGGCCGGGCTGCGGCTGACCACCCAGCCCGAACAGGACGAGATCCGGCGCTTCGCGCAGGCCCAGACGGCTGGGATCAGCGACGACGACCTGCGGGTGCTGGGCTACTGGGAGTGGCTCGAAGCGCTGCAGCGGGGCATCGCCGCCCATCACGCGGGGCTGCTGCCGACGTTCAAGGAGACGGTGGAGCGGCTCTTCGTACGCGGACTGATCAAGGCGGTGTTCGCCACCGAGACCCTTGCGCTGGGCATCAACATGCCGGCCCGTTCGGTGGTGCTGGAGAAGCTGACGAAGTGGAACGGCGAGGCACACGCGGACGTGACGGCGGGGGAGTACACCCAACTGACCGGCCGGGCCGGGCGGCGCGGGATCGATGTCGAAGGTCATGCCGTCGTCGTGTGGAGCGACGGCCTCGACCCGCGCCAGGTGGCAGGGCTGGCCTCCAACCGCACCTATCCACTGCGCTCGTCCTTCCGCCCGTCGTACAACATGGCCGTGAATCTGGTCGGCCAGCTCGGACGCGATGCGTCGCGCCTGTTGCTGGAGTCGTCGTTCGCGCAGTTCCAGGCCGATGGTGCGGTCGTCGGGCTCGCCAAACAGGTCCAGAGAAGCGTCGAGGCGCTGGCCGGTTACCGCGACGCCATGACCTGCGACCTCGGCGACTTCCGGGAGTACGCCGGGCTGCGCACCAAGATCAAGGCACGGGAGGCTGCACAAGCCCGTAGCGGGGCCGCCTTGCGCCGGGCCGCGGCCTCCGAGAGCCTCGAGCAGCTCAAGGTCGGGGACGTCATCCGCATCCCGTCCGGCAAGCACGCCGGGCTGGCGGTCGTACTCGATCCGGGCCGGCAGTCACTCGGCGATGCCCGGCCGCTGGTCGTGACCGACGCCAGGTGGGCCGGCCGTCTGTCCACTGCGGACTTCACCACACCGGTCGAGGCATTCGCGTCGGTGAAGGTGCCGCGGCACTTCAACCCGAGGTCACCTCAGGCACGACGCGACATGGCGTCGTCGTTGCGATCCGCGGTCGCCCATGTGGACACCGCGGGGCGCGGCCGGCCCGCTCGCCCCCGGGCCGACGACTCCGGCCTCCCCGAGTTGCGCGCGCAACTGCGCGCCCACGCGTGTCACCAGTGCCCCGACCGCGAGGAGCATGCGAGGTGGTCCGAGCGCTACGAACGGCTGCGCCGGGAGACCGACGGGCTCGAGCGCAAGATCGAGCGTCGGACCAACAACCTCGCCCGGGTCTTCGACCGGGTCTGTGCACTGCTCGAAACGTTCGGCTACCTCGACGGCGAGATCGTCACTCCGGCCGGTCAGCAACTGGCGCGGATCTGGTCCGAATCCGATCTGCTGGTGGCCGAGTGCCTGCGCACCGCCATCTGGGCGGAGTTGGAGCCGGCCGAGCTGGCCGCTGCCGTCTCGGCCCTCGTCTACGAGGCCAGACGTCCCGAGGACGTGTCCATCCGGGTTCCGGCCGGGGCGGTGCAGGATGCGCTGGCCGCGACGGTGGCACTGTGGACCCAGCTCGAGGAGGCCGAGCGGGACCATGACCTCGAGTTGACCCGCAAACCCGACGCCGGCTTTGCCTGGGCCGCCTATCACTGGGCCAGCGGCGAGTCGCTGCAGCGCGTGCTGGGATCCCTGGAGGGCGGTGACCTCTCCGCGGGAGACTTCGTCCGCTGGTGCAAGCAACTGCTGGACCTTCTCGACCAGATCACCAAGGTCTCGGGGGAGTCGCAACTGGGCGCGACGGCAAGGGCGGCCGGGCAGGCCGTACGCCGCGACGTCGTGGCCTATTCC
>JBAVXU010000287.1:0-6251 GCA_049698415.1 Mycobacteriales bacterium
GGCGACGCTCCGGATCGTCAAGGGCAACCTCTTCTGGGCGTTCGCCTACAACGTCGCGGCGCTGCCGCTGGCCGCGCTCGGCATGCTCAACCCGATGATCGCGGGGGCGGCGATGGCCGCGAGTTCGGTCTTCGTGGTGACCAACAGCCTGCGGCTGCGCAGGTTCCGCATCGTCGGCGGCTAGCCCGGGTCGGTCCCGGGCGAGCGCCGGTGCCAGATCGGCACGCGCCACGCGCGGCAATATCGACTGGCCAGGCGGACCACCGCCGGTGCCAGCGCGATACCGGCCGCATCGAACCACCCGTAGCCACCGGCGGCTCCGCTCGGCGGGTTGCCCATGCTGATCCAGCCCACGATCGGATCGACCGGAGCCCACGCCCAGGTGCCCAGCGCGGTGCCGATGATCTCGAGCAGGGACACGACGAGGAACGCGCCGACGTACACCAGCCGCTGCTGCCGGCCGAAGATCAGGAAGCCGAGCAGGCAGGCGTACCAGAAGGCACCGAGCGCGTCCGGGCGAGGCGAGAGGGTCAGCCCCCAGAGCGCCCACAGGCCGCCGCCGATAACCGTGGCGATCATCGCCGGTCGGCTCACGGCCCGCGCCAGGGTCGACCGGCCGATGCACAGCGCAGCCAGATAGACCAGACCGTGGCCCGGCGGGACGAACGCCGGCACGTTGCCCAGCCGGTAGGAATACACGCCGAGCCACCCGGCGAAGCAGTACTCCACCAGCGTGGCGAACACAACGACCACGACCACCTGGGCCCGGGTCCGCGGACTCTCCCGGCGCAGCAGGCCGATCAGCAACACCCAGGTCAGGGCACCGAGGAGGCGCTGGCCGCCCAGCCCGACCAAGCTGTCGAGGCCGAGCACCAACGGGATCCACACCAGCACGGCCGCGGCCGGCACGAGGCCACTAAGGGCGCGTCGCCCGCCAGCGATCTGTGGCGGCGGCGCGATCGTGGCGGTCACGCTCAGACAGTACGGCCGGGATGCGCGGACGGGGTGCCGGTTCTGCCCCGGTCTGCGGCGACCGCCCGTTGCAAGCGTGCCCAAGGTCACTGCATTCGCGGGTTGCGAACGTTACTGACGGGTAATATCGTCATGTTACTGGCGAGTACAACTGATGGAGTTGACCGGCATGGGCCACTACAAGAGCAACCTGCGTGACCTCGAGTTCAACCTGTTCGAGGTCTTCGGGACCGACCAGCGACTCGGCACGACTCCGTACGCAGACCTCGACGTCGACACAGCCCGCAGCATCCTCGACGAGGTGGACCGCCTCGCCACCGGCCAGTTGGCCGCGTCGTTCACCGAGGCCGACCGTGAGCCGCCGGTCTTCGACCCCGACACCCACTCGGTGACGATGCCCGAGTCGTTCAAGAAGTCCTTCGCCGCGCTGATGGATGCCGAGTGGTTCCGGCTGGACCTGCCTGAGCACCTTGGCGGCAGCGCCGCGCCTCCGACCCTGCGCTGGGCGGCCTCGGAGTTGTTGCTCGGTGCCAACCCGGCGGCCTTCATGTTCATGTCCGGCCCCGGCTTCGCCAGCATCCTCGACGGCCTCGGCAACGCCGACCAGAAGAAGCTTGCGCAGTTCATGGTCGACAAGCACTGGGGTGCGTCCATGGTGCTGACCGAGCCCGACGCCGGCTCCGATGTCGGTGCCGGCCGGGCCAAGGCGACCGAGCAGGCCGACGGCACCTGGCACATAGACGGCGTGAAGCGTTTCATCACCTCCGCCGAGCACGACATGGCCGACAACATCGTGCACCTGGTGCTGGCCCGTCCCGAGGGACATGGACCGGGCACCAAGGGTCTCTCACTGTTCGTCGTGCCCAAGTTCCACGTCGACCTCGAGACCGGTGAGTTGGGCGAGCGCAACGGCGTCCTCGCCACCAACGTCGAGAAGAAGATGGGCCTCAAGGCGTCGACCACATGCGAGTTGACGTTCGGCGGCGCGGTGCCCGCGGTCGGCTGGCTGGTCGGCGACGTTCACGACGGCATCGCGCAGATGTTCAAGGTGATCGAATACGCCCGGATGATGGTCGGCACCAAGGCGATCGCCACGCTGTCCACGGGATACCTCAACGCGCTGGCCTATGCCAAGGAGCGCGTCCAGGGTCCCGATCTGACGAAGATGACGGACAAGACCGCACCTCGGGTCACCATCATCCACCACCCCGACGTGCGCCGACTTCTCATGCTGCAAAAGGCTTATTCGGAGGGGATGCGGGCGCTGGTGCTCTACACCGCCTCCGTGCAGGACGCCGTGCAGGTGGCCGAACACGCCGGCGAGACCGACGAGGATGCCGTCCGCCTCAACGACCTGTTGCTCCCGATCGTCAAGGGCGTCGGGTCCGAGCGGTCCTACGAGTTGCTCGCGCAGTCGCTGCAGGTCCTCGGCGGCTCGGGCTACCTGATGGACTACCCGATCGAGCAGTACATCCGTGACGCCAAGATCGACACGCTGTACGAAGGCACCACCGCGATCCAGGGAATGGACCTGTTCTTCCGCAAGATCGTGCGGGACAAGGGGCAGGCTCTGCTCGCCCTGTCCACCGAGATCAAGTCCTTCGTCGACAGCGACGCGGGCAACGGACGGCTCAAGAACGAGCGGAAGTTGCTCGGACAGGCACTCGACGACACCGGTGGCATGGTCGGGACGATGGTGGGAGACCTGACCAGCGCCGCCGAATCGGTCGACAACGTCTACAAGGTCGGCCTCAACACGACACGGCTGTTGATGAGCCTGGGCGACCTCATCATCGGCTGGTTGCTGCTGCGCCAGGCCGAGGTCGCCATCAAGCACCTCGACGGTGACGATGCCGGCCGGGACAAGGCGTTCTACGAGGGCAAGGTGGCTGCGGCGAGCTTCTTCGCGCATTCGGTGCTGCCCGAGTTGTCAGCCCGCCGCGTCGTCGCTGAGAACACCACGCTCGATCTCATGGAACTCGACGAGTCGGCGTTCTGAGACCTGCGCCACCCGCCCCGCCTGGGGGATGTGCGCTCACGGGGGCCCACGTCCTAACCTCGTAGGCCGGAGGTGTGACGCGTGCGGATGTGGGTTGCGGTGACCTTGCTGGTGCTCGGTCTGTCCCTGGGTTTTGCGGTGACCGCGAGCCCGTCGTGGATCTCGATCGGGATGCTCGGCACCTCTTTGTTCATCGGCGGCGCAGCCGGGCTGACCATCGCCGTGCTCGGCCGGATGAGCCGGGCTCGGCGTGAGATCTGGCAGGCCAGCGGGCCGTGGCTGCTCGCCGCCGGCCTGACGCTGTGGCTGGCCCTGCACCCGATCTACGTCAAGGACATCGACCTGCTCAGCCTCGGCTTCATCATGGTCGTCTGCGGGCTCGTGGCGACTGTCGTGGCGGCCTATCTGGTGGCCCCTTGGCGGGGTCAGCGACGCGGTGCGGTCCGGTCGTGGCTGCGCCCGCCGCAATCGTACGATCCCGATCAAACCAGGGTCATGCAGCAGCCACCGGCTGAAAAGCACTGGTAAATCCGCTTCCGGGTCCCGCTCGCCAGCCGCACCGAATGGTTGAATGGGGGTGACCGGGGCAGACTGGTTCCTGGGTGTGCGTCCGGTGCAAGGCCGGCCACTGAATTGGAGGTCCGCATGGGCATCGGCGCCAGTATCTTCCTGATTGCTATCGGCGCGATCCTCGCGTTCGCCGTCAACGTCAAGGACGTTGCCGGGATCGACCTCAACGTCATCGGTTTCATCCTGATGGCGGCCGGGCTGCTCGGCCTCATCCTGACCCTGCTGATCTGGGGCCCGCGCAACCGGCGAGCCGAGAGCGCCGTCGTCGAAGAGCGCGTCGTACGCGACCCCGGGGACCCTCGTTACTGATCGTCCAGCGCTCTGACTTCTCCACCACGGCCACCCGGCCGGGAGACCGTCCACCTCGTCCCGCACACCCACTGGGACCGCGAATGGTACGAACCCTTCCAGCGGTTCCGGATGAGATTGGTCGACCTGCTGGACGACGTACTCGACCGCGCGGAGCGCCAGCCGCAGTTCCACTTCACCCTCGACGGCCAGATGGCCGCTGTCGATGACTACCTCGAGGTACGACCGGAGAACACCGACCGGGTACGTGCCCTGGTCGCGACCGGCCAACTCGCCGTCGGACCCTGGCAGATCCTGCTCGACGAGTTCCTCTGCTCGGGCGAGAGCATCATCCGCAACCTCGAACTCGGCTGGTCCCGCGCTCAAGCGCTCGGTGGAGGCATGCCGATCGGCTATCTGCCCGACATGTTCGGCCACTGCGCCCAGATGCCACAGATCCTGGCCGGGGCCGGCTTCCGGCACGCCTGCGTATGGCGCGGCGTACCTGCGGCGGTGGATCGGCACTCGTTCCGGTGGGTCTCGCCGGACGGCTCCTGGGTGCGAACCGAATACCTCCCGGGCGGATACGGCAACGCCGCCTTCCTCTTCGACCGGCCGGCCCGGGTCGAAGCCGAGACCGCCGGGCTGATCGAGCGGATGCGGCCGTGGTTCGGGTCGGACGAGGTGCTGGCGATGTACGGCACGGACCACGCGGCCCCGCTGCCGGGCCTGGTCGACAGTGCGGCCGGAGTCGACGGTGGCCTGTTGCTGCAGATCGAGACCTTGCACGACTACGTGCTGCGGCACGACCCCGATCAGGCCGGACTGCCGGCCTGGCACGGTGAGTTGCGCAGTCACGCCAGGGCGAACATCCTGCCGGGCGTCATCTCCGTACGCGCTCCGCTCAAGCACGCCATGGGCCGGGCCGAGCGGATGGTCGAGCGCTATTCGGAGCCGTGGGCGGCGCTGTGGTCGGAGCAGTGGCCCGGCCGGTTCCTGGACATGGCGTGGGAGCGGCTGATCTCGTCGGCCTGCCACGACTCGGTCACCGGCTGCGGCGTCGACGAGACCGCGGTTCAGGTCACGGCAAGGATCGCCGAGGCAGAACACCTCGGCCAGGCCGTACGGGACCGGGTCGTTGCCGGGTTGGCCCGGCGCGTGCCGGCCGATGCGCTCCTAGTGATGAATCCGTCGCCCGCGCCACGCCCCGGCTGGGTCGAGGCCACGGTGCCGGTGCCGGGCGACTGGCCCGAGGTGAGCTTCGAGGGACCAGCAGGCGAGCGGCTGCCGGCACAGGAGCTCTCCCGCCCGACCGAGCAACTGGTCGAGGAGTCACTCGACGGGTCCGGTGCCGTCGACGCCTTCAGCCGGATTCACGGCCGCGAATTGTTCGGCCGGACCGTGCGCGACGTCCGGGTCGAGCCCGGCGTGCTGACGTTCGTGGTCGGACCCGAACTGCTCGCACCAGAGATCGACCTCGTCGCTGCCCGGCTGGCGGTGCAGTCCGCGGTGGACGAGCGGCCCGACGGGTGGGTGTTGCGGATCGTCGAGGAGCCGCGGCGGCGACTGCTCACCCGGGTACCCGTTCCGGCGCTGGGCTGGACTGCGGTGCGACCGGTGACAGGAGCAATGGCCGTGGGCGACCCGGTACGGGAGTCGGCGGCGCGCACGTTGGACAACGGTGTGCTGTCGGTGCAGGTCCGCGATGACGGCAACCTGCGGATCGCCACCCGCGACGGCGTGGTGCTCGACGGCGCCGGCCGGCTGGTCGACGGCGGCGACTGTGGTGACACGTACAACTACGGACCGCCGGCCACTGACTCCGTCGTGGACACCCCCGAGGCGATCGCCGTGCGCTCGGTGGCAGACGGGCCGCTTATGGGTGCCTTCGAGATCGAGCGCGGTTACGTCTGGCCGGTGCAGACGACAGGCGAGCGGCGCAGCGCGGATACCGAGCGAGTCGCCACCACGACCCGGGTCGAACTCCGGGCCGGCGAGCCCTTCGTCCGGCTGAGCATCACGGTGGACAACCGCTGCCGCGACCACCGCCTGCGCCTGCACGTACCGGTCGCCCGCGCGGCCGACGAATCTCACGCCGAAGGGCAGTTCGCCGTCACCACCCGCGGCCGCAGTGCCGAGGCGGGCTACGGCGAGGTGCCGATCCCGACCTTCCCGGCCTACGGCTTCGTCGACGCGGGCGGGGCAGCCGTCCTGCTCGCATCGGCGACGGAGTACGAACTCGTTGGCGACGCACTGGCGATCACGCTGCTCCGCTCCACCGGCAAGCTCAGCCGCAACATCCATCCGTACCGCGCCGACCCGGCCGGACCGGAGTTGGACACCCCACAGGCGCAATGTCCCGGCGTGCTGACCACGTCTCTGGCGCTGATGCCGCACGCCGGCGAGTGGCACCAGGCGGGCG
>JBAVXU010000288.1:0-3462 GCA_049698415.1 Mycobacteriales bacterium
CCTACCTCGTGACCGAGGTGGAACAACCAGCGCTGTACGCCATAGTCCGCGAGCTGGCGACATCGACCGGGCAGCCGATGCCGCGGATCTACCTCAGCCCGACCGACGCACCCAACGCGTTCGCCACGGGTCGCAACCCACGTCACGCAGCGGTCTGCGCCACCACGGGGTTGCTTCGCATCCTCGACGGCCGCGAACTGCGCGCCGTCCTGGCGCATGAGCTCTCCCACGTCTACAACCGCGACATCCTGATCTCGTCGGTCGCGGGCGCGCTGGCCAGCATCATCACCTACCTCGCCTACCTCGCGTACTTCCTGCCGGTCGGCTCCGACGACGACGAGGGCGGCAACCCGATCGCCGGCCTGCTGATGATCTTCCTCGGCCCGCTCGCCGCCGGGCTCATCCAGTTGGCGATCAGCCGCTCGCGCGAGTTCCAGGCCGACCAGTCCGGTGCCGCCCTGTGTGGTGACCCGCTCGCGCTCGCCAGCGCGCTGCGCAAGTTGCAACTCGGCACCCAGGCCCTGCCGCTCGCCCCCGAGCAGAAGCTGATGTCCACCAGCCACCTGATGATCGCCAACCCGTTCGGTTCCTACGGTGTCGCGAAGTTGTTCTCCACGCACCCGCCGATGCAGGAGCGCATCGACCGGCTCGAGGAGTTGGCCGGGTACCGCCAGGTTCAGTGACCCAGTAGCCGTCCGACGAGGGCAGCCCTGCGGGCCGGCCGGCCGGTACGCAGCTCGCTCCGGTCCGCGCTGGCCATCAGCTCGGTGACGCCGCGGACGCCGGCCCAGCGCAGGGGTTCGGGCTCCCACTGCCGCCACCGGTGACCGACCCAGGGCAACCGGGTCTCGTCGGTATCCCGGCCGCCGATGAGATCGGCCAGCGTGCGGCCGGCCAGCGCCGAGCAGCCCACGCCGTCACCGACGTACCCACCCGCCCAGGCCAGGCCGAGGTTCCGGTCGAAGGTCACCGCCGGCCGCCAGTCGCGGGGCACGCCGAGCACGCCACCCCACCGATGCGTGATCGACGCATCGCGGACCTGGGGCAGCAGGTCGTGCAGCGTGCGCTCCAGACGTGCGTACGTCGCCGCATGACCTGCGCTGCCGTCCGTCCGCGACCCCCAGCGGTACGGCGCACCCCGGCCGCCGAACACCACCCGGCCATCGGCGGTGCGCTGCGCGTAGATGATCAGATGCCGGCCGTCGGTGAGCGTCTCCCGTTCCCGCCAGCCGATGAGCTCCCAGGTGGCCGGGTCGAGGGGCTCGGTCGCGATGATCAGTGACCACACCGGGACGAGTTCCCGGTGCGCGCCGGGCAGGTCCGCGGTGTAGCCCTCGGTCGCGCGGACGACGACCTCAGCGCGCACCGTGCCGTGTTCGGTCAGCACCCGGCCTGGTTCGATCCGCAGCGCCGCGGTCTGTTCGTACAGCCGAGCGCCTTGCGCCTCGACCACCCGGGCCAGCCCGCGGACCAGTCGGGCCGGCTGGATCGCCGCGCAGTGCGGTGTGTACGCCCCGCCGTCGACCCCGGCCGCCGCGACCCGGGCCGTCGCGTCGCCGTGATCGAGCCAGACCGTATCGGCCGCACCTCGCGCACGATCGTCGGCGACCCGCAGGCGCAGGGCCGTTGCCTGCGCAGGCCCGCGGGCCAGGGTCAGGTTGCCGCCCTTGGCGTACTCCGCGTCCACGCCGTGGTCCGCACACCAGCGTCCGACATCATCGACGGTGCGTTCCAGCGCGCGTCGCAGCCGGAGGGCCGCGTCCTCGCCGTGCTCACGCGCGACCCGCCGCCACGACCTGGCGTACATCGCCGAGCACCAGCCCCCGTTGCGGCCGGAGGCTCCCCAGCCGGCGATCTCGCGGTCGACGACGATGACTCGCAGGGTTGGGTCGTTGCGGAGCAGATGGTGCGCAGTCCACAGCCCGGTGTAGCCGGCACCGACGATCGCCACATCGGCCTCGGCGTCCCCCGCCAGCGCAGGCCGAGCGGTGAGGTCGTCCCCGCAGGTCTCCAGCCAGTACGACGGCACCGTCAGGGGCACTGCGCCGCCGATCCCTGGCGGTAGCCGGTGTACGGGGTCGGGGTGCTCAACGAGTGGCGGTGAGGACTGCGGCCGATCTCGTGGGCGATCTCGGCCTGAGTCCGGCCACCCTGTCCTGCGCGCACCGCGGCAACCAACTCGCGGCGTGCCTGTCCGATCGCCGCGTCGCAGCGGCGGGCTACCTGGGCGAGCGTGGGAATGCTGCCAATAGCAAATGTTATGAACGCCTCGGGGGACGGCTTTGATAGGCCTACCGCAGAGAAACGCACACGAGTGATTGGATCATGAGCTTGCCGGAGCAGTGGCTTCGGGACAGCATGACGGGCATGGATGACTCACGAAGCCGACGCCAAATCGAGGAACACTTCGCTGCACCCCAGGGCCTCGACGCGACCGCTGAGGATCAGGAGCGCTCGGCAGCGATCTACGCCGATGACGCTGTCGTCGAGTTCCCTCAAGGCGGCGAACGGATTCGCGGACGAGAAAATATCCTTGCTTTCCGTTCGGCGTACCCAGCCAGACTGAAGTTGGAGGTGAGCCGGACCGTCGGGGGCGGCGACCTGTGGATCAACGAGTACACGATCCAGTACGGCGACGGAGTGCCGATGATGGTGGTCGGAATCATGGAGTTCGAGAACGGCAAGGTGTCTCGGGAGCGGATCTACATCACTGAGCAGTGGGAGCCGCCGGAGTGGCGATCGAAGTGGGTTGAGTTGATGGAGTGACGCTGTGGAGCTGGGTGAGGGCGGACACCTGGAGTCACCTGTGGCCCACCGCGGATAGCCGCACCCGAGCGGCCGCGACCGAGTTGATCCGGCAGGCCGGCGTACTCCCTGCGGACTCCGTGCGGACTGACGAGCAGTGACAACGCGCTGACCAGCGCAAACAGCCCAGATCAGCGGTAGTTTGTGAACTGCAGAGGCAGGTCGAAGTCGCTGTCTTTGAGCAGCGCGATCACGTCCTGCAGCGAATCCTTCTTCTTGGCGCTGACCCGCAGTTGCTCGCCCTGGATCGAGGCCTGCACCCCCTTGGGGCCGTCGTCGCGGATCTTCTTGGCGATGGCCTTGGCCTTGTCCGCCGCGATGCCCTGCTTGATCTGTGCGGTCAGCTTGTAGACCTTGCCCGAGGACTGCGGATCGCCGGCGTCGAGCGCCTTGAGCGAGATGCCGCGCTTGATCAGCTTCTCCTTGAACACTTCGAGGGCGGCCTTGAGCCGTTCCTCGGTGTCGGCCTGCAAAGCGACCGCTTCCTCGCCCGACCAGGTCGCGCTCGCGTTGACCCCGCGGAAGTCGAACCTGGTGGACAGTTCCTTGTTGGTCTGGTTGAGCGCGTTGTCGACCTCTTGCCGGTCGACTTTGCTGACAACGTCGAAGGACGGGTCGGCCACGTCAGATCTCCTCGTCACTGATCGGATGACACAC
>JBAVXU010000289.1:0-5001 GCA_049698415.1 Mycobacteriales bacterium
GATCATGCTCGTCGCGATCGCCATCGTCGGCGTCGGTTATGCCGAGGGTGGTGCGCTCAGCCGCACGATGCCGGGTTGGCAGCGTTGAGCTGATCGGCGTCCACCACGTCGGCGATCGCCTGGGCGGCGGCCAGTGACATCGCCGGTGTGAACGTCCGGGCATGCGCGTCGAGCAGGCCGCGGAAGATCCCCGGGAACGCCAGCACGTTGTTGATCTGATTGGGCTCGTCGCTTCGCCCCGTGGCGACCACTGCAGCGTGCATGCGGGCCGCCCGCGGATCGATCTCGGGGTCGGGATTGGCCAGCGCGAAGACGATCGAGTCGTCGGCCATGGTGGCGATGTCGGCAGCGGTCAGCAGGTTCGGAGCGCTCACTCCTACGAAGACGTCCGCGCCGGCCAGGGCGCTGCGCAGGTCACCGGCGTGACCGGCGCGGTTGGTGTTGTGCGCCAGCCATTGCATCGACTCGTCGAGGCCATCGAGCCCCGCGTGCAGCGAGCCGACCCGATCGCAGGCGATCACGTCCCCGACGCCCTGAGCGAGCAGCAGCTTGATGATCGCTGTGCCTGCGGCTCCCGCTCCCGCGACGACGACGCGGACGTCCGCCAGGGATTTCCCGACCACTCGCAGGGCATTGGTCAGAGCAGCGAGGACGACGACCGCCGTGCCGTGCTGGTCGTCGTGGAAGACCGGGATGTCGAGCAGTTCGGTCAGCCGGCGCTCGACCTCGAAGCAGCGCGGTGCCGAGATGTCCTCGAGGTTGATCCCGCCGTACGCCGGGGCGATGCAGCGCACCACCTCGACGATCGTGTCGGTGTCCTGGCTGTCGATCACGACCGGCCAGGCATCGACCCCGGCGAACCGCTTGAACAGCGCCGCCTTGCCTTCCATCACCGGCAGCGCGGCGGCGGGCCCCAGATTGCCCAGACCGAGCACCGCGGAGCCGTCGGTCACGACAGCCACGGTGTTGCGCTTGATCGTAAGGCGCCGCGCGTCCTCGGGGTTCTCGGCGATCGCCAGGCACACCCGGGCCACGCCGGGGGTGTACGCCCGGGACAGCTCGTCGCGGTTGCGCAGGGACACCTTGGGCGTCACCTCGATCTTGCCGCCCAGGTGCAGCAGGAAGGTCCGGTCGCTGACTTTGCGTACCTCGACACCGACGAGCGCCGTCAGGGCTGCTGTGACGCGCTCGGCATGGCCCCCGTCGGCGGTGTCGGCGGTGATGTCGATGACGATGCGGTCGGCCTGCGACTCGACGACGTCCAGCGCCGTCACCACCGCCCCGGCCGCGCCGACCGCGGTGGTGAGCATGCCGACGGCGTTCGGATCAGGCCGAGCCGAGACTCGTACGGTGATCGAATAGCCGGCGCTGGGAAGCGGGGTCATGCCAGGAGCCGTCACGCCGACATGATCCCATCCCCGCGGCGCGCGGCCGCCAGACGCTCCGCGGTCAGACCATCCAGCCCAGCACCGACGTCGACTGCAGGAAGACGATCAGGCACATCACCACCAGCAGCAGGACGCTCCAGCCGAAGACCTTCCGGAACAACTCGCCCTCGCCCTCGCGACCGGCCAGCCCGACGGCGGCCGCGGCGATGGCGAGATTCTGCGGCGAGATCATCTTGCCCAGGACTCCGCCCGAGGAGTTGCCGGCCGCCATCAGTCCCGGATCGAGATGGGCCTTGGCCGCGGCCGTGACCTGAAGCGCTCCGAACAGCGAGTTCGACGAGGTGTCCGATCCGGTGACGGCGACGCCGAGCCAGCCGAGCACCGGCGAGAGCAGCGCGAACGCAGCGCCTGCCCCGGCCATCCAGTTGCCCAGCGTGGCGGTCTGCCCGGAGGCGTTCATCACGTACGCCAGGGCGAGGACGGCCATCACCGTGAGGATCGCGAACTTGAGTTGGTCGAGCGTGGCGCCGTAGACCCGGATCGCCGTGCCGGGCCGGACGCGCAGGACCAGCATGGTGATCAGGCCGGCGATGAGCAGCAGGGTGCCGGCGGCGATCAGCCAGTCGAGCTTGTAGTTGACCAAACTGAGCGGTTTCCCCTTGGCGTTGAACAGGTGCAGCCCCGGCCACTGCACGATCCGGGTCACCGAGTGCAGCCCGGTCCCCGTCTCGCCCGGCTTGAGTGGAGCGGTGCCCTTGATGGCGGGGATGTTGGCGAGCCCGAAGATCGCAATGATGATCAGGTACGGGGAGTAGGCGCGCAGGATGTCGGCCTTGGAGTCGGGCCGGTCGAGGTTCTTGGAGAACTCCGCGGTGGGCTGGTCGGCGGCGCCGCCGGCAACGACCGGGGCACCGGTCTGCGAGCCCTCGCGGTAGGAATCCGCGGGGTGCCAGATCCGCAGGAAGCCGACGAGGACGGCGGCTGCGAGCAGAGCGGCCACGATGTCGGCGAGCGGTACGGAGAAGTAGTTGGAGCTGGCGAACTGGCCGATGCCGAACGTGATGCCGCAGACCAACGCTGCCGGCCAGGTCTGGCGTACACCCCGCCGGCCATCGACGATGAACACGAGGACGAGCGGGACGAACACCGCCAGGATCGGTGTCTGCCGGCCGACCAGTGAGCCGAGGTGATCGACGCTCAGCGGCGTCACGGCCGAGGTCACGGTGCTCAGCGTGATGATCGGCACCGCCAGCGCTCCGAAGGCGACCGGCGCGGTGTTGGCCACCAGGGCGACCGTTGCTGCCTTGATCGGCTTGAACCCCAAGGCGATGAGCATGACCGCGGTGATGGCGACCGGGGTGCCGAACCCGGCCAGCGCCTCGAGCAGCGCACCGAAGCAGAACGCGATGATCACGGCCTGGATCCGCTGGTCGTCACTGACGCTGGCGAACGAACGGCGGAGCACGTCGAAGTGGCCGGTCTTGACCGTCATGTTGTAGATCCAGATCGCGTTGATCACGATCCACATGATCGGGAAGAAGCCGAACGCCGCACCCTCGGTCGCGGCCAGTGCGGCTTGGGCCACCGGCATGGAGTAAACCGCCACGGCGACGACGATCGCCACGGCGAGTGCCACCAGTGCCGCGACCCAGGCGCGCAATCGCAAGCCTCCCAGCAGCACGAACAGCGTCAGCAGTGGAAGAACCGCGATCAGCGAACTCAGGAAGAGCGAGTCGCCGACCGGGGCGAGGACTTGCGTGTACATGGGCACACTCCGGTGGTCCGAATTTTGTGTCGCGCCACCCTAGTGCCCATTTTTGACAATCGAGAACCCGTCATCCCGCACTCCCGCATCCTGAGATTTAACATAAATAATCGCCCCAAACCGCATGAACCCGGCATTGGGTGCACGTTGACAGCGCTCAGAGCGCAGGATCGGCGCCCACGTGGCGGAGTTCGCGGCCACGGATCGAGGCATCCAGCACCTCGGCCGTGTGCAGCAGAGCCATCGTTTCGCCGGTCTCCGCCAGCGCGGCGGCCACCTGCATCAGGCAGCCGGGATTGGCCGTGACGAGCAGGCGCGCCCCGGTGGCCCGGATGTTGTCGGCCTTGCGACGGCCGAGATCGGCCGCGGCCGAGGGCTGGAGCAGGTTGTAGATCCCCGCCGAGCCGCAGCACAACTCGGACTCGGCGATCTCGCGGACCTGCAGTCCGGGAATCTCCCGCAGCAGTTGTCGCGGCTGGGCGCGGATCCCCTGGGCGTGGGCCAGGTGGCACGCATCGTGATAGGCCGCCGTGACCGGCAGCGGATGACGGGTGGCTTGCGGCCCGATCTCGACGAGGTACTCGGACAGGTCGCGAACCCGCGACTCGAACTCCCGCGCCCGCCCGGCGTATGCCGGGTCGTCGCGCAGCAGGTGTGCGTACTCCTTCATGGTGGAACCACACCCGGCCGCGTTGACCACGACGGCGTCCACCCCGGCAGCTTCGAACGTGTCGATGATCCGGCGCGCGAAGCCGATCGCCTCGTCCTCGCGTCCGTTGTGGACGGACAGGGCGCCGCAGCAGCCCTGTCCACGTGGAATGACGACGTCGCAGCCTTCGGCGCTGAGCACACGTGCGGTGGCGGCGTTGACCTGGGGGAAGAAGGCTCCCTGTACGCAGCCGGTCAACATCGCGACAACGGCACGGCGCTGACCCTGGGCGGGCACTCGTTCCGGCAGGCGCGGGACGGCGACGAGTGGCGGGGCGATCGACTCCATCGTGCGCAGGCTCTGCGGCAACCGGCCGAGCAGCCCGCTACGGCGAACCCCACGCTGCAGCCCGGAGCGTTGGTAGAGCCGCAGGCCCGCGCGCAGCACCCGCAACCGCCGGGGGTACGGGAACAACGCGAAGATCGCCCGGCGCAGCGCTCGCTGTCCGGGGCTGCGCGGATGCCGGCGCTCGACCTGCGAGCGGGTCGCCTCGATCAGCTTGTCGTACTGCACCCCTGACGGGCAGGCCGTCACGCAGGACATGCAGCCCAGGCAGGCGTCGAAGTGGCCGACCATCGACTCGCTCATCGGCTCGCCCTCGAGACCTTGCTGCATCAGGTGAATCCGGCCGCGTGGCGAATCCATCTCCTCGCCCCACAGCGCGTACGTGGGGCAGGTGGGCAGGCAGAACCCGCAGTGCACACAGTCGTCGACCAACTCGGGGTCCGGCGGGTGCAGCGCGTCGAACGCACCGTGCCCGCCACTGCCGGGCTGGTCCGGGCGCGGACTGGTCATCTGCGGGCGGGACTCGTCAGGCACGATCAGATACCTCCCACGAAACGGCCGGGTGCCATGCGGTGCTCCGGGTCGAACTGGTCCTTGAGCCGGTGCATGAGAGCCAGCCCACGGACCGGTCCCCAGGTGTCGACCACCGCATGCACCGGCGCGGGCGCTCGCAGCACGACCGCAGCGCCGTCGTGGCCGTCGTAGGCCGAGCGCACCATCGAGACGAACTGCTGCACCGCCTGCGGCTCGGCATCACCGGGCAGCCCGGCGTAGAGCACGCCGACCCCGGCCGAGCCGCGGACCGCGGCGGCCAGGCCGGTGGCGGCCGAGGCGTCGGCGACAGCGGCCAGCAC
>JBAVXU010000290.1:0-5847 GCA_049698415.1 Mycobacteriales bacterium
AGGGTGGCCTGAACTACTTCGCCGATCCCGGTCACCGCCGGCCCGGTGAGATCAACACCAACGACGGCGGTCGCGGCGTCTATTGGGAAGGCCCGGACGGGCACAACCTCGAGATCATCACCCGGCCGTACGGAAGCGGAGGCTGACGTGTCCTATCCGGACCCCCGCTACCTCGGTGACACTGGCGAGATCAGCGCGCGGATGCGCCGGGTCGACACTCCGGCCGACGTGGTCCGGCCGTCGGGCTACGACGGACATTTCCTCGCCACCGGCGAGTCCACCGGCGGGAAGTTCGGCCTGTACCGCTGGGAGATGGGACCGGATCCGACCGGTCCGCCCCCGCACTTCCACCGGACCATCTCCGAGTCGTTCTTCATCCTGTCCGGAACCGTGAGCCTGTACGACGGGACCGCCTGGGTCGACGCCAAGCCAGGTGACTTCCTGTTCGTGCCCGAGGGCGGAATCCACGGGTTCCACAACTCGTCAGGCGAGCCGGCCTCGATGCTGATCCTGTTCGCTCCCGGCGGTCCGCGCGAGGACTACTTCCTCGTGCTGGCCGACGCGGCTCGCCGTGACGCCATGAGCGATCAGGAGAAGGAAGACTTCTACGTCCGGCACGACACCTATTGGCTGTAGTTGTTCAACGACCGCAACGAGATCGCGGTCAGGACGATCCCGGTCAGTGCGATCGTCAGGACGCACGCACCGAGCGAGCCCCAGTGGATCCCCGGAAAGAGCACCAGGTCGCGCAGTCCCACGATCACGTACGTGACCGGGTTGAACTGCGCGATGACGCGCAGCGGGGTTGCCAGCAGATCGAGCGGCACGAAGTTCGGGGTGAGGAACAGCAGCGGGAAGAAGATGATGAACGACGCGTTGGTGGTCTGCACGTTCTTCGTCTTCAGCGCGATCGCCATGGCGAACCCCGCGTAGGCCACGCCCCACATCGACGCGAGCACCACCAACAGCAGCAGCCCGATCGGGCCGGACTTGATCCGGGCGCCGAAGGCGAAGCCGACCCCGAGGACGAGGACGGAGACCGCGAGGCCGCGGACCAGGTCGGCGGCGAGCCGACCCCACACGATCGCCGTGCGCCGGATCGGTGAGACGAGCAACTTGTCGAGGTAGCCGATGTCGATGTCGGTCACCATCGCCAGCCCGGACGTCGCGGAACTCACGGCGAAGACCAGGGACACCGGGATCTGGAAGGCGACGTAGTGCTGGCCGTGCAGGAACGGTGTCGACGGCGGGAACACCTTGTTGACCTGGCCGAGGTTGACGACGAGGAAGAACACCGGGATGAACAGCGCCGGGATCGTCGCGGCCGGGATACGGGCGACCTCGCGTACGGCGCGGCGGGCCAGCAGCAGGGTCTCGTTCATGACACCAACTCCGCTGTGTCGGCCTCGATACGCCGGCCGGTCGAGGCGAGGAACACGTCGTCGAGGCTGGGCCGTGACAGCGAGACGGCCTGCGGGCGGATGTCCGCATCGTCGAGGAGGCGCACCACGTCCGCTACGGCGGCGGCCCCGTCATCCACGTAGACCGCCAGACCCTCGGCGGCGTCCGTCAGGTGATCCAGCCCGCGGAGGCCGGCCAGGGCGGTGCGCGCCGCCTGATGCTCGTCCGGAGTCAGCGTGATGATGAGGACGTCGTGCCCGAGTTCGGACTTCAGTTCGTCGGGCGTGCCCGCCGCGACGATGCGGCCGTCATCGATGATCGCGACCCGGTTGCACAACTGGTCGGCCTCCTCGAGGTACTGCGTGGTGAGGAAGACGGTGGTGCCGTCGGCGTTGATCCGGCGTACCTCCTGCCAGACCGTCAAGCGACTGGCCGGGTCGAGCCCGGTGGTCGGCTCGTCGAGGAAGAGCACCTCGGGCTCGTGCACCAGTGCCGTGGCGAGGTCCAGCCGTCTCTTCATGCCACCTGAATAGGTCCTGATCAGGCGGTCGGCGGCATCCTCCAAGCCGACCAGTCGCAGCAACTCGTTGCCTCGCCGTCGAGGGTTGGCGATGCGGTGCAGCCCGCACTGAAGTTCGAGCAACTCGCGGCCGGTCTGCCGCTGGTCGAGGCCGGCGTCCTGCAGCGCCACGCCGATACGCCGGCGGACCTCGGCCGGATCGCGGTGGACGTCGACCCCGGCCACTGTCGCGTGCCCGTCGCTGATCGGCAGGAGCGTGCACAGCATGCGTACGGTCGTCGTCTTGCCTGCTCCGTTCGGACCTAGAAAGCCGAAAACCTCGCCGGTGTTCACGGCAAGGTCGATGCCGCGTACGGCTTCGACGTCGGGCTGGCCGCGACCGCCTCGATAGCGCTTCACCAACCGCTGCACGTCGATTGCCAGGTGGTTAGCCGGCAGGTCCGTCAACGCGGTTCCTTCCTCGAGCTTCATACGCAGTTGGACCACTCTCGCAGCCGAAACTCATCGGCCGCACGTGATTTCGTTCGTTCAGCCCTTGCGGGGCTCACCGCGATAGGTCCCGAACGACCACCGGTTGCCTTCGGGGTCGCGGATGGCGAAATCGCGTGATCCATAGTCCGTGTCGTGCGGCTCCGAGGTCACCTCGGCCCCGGCCGCTGCGATTCGGGCGTGCAGCACGTCGATGTCGTCGGCGACGATGTAGGCGCCGAAGGTGCCGGCCCGCAGCGGCCACGGGTCGTCCTCGCTCTCGCGCGCGGAGCCCATCATGATGCCGCCGCCGAGTGGCCAGTCGAGTTGGGCGTGGTGCACCGTGTCGCCGTCGGCCATCACCGATGTCTCCTCGAATCCGACGACGTCGACGAGGAAGCGGATCAAGGCAAGGGCGTCGCGGGCGCGCAGTGTTGGCCAGACCTGGGGTGTGGGTGTGTTATCGCTCATGACGCCCATTCTTCCGTGTCGTCAACCACATCGGCTTGGACTCTTCCGAACTCCTCGGCCAGCCACCTGCTCGGCGGCTAGCCGGTGAACTGCACGAAGTCGCGGACGAGATGTAACTGGTCGTAGTAGCCGTGCTCGGCGGCGATGTCGCCGATCCGGCCCGGCCTGCTGCCACTCGCCGAGCGTTGCAGGTCGCGCCGCGCCCCCGTCGAAACGGAAGACCCGGGCCGCACTCTTGGGCGTCAGCCCTAGCTCGGTATGGTGGGGCAACCGGAAACGTTGCGGTGGGCTCAGGCCAGGTCCGCCCGGATGATCCCGTGCTGGAGCGCGAACAGGCTGGCGCTGACGCGGTTGGAGACGCCCGCCTTGGCATAGATGTGCTCGAGGTGGTTCCGGACTGTCTTTTCGCTGATCCCCAGTGTCGCGGCGATGTCCCGGTTGGACTGACCGATGCCGACCATGCGCAGGATCTCCAGCTCGCGAGCGGTGAGGCCGGCGGGTGTCCCTGCCGTGCGCGGGCTGTCGCCACCGGCGGCCGCGACGGTCGCCTCGACCGCGTAGCCGTCCAAGGTTCCAGCCCGAACGTCGCGCCGCAGGTGTTCCGCGGCGGCGTCGGCCGACAGCGCCGGGCGAAAGGCGCGGGCTTCGGTCAGCGATTGGTACGCATCGGCAGCGGCCAGTATTCGAGCGGATACGGGCAGGAACGACTTGTCGACGCCCTTCGGGTAGCCGGACCCGTCGAGGCGCTCGCGATGCAGACCGGCCAGCGCAGCCACCTCCTTCAGGCCTGGCACCCGGCCCAGAATCCGCTGGCTCAGATGTGGGTAGAGGAAGATGCGCTCGCGTTCGGTGGACGACAGCGAGTCGGCCTTGTTCCAGATTCCGCTGGACACACCGAGGCGGCCGACGTCGTGCACCCATCCGGCGCGACGCACCAGCTCGACCTCGTCCGCGGGCAGACCGTAGTTGCTCGCCGCGGTGGCTGCGAGCAACGCCACCTGTCGCGAATGACCGTGCCGGTAAGGAGAACGAAGGTCGACGAAGTCCGCCAGCGCAATGAGCAGGGCGTCCATGTCGCCGGGGCTGAGTCGTTCGTCCGGGTCGGGGGCTTCGGCGATTGCCGCCCGCCAGGCATCACCGGTCGGGAGGCTCGCAAAGATCTCGTCGGCCGCACTCTCGAACACCGACACGATGGCCGGGTCGAACTGCGTACCCGACCTTTTGCGCGCGAGGTCCACCGCACCTTCGACGCCGCGCTCCCTGAGGTACACCTCGATGACGTCGGCTACGTGCACGATGCGCATCTCGACCGGGATCTGTTCACCGGATGCTCCGTCCGGCAGCCCTTTGCCGTCCCATCGCTCGAAGGTGAACCCGAGCGCGTTGCCTACCTGCGAACCCAGGCCTAGCCGGTCCGCCAGGTGCACAGAAGACACCCGGTGCGATTCGATGATCTTGGTCATCTGTTCCCGACCGGACAGCATGAATCCGGCTCGCGTCATCTGCCGCTGCAACGCCGGACGCCCGTCGCCGACGTGACTCATCATCAGCCGCATCAGCGGCAGCCCGGCCAAGTCCACATGAAATGTGGCGGCCCGATAGTCGATGTCGTTCCCGAAGAGAGCCGAGATCTCGGGCGAGTCGGCCTGGCAGCCGATCCACGCCAGCAGGTCGGAGTAGAAGACGATTCCGCGCTGCTCACTACTCAGATCGATCAACTCAGCCAGTCGAGAGGCGATGATCGACGAGCGAAGCATGTGCTCCATCGGCTGGCCGAGACCAAGGTCGAGCGCGAGGGAGAGTGCGGCGACCACTTCAGCGCGTCGCGGCCGTTGTGCGTCCGCCCCCTCGAGGTCCCGCGTCACGCCACAGCGTCCTGCGTCACGTGCTCAGCGTGCCACCCCGTACCCCCATCGACCATCAGATCGACGCCAAAGTTCCCCGGCCAAGATGGGGCGGATGCCCCATGTGCCGTCACGAGAGTCCCGCCATGCTCGCCTGAGTCGAGCGAACGGATGTGATGACATGGCGCAACAGACGGTGCCCGGTCTTGCACCGGCAACAGTGGGCGAATTGTTTGCATATGCCCTGGCGGCCAAGGACTCACGCCGGGTCCGCTCGCTGCTCAGTGACGAACTCGATTTCCAAGGGCTGACGCCCGGCCGGCACTGGGCCGCGGCCACAGCCCGCGAGGCGGTCGACGACATCATGCTCCGGCACTGGTTCGGTCCAGGCGACGACGTCCACGAGATCAGGTCGGTGAGCGTCGGGCAGGTGGCAGACCGGGAGCGGGTCGCCTATCGCTTCGGTATCAGGCGCGGTGGACAGGAGTACGTGCTCGAACAGCAGGCGTACTACGACTCCGACGGTGAACGCATCACCTGGATACGGATCCTGTGCAGCGGCTATCGCCCTGCGGAGTCCTCCGTTGCCACCGCGCTCCAATGCAACATCAGAGATCACGAAGAAGGGAAGACACATGCCTGAGTTCATGGACGTACACACCGGGATGACCGGAATCACCAAGGAAGCGCTGGCAGCAGCGCACGAAGCCGACCTGGCCATCCAGGACGATGAGAAGGTCAACTTCAAGCACGCGTGGGCCGATCCGACGACCGGTATGGCGTTCTGCCTCTCCGAGGCCCCCGACGCCGACGCCGTGAGGCGGATCCACGAGCGTGCCGGACACCCCGCGGACACGATCTACGAGGTTCCCATTCAGGCCTGAACTGATGGGGCGCCGGCTGAGGCCGGCGCCGTTCCTCGTACGCGGCCGATCCTGGCCAGCCCACACGTGGCGGATCGATCGGTGACTGGCAGGTGTCAACCGAATTGGCCTGTTGCGCGTCTCTCCCTGTGGCCAGCCGACGACCCGCAGGGAGCCCGATCGTGCCATCACGTCATGCGTACGAACCGAGCTTGCCGGGTGTGCTGAGCGCGCGTCGGTGGCGGGCTCTGTCGGTGGGGGTGCTGGTCGCGGCGCTGGT
>JBAVXU010000291.1:0-5769 GCA_049698415.1 Mycobacteriales bacterium
GCGGCTGCAGGATTCCAGCGAGACGGTGAGCCCCTGGTCGGCAAGTGACGACTGCGACCGCGCCGAAGCGGTCCGCACCCCCCTCCGCCAAGTGGCGGGGGGTGGGCGGCCGGCGAAGGGGGCTGCACTTCGGTGAGTCGCTGGCCGGCTGGTCGTTCGCCGTGCCCTACCTCGCGCTGTTCGCGGTCTTCCTGCTCGGCCCGATCATCGCCACCTTGGTGATGAGCCTCACCGACTTCGGTCTGGGCGCCGTGGGAGATCCAGGGTCGGCGCAGTTCGTCGGTGCCGACAACTACAAGCACCTGGCAGGCGATCCCAAGTTCGTGTCGTCCGCGCTCAACACCGGCTATTTCGTCGTCGCCGGTGTGCCGCTGACCCTCGCGCTGGGCCTGCTCGCGGCAGTCGGGCTCAACTCGCCGGTGGCGAAGTTCCGTAGCTTCTTCCGGGTCGGGTTCTACACGCCGGTCGTCACCAGCATCGTGGCCGTCGCGGTCGTCTGGCGCTTCGTCCTGGACCCCGATCACGGGCTCGTCAACGCCCTGCTGCACCAGATCGGCGTCGCGGGACCGGACTGGCTCGGGACGCCCAGCCTGGCCATGCCATCGATCATCGCGATGGCCGTCTGGCGCAACCTGGGCTCGGTCATGGTGATCTTCCTGGCCGGCCTGCAGGGCATCCCGGAGGATCTGTACGAAGCCGGTCGGATCGACGGCACGTCGAAGTGGACGGAGTTCCGCCGGATCACCCTGCCGTTGCTTCGTCCGACGCTGACGTTCGCCGCGGTGATCACCTCGATCGGTTACCTCAACGTGTTCGAGGAGCCGTACGTGATGACAGGGGGAGGACCGGTCGACCGCACCCTCACCGTGTCGCTGTACATGTACCGCCAGGGCTTCAACTTCTTCCACCTCGGATACGCCAGCGCCATGGCGTACGTGCTGTTCATGGTGATCCTGATCGTCACCGTGCTGCAGCTTCGGCTGTTCCGGAGTTCGACGTGACCGCGCTGACCGCACGGCCGCCGCGGCGGGGGAAGATCCCCGGCCTGGGGGTCACCGCCCTGCTCGTCGTCGGATTCGTGCTGCTGGCCGCGCCCTTCATCTGGATGACGCTGGCCTCGCTCAAGAGTGCGCCCGAGCTCGCCAGGCAGCCCCCGACCTGGATTCCGCAGCATCCGACCGCGGTGAACTACCGTGGCCTGACGCAGCGGCTGGACATGCCGCGCTACTTCATGAACTCCTCGATCGTCGCCGGGATCGTCACGGTGGCGAATCTGGTGTTCTGCTCGATGTTGGGCTACGCCCTGGCCAAGCTGCGCTTCCCCGGCCGCAACAAGATCTTCGGGCTGGTGCTGGCCACTCTCATGGTCCCCAGCACCGTGCTGGTGATCCCGCTGTTCGCGCTGATGAGCCGCCTGGGGTTGGTCAACACCTATGCAGCGCTCATCCTGCCGTTCGCCGTCGGGCCGTTCGGCGTGTTCCTCATGCGGCAGTTCATGCTCGGCGTCCCCGACTCCCTGCTCGAGTCCGGCCGGATCGACGGCGCCAGTGAGTTCTTCCTCTTCTGGCGGGTGGCGCTGCCGCTGGTGACGCCGGGTCTTGCGACCCTGGGCATCCTCACCTTCCTGAGCAGCTGGAACAACTTCATCTGGCCACTCATCGTGCTCAACGACGAGCAGCTGTACACACTGCCGGTGGCGCTCGCGACATTCGCTGTCGACCCGAACAGATCGCAGGGGTCCAACGGCCTGCTCATGGCCGGATCGCTCGTCGTCGTGCTGCCCGTCATCGTCGTCTTCATCGTTCTCCAGCGGTATTTCGTACGAGGTATCGCCATGACCGGAATCAAGGGCTGACCGGAGGTAGACATGCGTAGAGGTTCAAGGCTTGCTCTCGCGGCAGTGCTCATCGCCGTCCTCTCGGCATTCACGATCGTGCCGAGCGCGCAGGCGGCGCCGTCGAAACCGGCGAGCGCCGATCCTTTGCTGCACCAGTGGTTCAACGACACCTGGCGATCCTTCGACGCCATGACGGGGCCGAGCGGGCTGCCCACCGACAACTACTGCCGGAGCGGTTCGACCTGGCAGGCAGCGGGCTACACCTCGCCGACGAACATCGGCGCCTACCTGTGGACCACCCTGGCCGCCGACAAACTGGGCACGATCAGCCACGGCGAGGCGATCAAGCGGCTGCGCGCGACACTCGCCACGCTGGCCAAGCTGGACACTGCGCACGGCTTCTACTTCAACTGGTACGACCCGGCCACCGGTCGCCGGTTGACCACCTGGCCGGCCGACGGATCCCCGGTGCGCCCCTTCCTGTCCACAGTGGACAACGCATGGCTCGCTGTCGGGCTCACGATGGTCCGCAACACCCATCCCGAACTGCGCAAGCAGGCGGCGAAGCTGCTCGCGCCGATGGACTTCGGCTTCTTCTACGACGCCTTCCAGCCGGCCGATCCGTACGCCCACCCCGGCCAGATGTACGGCGGCTACTGGACCGACGACAACACCTACACCGGGTTCCACTACGGCACGCTCAACACCGAGCCGCGGATGGCGAGCTACCTGGGCATCGCCGCGGGTGATGTGCCCGGCGACCACTACTACCGGATGTTCCGCACGCTGCCGGCCAACTACGACTGGCAGGAGCAGATCCCGGAGGGCACCACCGCGACCTACGACGGTGTGAGCGTCTTCGAGGGGCATTACACCTACCGCGGCAAGCGGATCGTCCCCACCTGGGGCGGCAGCATGTTCGAGGCGCTGATGGTCCCGCTGTTCGTGCCCGAAGCGCAGTGGGCGCCCAACTCCTGGGGCGTCACCCACCCGCTGTACGTGAAGTCGCAGATCGAGCACGGCCTGCTCGACGCGAAGTACGGCTACTGGGGATTCTCTCCGTCGAACAAGCCCGAGGGCGGCTACAAGGCCTACGGCGTGGACGCGATCGGGATGGAGCCCAACGGCTATCCCTCGAACAACGACGACACGTTCGTGGACAGGTTCTCCCCACCGCCTCCGCCGAGCGCGTACACCAACGGTGTCGTCACGCCGCACGCCTCGCTGCTCGCGCTGCCTTACGCCGGGCAGGCGGCGATGGACAACCTCACGAAGCTGATCGCGCACTACCCGGTCTACGGCCCGTACGGCTTCTACGACTCGGTCAACGTGGACAGCGGGGCGGTGTCCTCGTGCGTGCTGGCGCTGGACCAGGGCATGGCGGCGGCAGCGATGGCCAACGCGCTGACCGGCGGCTGGATGCAGACGGCGTTCGTCGACCGGCAGTTCGAAGGCACGGTGCGCTCGCTCATCGCACCCGAGCACTTCACGGCGGGTAGCTGACATCGGTGGTGACCCAGACCCCCGAGCCGACTCCCGCTGCCGAAGCCGCCCGCGACTGGCGGGAGCGGATCGGGCGGCCGAGTGACGATGCCTACGAGGCACATGCCCACCTGCCGGCACCGGGGTGGGTCACCGCACGGGCGGGGACCGGGTACGTGCTGCTCGACTGGGCTGCGGTGGAGGGAGCCATCGGCTACCTCCTGCACGGCGCCGACGGTCCGGACGGCCCGTTCGAGCCGGTCGATCACCTCGGCGGCGACGTGCTGGCGGTCCCGTACCCGCCCTATGCAGACACGACGGCCGACGGCAGTCCCGACCGGTGGTACGCCGTGGCGACGTGGACCGAAGCCGGCCCCGGCCCGCTGTCCGAGCCGGTCCGGCCGGCTCCGCGTGCGGAATCGGGCCGGTCCCTCGTCGTCGAGGTGGACGCTGCCGCCGATGCCGGCGAGATCCGGCCGGTCTGGCGGCGGGTGCTGGGATCGGAGCACCTGTCGCTGCTGGCGACCAGCCCGCCCGGCCCCGGTGGCTCGGACACCCCGGCAGAGCTGGCCACCGCGCTGCGCATGGCCCATCAAGATCTCGGCGTGGAGTACGTGCGGGCGCACGGCTCCTTCCTGCCCGAGATGGTGCAGCGGACCGGTGGCCGCTGGGACTTCACCGGCCTCGACCGGTCCTACGACCGGCTGTTGGAGATCGGGCTGCGCCCGGTGGTGGAGTTGTCGTTCATGCCGGCGGTGCTGGCCCGGGACCCGTCGGCGACGGTGTTCCATTACTCGGCGATCGTCTCGCCGCCGGCCGACTGGGACGCGTGGGGAGACCTGTGTGTCGCACTTGTCGAGCACCTGCGTGACAGATACGGCGCCGAGGAGGTGCGTACCTGGCTGTTCGAGGTGTGGAACGAAGCAAACCTCGAGGTGTTCTGGAGCGGCACCCAGGAGGAGTACTTCCGGCTCTACGACGTCTCCGCGCGCGCCGTGAAGTCGGTGGACGCGTCGTTGCGGGTCGGCGGCCCGAGCTCAGCGCGGGCCGAGTGGGTGGGTGCGCTGCTTGAACACGCCAGCCGCGAGGGAACCCCGGTCGACTTCGTCTCGACACACACCTACGGCAACGCGCCGCTCGACTTCCGTCCGCTGGTCGATGCTCTGGAGCCGCGCCCGGAGATCTGGTGGACCGAGTGGGGCGTCACCCCCACGCACGGTCATCCGGTCAGCGACACGGTGTTCGCCGCCGCGTTCCTGCTACACGGGGTGGCTGCGGCTCTGGATTCCACCGACGCATTGGGCTACTGGGTCGTGTCCGACCAGTTCGAGGAACTCGGCTGGCCGCCGGCGTTGTTCCACGGTGGCTTCGGGCTGCTGACGGTCGGCAACCTGCGCAAGCCGCGGTGGTGGGCGCTGGAGCTTCTCAACCGGCTCGGCCCCCGACGGTTGCCGGCCGCGGTCTCCGGCGACGGCGAGGGTCTGGTCGAGGCGCTCGCCGCGAGCGCCGACGACGGCTCGGTGTGCGTGCTGCTCTGGAACTCCACCCTCGACCAAGGCAAGACCGGCGGCGACGCGCGGTTGAACCGTACGGTGGCCCTCGAGCTGGCCGGCCTGAGTGCTGCTGCGTACTCCGTCTCCTGGCAGCGGGTCGACGAAACGCACGCCAACATCGTTGCGGCCTGGCGCGAGCTGGGGTCCCCGACCTGGCCCGACGACACCGGCTGGGCACACCTGCGAGCGGCCGACCGCTGTGACCCCGAGGCGAGCCCGTCGATCCTCACTCCGATCGACGGGCGCCTCGTTCAGGAGATCGACCTCCCCATGCCGGGCATCTGCCTGGTCACCCTGGTGCCGAGCGAATCCCGCTGACACGCCCGTGTATGAGACCCATCACGTTTGCCGGTTGTTCATCCGGCGACGTTGTTAGGGCCGACCTGCGCGGGTAGGCCCGGCAGCATGTCTGTTCATCGCAAACTGCTCGGTGCCGCCGTCACCGCGTCGATCCTGGCCGCGGCCGCGGTCGCAACGACCTCGATCGGCGGTGCCTCCGCCGCTACCGGATCCACACCCGCAGTTCAGCGGGTCAACGCGGCGAGCACGGCGTTGCCGCCGATCGGTCACGTGTTCGTGATCAACCTCGAGAACAAGGGCTACGACGAGACGTTCGGGCCCGGCTCTGCCGCGCCGTACCTCTCGCGCACTCTGCGCGGCAAGGGCAACCTGCTGACGCAGTACTACGGCACCGCGCACCTGAGCCTGCCCAACTACATCGGCCAGATCAGCGGGAAAGGCCCGGACAGCCAGACCCAGAGCGACTGCCAGAACTACAGCGACTTCGTCGGCAGCGGTGCCGCGACCGTGCCACCGCAGCAGGTCGTCGGGAACGGATGTGTCTATCCCAAGTCGGTACGCACGCTGCCCAACCAGTTGGCGGGCAAGGGGCTGACC
>JBAVXU010000292.1:0-15795 GCA_049698415.1 Mycobacteriales bacterium
GCGCCGGGGCGATTGCGTACCGGCTGCTCGGACGAGGCCGAATCGCTTGCGCCATCGGTCGGCCCGCTCCGCACGCTAGCCGCTGAGAGGCCCATTGTTCAAACACATGTTCGAACGACACGCCGCATCCGGCTAGAAACTGTCGGTGGGCCGTGGTAGACATCGCACAGACGTTCGATCGAACCTTTGTTCGATGACCTGCACCGGGAGGATCTCATGGCTGTCACCACGCTGGAGCGGGCGCTGCCCCAGGAACTGCCCCTGGAGCTGCTCGGTCCGCCCCTTGGTGAGGCCTTCGAGTCCCCTTCGGTGCCGCTTCCGATGCCGGTGCTGCCGGCCCGCCGGTTCTCGCCCCGCCCGGACGTTCACGCGGAGCCGCTGGCGGAGGTCATCCAGCTTCGGCGTGCGCTGCCGCCGGCCCAGGACGCCAAGGCGCGGGTGCGCCTGACCAGGCGGGGTCGACTCTCCCTCACGTTGGCCGGGGTTGCGGGATGCATCGCCGTCGCGGCGCTGGCCCACGGGCCGGCCCAGGCGGCTTCGCCCCGGCCCGGCACAGGGTCGGCCGACTCCGTCGTCGTGGCCCCCGGCGACACCGTTTGGGACATCGCGGTGCGGGCCGATCCGCAGGGTGACCCGCGCGTCACCATGGAGCGGATCGTCAAGACCAACAAGCTTTCCGGCGGTCGGATCCACCCCGGCCAGCGGCTGGCGATCCCGGCGAATTAGCCGGGACGCACACGACCCGACACGCCAGTTTTGCCAACCTGCTTGCCATACCTAGTGGTGGGGAGCTAACTTGGCCACCACATCTTGTGAATCACACGAATGTGATTCTCCACAGGATGTGCACAGAAAAGTCCGGGTTGGGCACAAGTTAGACCCAGGTTGTCCACAACCTGTTGATAGGTATTACGGGGAAATGACGGGATTGGCGCAAGCGGGAGGGGAGCTTCGATGCGGTGTCCTTACTGCCGGTTCCCGGACTCTCGCGTGGTCGATTCCCGCGAGGTCGACGAGGGCCAGACCATCAGGCGTCGCCGGTCGTGCCCCGAGTGCGGCAAACGCTTCACCACGGTTGAGGAAGCCACCCTCGCGGTCATCAAGCGCAGTGGTGTCACCGAGCCGTTCCGCCGGGACAAGGTCGTGGCCGGCGTGCTCAAGGCCTGCCAGGGTCGCCCGGTCGACGCGGATGCGCTCGCGTTGCTGGCGCAGCAGGTCGAGGAGTCCATCCGGGCGACCGGGGCCGCTGAGGTGGAGTCCGGCGACGTCGGGCTGGCCATCCTCGGCCCGCTGCAGGCCCTCGACGTCGTGGCCTACCTCCGCTTCGCCTCGGTCTATCGCAGCTTCGATTCCCTCGGCGACTTCGAAGCCGAGATCGCGACGCTGCGGGCCGCCAGGCGCGCCGATAACGGCGCGGGACATGCGGTCGCCAAGCACGGCCCGGCCCACGACCCCGCCCCGCCCTCATCTCAGACATCGCCCGTCCCCGCCCATTGAGCCCGGCGCTGATCGCCGGTCGGGGCCGGTCGTCGGCCCTGCTCACGGGGCATGCGGCAGCACTACTGCGTGTTGAACAACAGAGACGGTTTGCACACCTTGATGTGGAAGGCAGGACGATATGACGGAGACCGTCGGCAGTTCGCGATCGAAGGCCCCGAGCCCGACCCGCGCCGGGCTGAAGATCGAGCGGGTCTACACCACTGCCGGCTCCCATCCGTACGACGAGGTGACCTGGGAGCGCCGCGACGTCCTGCTGACCAACTGGCGTGACGGGTCGGTCAACTTCGAACAGCGCGGGGTGGAGTTCCCGGACTTCTGGTCGGCCAACGCGACCAACATCGTGACCACGAAGTACTTCCGTGGGGCGGTCGACACTCCTCAGCGCGAGACGAGCCTGCGCCAGTTGATCGACCGCGTCGTCCTCACCTACGTCAAGGCGGGTAAGGAGTACGGCTACTTCGCCTCGCCGGCCGACGCGGAGATCTTCGAGCACGAGCTCACGTACATGCTGTTGCACCAGGTGTTCAGCTTCAACAGCCCGGTCTGGTTCAACGTCGGCACAAGCGCACCACAGCAGGTCAGCGCCTGCTTCATCCTCTCGGTCGACGACTCGATGGACTCCATCCTGAACTGGTACCGCGAAGAGGGATTCATCTTCAAGGGCGGTTCGGGGGCCGGCCTCAACCTCTCCAGGATCCGATCGTCGAAGGAGTTGCTGTCCTCGGGCGGATCCGCCTCCGGCCCGGTCAGCTTCATGCGCGGGGCAGATGCCTCAGCCGGGACGATCAAGTCCGGCGGCGCCACCCGGCGGGCGGCCAAGATGGTCGTTCTCGACGTGGACCACCCCGACATCGAGGAGTTCATCGAGACCAAGGCGCGCGAGGAGCACAAGATCCGCGCCCTGCGCGATGCCGGCTTCGACATGGATCTCGGCGGGCGCGACATCACCAGCGTGCAGTACCAAAACGCCAACAACTCCGTGCGCGTGAGCGACGAGTTCATGACGGCGGTCGAGGAGCGTGGCCAGTTCGGGCTGCGGGCCCGTCAGGACAATCGGGTCCTCGAGACCGTCGACGCCAAGGCGCTGTTCGACAAGATGGCGCAGGCGGCCTGGGAGTGCGCAGATCCCGGCATCCAGTACGACGACACCATCAACGACTGGCACACCAACCCTGAGACCGGCCGGATCACCGCGTCCAACCCGTGCTCGGAGTACATGAGCCTCGACAACTCCTCGTGCAACCTCGCTTCCCTGAACCTCATGAAGTTCCTCCGCGACGACAACACCTTCGACGTCGAGCGCTTCGTCAAGGCCGTCGAGTTGGTCATCACCGCGATGGACATCTCCATCTGCTTCGCCGACTTCCCCACCCAGGCCATCGCGGAGACGACGCGCGCATACCGTCAGCTCGGCATCGGTTACGCCAACCTGGGCGCGTTGCTCATGGCCACCGCCCATGGTTACGACTCCGACGGCGGACGCGCCCTGGCGGCGTCGATCACCTCGCTGATGACCGGCACGTCCTATCGCCGCTCGGCAGAGTTGGCCGGCATCGTCGGGCCGTACGACGGCTACGCCCGCAACGCCGAAGCGCACAAGCGGGTGATGCGCAAGCACGCGGCAGCCAACGACACGATGCGCTCGGTCGGAGCCGACGACCAGGCGATCCGTCAGGCCGCCGGTGCGCAGTGGCAGCGGGGCCTGGCGATCGGCGAGACCAACGGCTGGCGCAACGCGCAGGCCTCGGTCATCGCGCCCACGGGGACCATCTCGTTCATGCTCGACTGCGACACCACCGGCATCGAGCCGGACTTCTCCCTGGTGAAGTACAAGAAGCTGGTCGGCGGCGGCTCCATGCAGATCGTCAACCAGGTGGTGCCGAGGGCGCTGCGGCGACTCGGCTACCAAGAGGAGCAGATCGAGGCCATCGTCGCCTACATCGCCGAGCACGGCCACGTCGTCGATGCTCCTGGGTTGCGTCCCGAGCATTACGAAATCTTCGACTGTGCGATGGGCGAGCGCGCCATCAAGCCGATGGGGCACGTGCGGATGATGGCGGCCGCACAGCCGTTCATCAGCGGCGCGATCAGCAAGACGGTCAACCTGCCGGAGACGGCGACCGTCGAGGACATCGAGAACGTCTACCTGCAGGGCTGGAAGCTCGGTCTCAAGGCACTCGCGGTCTACCGCGACAACTGCAAGGTCGGCCAGCCGCTCTCCGACGCCAAGGCCAAGAAGGCCGAGGTCGAGGTCCCCGGTGAGAACCGCGCCACCCGTCGTCGGCTTCCCAAGGCACGGCCATCGCTCACCACGTCGTTCAGTGTCGGTGGGGCAGAGGGCTACGTCACGGCCGGGTCCTACCCCGACGACGGTCTCGGCGAGGTCTTCCTCAAGCTGGGTAAGCAGGGCTCGACGCTGGCCGGCGTGATGGATGCGTTCTCGATCGCCATCTCGATCGCGCTGCAGTACGGCGTGCCGCTGGAGACCTACGTCTCCAAGTTCACCAACATGCGGTTCGAACCGGCCGGGATGACCGACGACAAGGACATCCGGCTGGCAAACTCGGTGATGGACTACATCTTCCGCCGGCTGGCACTGGATCACCTGCCCTACGAGCGCCGGGCCGAGCTGGGTGTCTTCTCCGCCGAGGAGCGCGCGCGAGAGCTCGACGGACAGGCCGACGTCGCGGCGGAGAGCGTGGACCGGGACGGGATCAACGATTCGGTGGAGGTCGCCGAACCACCTGCAGCGCCGGAGAGCGCGGCGGCCCGGCCCGCCCCCACCGACGTCCGTTCGACACCCGAACTGCTCGAAGCCGTCCAGGGCAAGGCCGCCGACGCACCGCTGTGCATGACGTGCGGCACCAAGATGCGTCCAGCCGGTTCCTGCTACGTCTGCGAGGGATGCGGCAGCACCAGCGGCTGCAGCTGACAGCGGGCATGCCGCTGGTGATCCCGCCGGTTCTGAGTGCTGCAGCGAGTGCGGGCGGCCGCTCCGACTGGCTGCAAGGGCTGTCGGCGGCCGTACACCAACTGCAACAGCGCTGGTCGCTGACCATCGGTGAGCCATTCCTACCCGGGGGCCAGACCGCATGGGTCGCCCCGGCCACCACGTCGTCGGGCGAGGAGGTCGTGCTCAAGGTGGCCTGGCGGCACCCTGAGGCGCTGCACGAGGCTGACGGGTTGCGCGAGTGGAACGGAGACGGCACCGTGCGTCTGCACGCCGCCGAGATCATCGATGCCGACACGGTCGCACTGCTCCTCGAGCGGTGCTCACCGGGGACGACTCTGTCGATGACACCCGAGCCGGATCAGGATGTCGTCATTGCCGGCCTGCTTCGGCGACTGTGGCGCGAGCTGTCGGGTGACCATCCCTTTCGCTCGTTACAGGGCATGTGTGATTGGTGGGCCGACGCTTACGACGAGAAGGTCGCAGCCGGCCCGTCGACCGTCGACCCGGGCATGGCCCGCGAAGCTATCGCACTGTTCCGCACTTTGCCCGCGACGGCTGACCGGGCCGTCCTGTTGTGCACCGACCTTCATGCCGGCAACGTCTTGGCGGCCGAACGTGAGCCCTGGCTGGTCATCGATCCGAAGCCGTACGTCGGTGACCCGACGTACGATCCGCTACAGCACCTGCTGAACTGTGACGCACGCCTGCGCAGCGATCCCTTGGGATTGGCGGACCGGATGGCCGACCTGCTCGACCTCGACCGCCAACGCATGCGACTGTGGCTGTTCGCCCGCTGTGTGCAGGAGGCGCCGCAGTGGCCGTGGCTGGCCGAGGTGGCGCGCCGAATCGCTCCGGCCTGACGCTCCCGATGCTGTGCCACCACCGCGATTCCCGGACGAATCGTCATACCCCTCCGTTAGCGTCAGGGTGTGTACCTCAAGGGTCGGCAACTCGTTCTCAGCGCATCGGATCTGACGCGCTTCATCCAGTGTCGTCATCTCACCGGGCTCGATCTCGGGATGGCGGCGGGACGCTACGCCGCTCCTGACCACGACGACGCGGCACGTGAGCTGCTCTTCGAGCGCGGCCTGGCGCATGAGCGGACCTACCTCCAGAGCCTTCACGAAGCAGGTCTCGACGTTGTGGAGATCGCGGGCGGTCCTGACCTCGCACGGGCCGAGCGCGACACCATCGCGGCGATGGAGTCCGGAGCGGATGTCGTCTATCAAGGCACCTTCTTCGACGGCGTGTGGCGCGGGCACGCCGATTTCCTCGAGAAGCGCCCAGGCCGGCCGAGCCTGTTCGGCGACTGGTCCTACGACCTGGCCGACACCAAACTGGCGCACCGCGTCAAGGTCGACGCGCTGGTGCAGATGGCGACCTACGCCGAGCGTCTCACCGTGTTGCAGGGTGTCCCGCCCGAGTTCCTCACCGTCGTCACGGGGGAGATGCACCGGCGCTCATACCGGCTGACCGACTGCGCTGCCTACACCCGGCGGGCCACTGCCGACCTGCAACGCTTCCTCGACGAGTTGCCGGTCACCTACCCCGACCCGGTGCACCACTGCTCGGTGTGCCGGTGGGATCCCGTGTGCACGGCACGGCGACGCAGCGACGACTCGCTGACGTTCGTCGCCGGCATGCGCCGACTGCACGCCAACCTGCTGACCGATGCCGGGGTGTCCACACTCGCCTTGCTCGGCACCACCCAGGCCGCCGACCTTCCGCCCGCGATCGGAGCCGCCCCGCGCGAGCGGTTGGCCGCGCAGGCACGCCTGCAGCTTGCAGAGCGCGAGACGGGTCACCAGACCCATGAGCTGCTGCCGGCAGAGCCGAGGCGCGGATTGTCCCGGCTGCCAGAGCCGAGCCAGGGCGACTTGTTCTTCGACATGGAGGGCGACCCTTTCGTCGGGGACTGCGGGCTGGAATACCTCTTCGGCTGCACCGACGTCTCCGGCGGCTATTCCGCGCTGTGGGCGCACGACTCCGCCGCGGAGAAGGCCGCCTTCGAGACGTTCGTCGATCGCCTGATGGTGGCGTGGGCGGCGGACCCGGGGATGCACGTCTACCACTACGCGTCCTACGAGAAGTCCGTGTTGCAGCGTCTGTCGGCGCGCTACGACACTCGGATCGACGAGGTCGACCGTATCCTGCGCGGTGAGCGCCTGGTCGACCTCTACGCCGTCGTACGACAGGGTGTGCGGGTCAGCAAGGAGTCCTACTCGCTCAAGAAGCTCGAAGCGTTCTTCGCCCCAGACATTCGCGACGACGCCGAGGTGAGCGACGCCGCGGGGAGCATCATCGCCTACGAACGCTGGCTCGAGCGCCGCGAGCAGGCCGAGCTCGACGCCATCGAGCGCTACAACGCCGTCGACTGCCGGTCCACCCAACATCTACGCGACTGGCTCGAATCCCTGCGCAACGAACTCGTCGCCACCGGCGCCACGGTGCTGCGGCCCGATGACGATTCCGGGGTTCCGGCGGCGGCACAGACCGAGGCCAACACGGCGACGACGGAGTTGCGGGCGGCGCTGCTCGCCGCACACCCTGACAGCGCCCCCGTGAAACTGCTGGCCGATCTGCTCGACTGGCACCGGCGCGAGGCGCGGTCGGAGTGGTGGGAGTTCTTCAACCGGCTCGAGATGAGCGACGAGGAATTGGCTCGTGACACCGCGGCGGTCGGCCTGCTCGGTCCGGCCACCTTCGTCCGTGAGGACGGCCGCTCTTCCATTTGGCACCTGGAGTTCCCACCGCAGGAGACGAAGCTTGCCGCCGGTCCGACCAGATACATCGATCCGCGCACGAAGTCCGGGGTGGGCACGGTGGTGGACATCGACCCCGAGCTGGGGTGGCTCGAGATCAAGCGGCAGGCCAAGGACGGCCCGGTTGTCGCGACCTCGTTGGTTCCTCCAGGCCCGTTCAACGACAACGTTCTCCGTGCTGCCGTCGCTCGCGTAGGTGAAGACGTCCTGTCCCGCGGCCCGGACGCACCCGGTCGGATGAGCGCCGCCCGAGATCTGCTGGCGCGCCGCCCCCCGGCCGGGTCGCCGCCCGGACCCTTGGTCCGCCCCGGCGAAACACCCGCGGACGCCGTGACCAGGCTCGCGCTCGATCTCCGTGATGGCGTGCTGGCAGTGCAGGGGCCGCCGGGGTCCGGCAAGACCTGGTCCGCTGCCCGGATGATCCTGGCCCTGATCGATCGGGGCAAACGGGTCGGGATCTGCGCGTTCAGCCACAAGGCGATCGGCAACCTCCTCGACGAGGTGTTCGTGGAGGCGGAGCGGACCGGGCGCACCGTGCGGGCGATGCAGAAGGCCACCGAGGACGAGCGATGTGTCAGCAAACTCGTGGACAGCACGACAGCGGCCAATGACGTCGTCGCGGCTCTCGAAACCCTCGATCTGGTGGCGGGCACCGCGTGGCTCTTCGCCCGCCCCGACATGGTCGGTGCCGTGGACACGTTGGTGATCGACGAGGCCGGGCAGATGAGTCTGGCCAATGTTCTCGCCGTGGCCGGTGCCGCCGACAACCTCGCGCTGTTCGGTGATCCGCAGCAGTTGTCGCAGCCCGGCAAGGGGGTGCATCCCCCCGGGGCCGAGGTATCCGCGCTCGAACACCTCCTCGGCGGCGCCGCGACGATCGACCCCGACCTCGGCGTGTTCCTTGACCGCACCTGGCGCATGCACCCGGCGATCTGTGACTTCGTCTCCCAGACGTCCTACGACGGTCGCCTGCTGTCCCACGACTCGTGCTCGCGGCAGCGGGTGGAGGCACCTGGGCGTCTCAGCGGCTCGGGGCTGCGCTGGGTCCCGGTTGCCCATCAGGACAACTCAGCGGCCTCCGGCGAGGAGGCCGACGTGGTCCGCGGGCTGCTCGACGACCTCCTCGCCGGATCGTGGACGGCTGCCGACGGCATCGTTCGGCCGGTCACCCTCGCCGATGTCCTGGTCATCGCGCCCTACAACGCCCAGGTCGGGCGGCTTCGCTCGCGGCTGCCGGACGCGGCCCGGGTGGGCACCGTTGACAAGTTCCAGGGACAGGAGGCGCCGGTTGTCATCTACTCCATGGCGTCATCGAGCATCGCCGATGCCCCCCGCGGGGTCGACTTCCTGTTCAACCGCAACCGGCTCAACGTCGCCGTCTCCCGCGCCCGCGGGCTAGTGGCCATCGTCGCAAGCCCACGGCTCCTCGACGCGCCGGTGCGTTCCGCGGAGCAACTGGTCCTCGTCAACGCCCTGTGCAGGTTCAGCGAACTCGCCGCCGAAGGGCAGCATGAAAGGATCGCCGGCAGCGCACACATCGCCCGACAGCGCCCGCCAGTCGACAAGGAGCCCCCGGTTGAGAGCACGGCGTAACTTCGCATTCGCCGCCGCGGTCCTCACCCTCGCAGGGTTCGCCGCCTGTAGTTCTGGGCCGAAGCCCGATGGGCCGGCGACGGCCTATCTCTCCGCCTGGGCCAAGGGCGACTTCGCCGGCGCAGCCAAACTGACCGACAGTCCCGCGGCGGCGCAAGCTGCTCTCCAGCAGGCTGCCCAGAAGTTGGGTGGCGGCACTGTCAAGGCGAGCAAGGGCAAGGTCAAGGTCACGGACGCCACGGCGACAGTGGCGTTCGGTGCCCGGTGGGGCGTCCCGGGGTTGGCAACCTCGTGGAGCTACGACGGGCGGCTCGCGATGGTCAAGAAGAAGGACGCCTGGCTCGTGCACTGGGAGCCGCAGGACATCCATCCCAAACTCGGCACCGGCCAGAGCCTGTCGCTGCACCGGAGCCTGCCGCCTCGCGCAGCCATCCTCGACGCCGCCGGCCAGCCACTGTTCATCCAGACCGACGTCGTGACCGTGGGGATCGAGCCGCGACGGGTCACCGACCTCACCACGCTTGCTGCGACCTTGGCCGGCGCGTTGGGCATCGAGGCGGCGCCCATCGTGGCCGATGTGCGCAAGGCAAAGCCGACCGACTTCGTCACCGTCATCACCCTGCGCAAGGCCGACTACGACAAGGTCCGCCCGCTGATCTACGACCTGCCCGGCACCGTGTTCCGCTCGGGGCAGCAGGTGCTGGCCCCGTCCGCCCGGTTCGCGCAGCCGCTGCTCGGCAAGGTCGGAGATGCCACAGCCGAAGTGCTTGCCGAGGTCGGTCCGGCCTACCGCAGCGGCGACCAACTCGGACTGTCCGGGCTGCAGCGCGCGCTCAACGACCAGCTGACAGGCACTGCGACCGGACAGATCAACGTGGTCAACGCCACAGGTGCCACCGTCGCCAAGATCGCTGACATTGCCGGGTCAGCAGGGCGCCCGGTCAAGATCACCCTGGACCGGGCCACACAGGTCGCCGCCGAGTCGGCGCTCGCCGCGGTCACACTGCCGGCGGCGATCGTGGCCCTGCGTCCGTCCTCGGGTGAGATCCTCGCCGTCGCCAACAGCGCCAAGGCCCCGTTCGATATCGCCCTGGCCGGGCAGTACCCCGCGGGTTCGACCTTCAAGATCATCACCGCGACCGCGGCTCTGGCGTCAGGTGTGGTGCAGCCGACCAGCACGGTGGCCTGCCCGGGGACCGTCACCATCGGCGGCCGCACGATCCCCAACGAGGACAAGTTCGCACTCGGAGACGTACCCCTGCGCCGATCCTTCGCCCGGTCCTGCAACACCACGTTCGCCTCGCTCGGCGTCCGGACGGATCCGAAGGTGTTCCAGACGACGGCAGCGCAGTACGGCGTCGGCGCCGGCTGGCAGTTCCCGGTCATGTCCTTCAGCGGTTCCGTGTCACCGCCGGTCGACTCGGTCCAACGCGCGTTCGACGCGATCGGCCAGGGCAAGGTGCTCATGAGTCCGCTCGCCGGGGAGCTGATGGCCGCCACAGTCGCCCACGGCACCGTGCCCACCCCCTCGCTGATCGCCGGGAAACCGGCGACGGCGAAGCAGCCACCTCCGGCGGGACCGCCGGCCAACCTGTTGCCGTCGTTGCGCGACTTCACCCGTGCCGTGGTCACCGAAGGCACGGCGACCCTGCTCGCCGGGGTGCCTGGAGGCCCCGTCGCCGGCAAGACCGGCACCGCTGAGTTCGGTTCGTCGGCCCAACCACAAGCGCACTCGTGGTTCGTCGGCTACCAAGGCGACGTGGCATTCGCGGTCTTCGTCTACGGCGGCCAGACCAGCGGCGTCCTCGCCAATCCGATCGCGCGGAACTTCGTTACCCGCCTGCCGCGCTGACCGTTGTCGGCCGGTGCGTGAGGCCGTCGAGCAGTCGCTGGGTCGCGCGCTCCACCTCGGTCACAGCCGCATCGAACGCGTCGGTGTTCGCCTTCGACGGCGCGCGGTAGCCCGAAACCTTGCGGACGTACTGCAGAGCAGCCTCGTGCACTTCGGTCGCGGTCACGTGGTCGACGACGGGGGGGCGCAGAGTCTTGATGCTTCGGCACATGACACCAGCATGACGGGTGAAAGCACGAATGGCCGCACCAGGTTCGGTGGCGGCCATTCGTCGAAGCCGGAACCGCCAGCTCGCCTCACGGCAAGTGGTCGCTCGAGGCGACAAGGTTGGGTCCGGGGGGCATGGATCGGACCGGCTCTGCAAGCCACGGTACCCGCTTTTCCGGCATTCTGCAGATCCACGGCCAAGTTGCACACAGGCGCCGATGGTGGCTTTCTACACTGGTACGTATGACCCGGCGGAAGCCCGCCGGACCGACGATCAGGGAGTGCCTCAACCGTGTCCGAACCTGCCGAGCGTCGCCCGCGGCCGTTGCTGGCCGCTGACGTGGAACGACTGGCGAGTGACGCGGGGCACGGTGACCCGTACGCCCGGTTGGAGTTGGCGCACGCGACCGCCGCCGCACTGGTCGAAGCCGGCCGCGGCGAGTCCGGCCAGCCGACCGAACAACTCGTACGACTCGTCGAGGAGGTCGGCCTCGACACCCTGTCGGAGCTGTGGCGGGATGCCGCTGCCGACAGCCTGCCCGGCGCGCTCTGGGCGCTCTACCTGATGCAGACCTGGTGCACGCGGCAGGGCGACGCAGTCGCCAGGGCCTACCGCGCCGGCCGCGGGCTGGCGCCGGTCGACGAGGTCATCGCCGGCGTCATCGACGACGCAGACCCGATGGCCTTGCAGCGACTGGCCGACGACGTGCTGACCGGAGCGTACGAAGGCGACTTCGACGTGGCGCTCGAGCGGGCTGCCGCGTTCTTCCGCGTCGTCGCCACCGGCCGCGAGCAACTCGGTGAGGACAGCGAGTTGGCCGCCCGCAACCTCGACACCGCGCTGGCCCTGCAGCGGGCGGCTGCTGGCTGGCGGGCGGGCACGCTGCACTGATCATGGGCCGGATCCGGGTCGGCACGGCGTCGTGGACCGACAAGACGCTACTGGCCTCGGGCTGGTATCCCGACGATGCGAAAACCGCGGCACAGCGGCTGGGTTACTACGCCGAGCAGTTCCCACTGGTCGAGGTCGACTCGACCTACTACACCCCGCCCAATGAGCGAAACAGCGACCTGTGGGTGGCTCGTACGCCGCCGGACTTCACGTTCAACGTCAAGGCTTTTTCACTGCTCACCCAGCACCCCACGCGGCCGACGGCGCTCTACAAGGACCTCCGACCGGAGGGCGAGAGCAAGAAGAACCTCTATCTCAAGGATCTCGAGCAGTCCGTCGTCGACCAGGTGTGGGAGCGGTTCCTGTCGGCCCTCGAGCCACTGCATGCTGCCGGGAAACTCGGCGCGCTGCTCTTCCAGTTCCCGCAGTGGTTCCCGATCGGCAAGACCAACAAGCACTACATCCTCGAATGCAAGCGCCGGGTCGAGCCGTACCGGATCTGCGTGGAGTTCCGCAACAAGACCTGGCTCTCTGAGGACAACCGCGCCGAGACACTCGACTTCCTCACCAGCTATGCCGTGCCGTACGTCTGCGTCGACATGCCGCAGGGGCACGCCTCGTCGGTGCCGCCGGTCGTTGAGGCGACCGCCGACCTCGCTGTGATGAGGTTCCACGGGCACAGCGACAAGTGGACCAGCCGCGACATCTACGACAGGTTCGGGTACTTGTATTCCGAGAAGGAGATCGAGCAGTGGGTGCCGAGACTCGAGGCGCTGGCCGGCAAGGCACAGGAGACCCACATCCTGCTCAACAACTGCTACCGCAACTACGCCCAGGTCAACGCCCGCCAACTCGCCGACCTGCTCGGCGACTAACCGGCGATGACAACACTCGTCGGGACTTCCGGCTGGCAGTACGACGACTGGCGTGGCCGCTTCTATCCGCGCAAGGTGCCGCAGCGACTCTGGCTGGAGTACTACGCCGAGCGTTTCGCCACCGTCGAGGTCAACAACGCGTTCTACCGGCTTCCGGAGAAGTCGGTCTTCGAGTCCTGGCGGTCTCGCACCCCCGATGACTTCTGCGTGGTGGTCAAAGCGAGTCGCTATCTCACCCACATCAAACGGCTGCGTGATCCCGAGGAGCCAGTGGCCCGGCTGATGGAGCGTGCCGCGGGGTTGGGTGATCGGCTCGGCCCGGTGCTGCTGCAGTTGCCACCCACCCTGCAGGCCGATGCCGATCTGCTAGTGGCCTGCCTGCGCTGCTTCGATCCTTCCGTACGCCTGGCAGTCGAGCCGCGGCACGATTCGTGGTGGGTGCCTGAGGTCAGGTCGGTGCTGGAGCGGCACAACGTCGCATTGTGCTGGGCCGACCGGCTGGGCCGGCCGGTGACACCGCTGTGGCGTACGGCCGACTGGGGATACCTCCGGCTGCATGAGGGCCAGGCACGACCGTGGCCGTCCTACGGGCGCCAGGCACTTCGCACCTGGGCGCTTCGGCTGGCCGACACCTGGACCGCCGACGAGGACGTGTTCGTCTTCTTCAACAACGATCCGGGTGCGGCGGCGATCGACAACGCGGTGACCTTCGCTGCTGAGGTCGTGCGTACGGGCCGGCGGGTGAGCCGCACGGGTACGTAGTCATCCAGATCTCCGGCAGCGTCCACAGATTCCTGATCGACTCTCGCGACCGCTTGGCCCGCGGACCGATCCTGTCAGGCGTGACCGAGCACGCCGTCCAGAAACTACGCCTGAGTTCGCCCGCCGACCTGGTCGAAGCGGTGCCCTACCTCCTTGGCTACCACCCGGCCGACAGCCTGGTGGGTCTTGCGCTGCGCGGACCGCGCCGGCGGGTGGTCTTCTCGATGAGGATGGATCTTCCCGAGCCGGGCGACGACCAGGGCGCCGGTTGTGCGGCCGAGGCGGCGGCGGCCTACCTCGCCCGGGCGCGCGGTGAGCAGGCGGTGCTGGTCGTCTACGACGACACCCCACACACGGCCGACGGGCTGACGCGCCGCGAACTGGTCGAGCAGACGGCAGAGGCGCTGCAGCAGCACGGGATCGGTCTGCTCGACGCAGTCCACGTCGCCGGCGGGCAGTGGTGGTCCTACACCTGTGACGTGTCGACCTGCTGCCCTCGTGAGGGCTCGCCGATCCCGGCAGCCGGGGCGTCAGCCGTGGCCGCGACGGCGACCTACGCCGGCCTCGTTGCGTTGCCCAATCGAGAGGCGGTCGGAAAAGTGCTCGAGCCGCAAGGGTTCCCGGCACGTCAGGTGATGGCGCGCGCGCTGGCCCACGCCGACGAGGACCTCGCCGCGCGGATCACCGGCCCGGCGTCTCTCGCTGCGGTCCGTGAGGAGTCGCTGGGGCTGTTGGCAGCGGCGGCCGACGGCGAGCAGGTGCTGTCCGACGACGAGGCCGCGCGGCTCATCGTCGGGTTGGAGGACATCGCCGTACGCGACGCGTGCTGCGCCTGGACGGGCACCGCACGCGCCGGGGCCGCACAGCGGCTCTGGCAGCAGTTGGTGCGCCGCTCCGCACCGGGCTACGACGTCGTGCCGCTGGCGATGGTCGGCTGGTCCGCCTGGTCCGCGGGTGATTCCACGCTGGCTCGCATCGCGCTCGACCGGTGTCTGGCCGGCGATCCCGACTACAGCCTGGCGCGACTGCTCAGCCGCGCGCTCGACTCGGCGGTCGACCCGGCCGGCGTTCGCGACTGGTGAGGGCAAGATGGGGACGTCACGGCGGATGACGGGAGGTGGCAGGTGCCGGCACAGATCAGTCGCGCCGATGCGGTCGGCCAGGACGAGGAGGTCGTGCTCGACCGGATCCGGGCGCAGGGCCTGCTGCCGCAGGCGTGGCGCAACGGTCCCGGCGAGACCTACGGGTGGCACGAGCACGGCTACCCCAAGGTGCTGTTCTGCGTTTCCGGCAGCATCGTCTTTCACACCCCCGACGGAGACCTCTCACTCGACACTGGTGACCGGCTCGACCTCCCGGCGCACACCCCGCACGCGGCGACCGTGGGTCCCGATGGCTGCCGCTGCGTCGAAGCAGCCGCTGATCGGCGGTAGCCGCGCACGGCACGGTTTCGAGGCGAGTGTCAGACCGCGGCGACGAACACCAGGGAGGCGACGCTGTCGGGCAGGTCGGTCGACTTGCCGTCGTGCATGACGCGCACGCCGTCGACGGCGTGTTCGACAGCCACCTTCGCGTCGGGCTGCACCCCACCGGCACGCAGCCGCAGCATGAGCCCCGCGTCGTTCTGCAGTTGCTCGCTGATCCGCCGCACCATGACCGGCAGGCCCGTGTCTGCGGCGGAGCCCAGCGTGGTCAACGTCTCGACGCACGGCGTGCCGACGGACGTGCCCTCGCCGAGGTCACCCAGGCCGGGAATCGGATTGCCGTGCGGGCAGGTGGTCGGATGCCCGAGCAACTCGATCAGTCTGCGCTCGACCTGCTCGCTCATCACGTGCTCCCAGCGGCAGGCTTCGATATGAACCTCTTCCCACTCCAGGCCGATCACGTTGACGAGCAAGAGTTCGGCGAGGCGATGCTTGCGCATGACGGACACGGCAAGGCGCCGTCCCACGTCGGTGAACTCCAGGTGCCGGTCTCCCTCGACGGTCACCAAACCGTCGCGTGCCATCCGGGCCACCGTCTGGCTTACCGTCGGCCCGCTCTGGTGCAGCCGCTCCGCGATCCTGGCCCGAAGGGGCACGGTGCCCTCTTCTTCGAGCTCGAAGATGGTCCGGAGGTACATCTCGGTCGTGTCGATCAATTCACCACTCACGCCGTTACCTCCGGCACCCATGCTAGCGCCCACGACCTGGGCCACACTGGTTCCATGGACCCGTTGACGAGCGTCGGCGAGCTCGCCGGGCAGCTCTCCGACGACCCCCCCGTGCTGCTCGACGTGCGCTGGCGACTGGCCGGACCACCCGCCTACGACGATTACCTGGCAGGGCACCTGCCAGGGGCGTGCTTCGCCGACCTCGACGCGGACCTGGCGGGCTCGCCCGGCCCGCGCGGCAGGCACC
>JBAVXU010000293.1:0-5245 GCA_049698415.1 Mycobacteriales bacterium
GTGGTGGATGCCGCCCACGGCGCGGGTCTGGCGGTCACAGCGCATGCGTTGACCGCCGCCATGGTGGAGCGTGCCCTCGACGCCGGGATCGACGAGTTGGCACACACACCGGTCGAGGCGCTCCCCGCGCCACTCGTACAGCGCATCGCCTCCGCTGATGTGGCAGTGGTGTCCACGCTGCAGTGCCACTCCTACTCCGGGCGAAGCGCGGCGACGGCCAATGCCGCCGCGCTCCACCGGGCCGGCGTGCGGATGATCTACGGCACCGACCTCGGCAACTCCGGCACGATCACCGGTGCTGATCCGCGCGAGCTCGAGCGGCTGGCCGAATGCGGCTTGGGTCGCCTCGGCGCGCTGCGGGCTGCCACCGAAGGTTCGGCTGCCGCCAGCGGCATGCGTGCGGGTCCGGGGCGGCTGGACCTCGGGGGACCGGCCGCCCTCGTCCTGCTCAAGGGTGACCCGCTGAGCGACCCGCAGGTGTGGCGCGAGCCACTCGCGGTCTGCGCGGCCGGGCGGCTCCTGCAGCCGTAGCGGCCCGGCCTCTGCCCGGCACTCGGTAACCTCGACCCGGTGGAGCCCTGGGCAGCGTCCGTCGCACAGCCACCCGACGAGGTCGCGCCACCACCGACGCTGCGCCAGCGCCTGAAGGTGCCGGCCGCCGAGGTGCGCGCAGCGGCGGTGGCCCTGGCGGTGCTCACCGTCGTCGGCGTCGGCGAGGGACTGCTCTGGTCGGTGGTGAGCCCGCGAGTCGGCATCGTGATCACGTCCGCCGGACCTGATGTGCGGCCCAACGGCGCTGACGGGTTCTTCGCCGGCGAGGTCACCTTCGCCCTCTTGGGGATTGCCCTGGGCATCGTTCTCGCCCTCGTGGTCTGGTACGCCACCGGCCGGTGGCGAGGACCGGTGCTGCTGCTCGCCCTCGTCCTCGGTGCACTGGCCGGCGCGGTGCTGGCGTGGCAGGTCGGCTCTCACCTGGGGCTCTCGCACTACCGCGAGATGTTGCGCAGCAGCGACGTGGGCCGTGAATTCACCAAGCCGGTCGAGCTACGTGCCAAAGGCATGCTCCTGCTCCAGCCGATGGCGGCGGCGCTGACCTACGTGATGCTGGCGGCCTGGCGGGTCCAGCCCGACCTGCGTCCGCAGCCGCCGGCTGGATGATCCCGGCGCACCCGGGCGCTTCGACCCGGGCGTGTCAGCCAGTCACCGCCCCACCGTGAAGGACTGCGTCAGCGCGGCCATGGAACTGTCCCCTGCGTAGAGATCGATGACGCCTGGCTCGACCACGAACCTCCCGCGGTTGTCGTAGAAACCGAAGTCCTTGTTGTCGAGGGTGAACGTCACCGTCCTGCTCGCTCCCGGTGCGAGCGTGAGTCGCTGGAATCCGCGCAGCCGGCGGACCGGCTGCGAGATGCTCGCCACGGGATCGTGCAGATAGAGCTGGACGACGTCGTCGCCCGCACGCGCGCCTGTGTTGGCGACGTCCACCTCGGCGGTCACCTTGCCGTTCTTGGAGACGCGCGCGGTGCTGAGGCGCAGATTGGTGACCGAGAACGTGGTGTAGCTCAGCCCGTACCCGAACGCATAGAGCGGGTCGCACGAGGCCAGATCGCGGTAGCGGGAATTCCACTTGACCATCGGGTCGCACGGGCGGCCGGTCGGCTCGTGGTTGTAGTAGATCGGAACCTGGCCGAGCACCCGCGGGAACGAGACCGGGAGCTTGCCGCCGGGGTTGACCTTGCCGAACAGCACATCGGCGACGGCGTTGCCCGCCTCGACGCCGGGGAACCACGCCTCGAGCACGGCCGGTGCTGCCGCGGACACCGCACCCAACGTCAAGGGTCGGCCGTTGAACAGCACGACGACGAACGGCTTGCCGGTCGCCTTGATCTCGTTGATGAGCTCCTGCTGCTTGCCCGGGAGGTCGATGACACTTCGGGCCGCCGCCTCACCGCTCATGCCCCGGCTCTCGCCCAGTGCGAGCACGACCTGGTCGGCCTTCTTGGCCGCCGCGACTGCAGCGGGGAATCCTGCGGTCGATCCGCACTCATCGGCGGGAGTGTTGTCCGGCGGGTCCTTGTCGAGGATCGTGCAGCCCTGGGTGAAGGTGGTGTTCGGGTTCTGCGCCTTGATGCCGGTGTAGACCGACACCGCGTCGGCGTCATCACCGCGGCCCCCCCACGGTCCCAACATGTCGTGCTGGTCGTTGCCCAGCGGGCCGATCACCGCGGTCGACTTCGTCGGGTCGAGCGGCAGCGTGCCACCAGCGTTCTTGAGCAGCACCATGGACTTCCCGGCCGCCTTGCGCGCGGCGGCCCGGTCGCTCGGCGTCAGGAAGCTGGCCGGGTCGACAGCCTTGGCCTGATCGACGTACGGGTGGTCGAAGAGACCGGCGCGGAACTTCACGCGCAAGATCCGTCGGACGGCGTCGTTGACCCGCGACATCGAGATCCGGCCCTGTGCGAGCAGCTGCTTTCCGTAGTCGCGGATGTTGGTGCTGACCATCTCGGAGTCGGTGCCCGCATTCAGCGCCGCTTGGGCGGCGTCGGGTCCGTCCGCCGCGACTCCGTGCCCGCAGGGTCCGCTGTCGGGTGTCTTGGGTGGGCAGGCGCGGAGTTCGGCAACGGCGGTGTAGTCGCTTTCGATGAAGCCGTCGAATCCCCATTCGTGCTTCAGGATGTTGGTCTCGGTGTAGCTGTTGGCGCAGCCCGGCACGCCGTTGATCGCGTTGAACGAGCACATGGCCGTGTCGGAGCCGGCGTCGATCGCCGCCTTGAACGGCGGCAGATAGAGGTTGCGTAGCCGTTGCTCCGACATGTCAGTGGTGTTGTACTCCCGGCCGCCCTCCGGCTGGCCGTACGCGGCCAAGTGCTTGACGCTGGTCACCACCTTGTCCGGGGCCGAGTAGTCCGAGCCCTGGGCAGCCTTGACCCGGGCCGCGGCGAAGGCGGACCCGAGGTAGGGGTCCTCGCCTGCACCCTCTGCGATGCGCCCCCAGCGCGGCTCGTGCGAGACGTCGACCATGGGGCTGTAGATCTGCTTGATGCCGACGGTCGCCGTCTCACGCGCGGCGACGACGTCGTCCGCGGCGGCCACCGACGGGTCGAAGCTGCTCGCGGCGCCAAGCGGGATCGGGAAGATCGTGCGGTAGCCGTGGATCGTGTCGTAGGCGAACAGGATCGGGATGTGCAGGCGAGACTGCTCCACGGCCACGTGCTGGAAGTGGTTGATCTTGGCCGGGTCGGTGAGGCTGAAGACCCCGCCGACGCCGTTGCGCGCGTCGGCGTCGGTGATCTGACCGTCCGAGAGCAACTGCAACTGCTGCAGCTTCTCCTCCACCGTCATCTGCCGGATCAGGTGGGAGATCTTGTCCTCCACCCCCTGAGCAGCAGCCGGCTGCGTGAAGCCGCCGACGACGAGAGGACTGAGTGCGATGATGGTCGCCGCCAAGGCGAGCCGCCGGCCCCGAGATTTCATGGCCATTCCTCCAGGTAGCCCCGTCGCTGGCAGGCTCCTACCGGCAGTCCGGAAGCGCAAGGGCTGCATCCCCGGCGGCCTTCGTACGAAACGTCGGACCCCCACCTCCTTAGACTCGGCCTGTGCTGACCCGTATCGATCTCCGCGGCCGTACGACCGACGCGCGGACCCACCTGCCGCGCGCCGCCCTCGATGTCGACGCGGCGCTGGATGCGGTCCGGCCGATCTGCGAGTCGATACGTTCGGATGGCACCGCCGCGGTCATCCAGTGGACCGAACGATTCGACGGCGTGCTGCTGTCGGCCCTGCAGGTGCCTCAGGACGCGCTCGCAGCAGCTTTGGGCGATCTGGACCCGGCTGTCCGCAGTGCCCTGGAGGAGGCGGTCCGGCGGGCCAGCGCAGTGCACGAGGCGCAGCGACTCTCCGACGTCACGATCGAGGTGGCCGAAGGACTGACGGTGACCGAGCGGCAGGTCCCGGTGCAACGGGTCGGCCTGTACGTCCCCGGCGGCCGGGTGGCCTACCCGTCCTCGGTGGTGATGAACGTCGTGCCGGCACAGGTCGCCGGTGTCGGCTCGATCGCGGTCGCCTCGCCGCCGCAGTCGTGGAACCACGGGCTGCCGCACCCGTCGATCCTGGCCGCCTGCTGCCTGCTCGGGGTCGACGAGGTCTTCGCGGTCGGTGGTGCCCAGGCGGTGGCGATGTTCGCGTACGGCACGGACGAGTGCCGGCCGGTCGAGATCGTCACCGGACCGGGCAACGTCTACGTCACCGCGGCGAAACGGCTGCTCCGCGGGGTTGTCGGCATCGACTCCGAGAGTGGGCCGACAGAGGTGGCGATCCTCGCGGACGACACGGCCGACCCCGCCTATCTCGCGGCGGACCTCGTCGCGCAGGCCGAGCACGATCCGCTGGCGGCGTGCCTGCTCATCACACCGTCGGCCGATCTGCTCGACGCGGTGGACGTCGAACTCGACAAGCAGGTGGCGATCACCCGGCACCGTGAGCGGGTGGAGCAGGCCTTCGCCGGGCAGTCGGCGCACGTCCTCGTCGACGATCTCGACGCCGGCCTCAGCGTTCTTGACGCATGGGCGGCCGAGCACGTCGAGATCGTCTGCCGGGATGCGCCGGCCGTGGCCGCACGGGTGCGCAATGCCGGCGCGGTCTTCGTCGGCGCGTACTCCCCGGTGTCACTGGGGGACTACCTCGCCGGGTCCAACCATGTGCTGCCGACCGGAGGCACGGCCCGGCACAGTGGGGGGTTGTCCGTACACACTTTTCTGCGCGGTATCCATGTCGTCGAGGCCACCCGCGGCGCTCTCGCGGCGGCCGCCCCGCACGTTGCGGCACTCGGGGGCGCCGAGGACCTGCTGGCGCACGTCGCCGCTGTCGACGTTCGCGGGCGCCCGTGAGCAGGCCGGGCCTCGGACCGCCGATCCGTGAGGACCTGCGCGGCCTGCGGCCCTACGGCGCTCCGCAACTGCAGGTCGCGGTGCGCCTGAACACCAACGAGAATCCGCATCGGCCATCGGCCGCGCTGGTCGAAGACCTCGCCGCGGCCGTTCGGTCGGCCGGTCCGACGCTCAACCGATATCCCGACCGCGAGGCCACCGACCTGCGTCAGGACCTGGCCGGTTATCTCGGCCACGGACTGGCTGTCGAGCAGGTGTGGGCGGCCAACGGGTCGAACGAGGTGCTGCAGCAACTGTTGCAGGCGTTCGGTGGCGCGGGCCGGATGGCTCTGGGCTTCGAGCCGTCGTACACCATGCAC